>NZ_JAMZGH010000031.1:0-72252 GCF_024158805.1 Chromobacterium sp. S0633 | reverse complement strand
GTCATCGACCGAGCACTTACACCTATCGGTTATTCGTTCTGTTAAAGATCGGTGCAGGTCGCTGCGTTTCGTTTCCGTCGCTGCGTTGTCTGCTGAGGAGGCGAACTATACGTCAGCCCCCTAAACCCGTCAACACCTTTCGTGAAAGATTTTTGACAAAAGAGGCCTCTCGCAAGCTATCCCCATGATTTATATTGAATCATCCATATGAAGAATTTCAGCGTAGCCGCCATGCACTGGTAGGGACTGTCGTTTCCGGATTGAAAAAACGATAATTCCCCTCCTCGTCCGCCCTTCTAGAAGCACAATCATGCGCAACAAAACCTGGATTTTCGACCTGGACGACACGCTGCACCACGCCAGCGGCGGCATCTTCGCCCATATCAGCCACGCGATGTCCGCTTATATGATGAAACATCTGCAAGTGGACGCGGTGGAAGCCCGCTTGCTGCGCGAGCGCTATTGGGCGCAATACGGCGCCACCATGCATGGGCTGGTCACCCACCACGGCATCGACCCTCATGACTTCCTATTGGAAACCCATAAGCTGGAAGAACTGGAGCAATGGCTGTTCGCCGAGCACAATCTGGCGGAATCGCTGAGCGCGCTGCCGGGCCGCAAGCTGATCTTCTCCAATGGCCCGCACCATTATGTGCAAGGCATTTTGCAGCGCCTGGCGATAGAGCGGCACTTCCACTCTATATATGGCGTCGAGCAAGTGGACTACGTGCCCAAGCCGCATGTCGGTGCCTTTCGTAAAGTTCTGGCGCAAGAGCGGCTGGATCCGCGGCACTGCATCATGGTGGAGGACTCGCTGCCCAATCTGCTGACGGCGAAGAAGCTGGGCATGAAAACGGTCTGGGTCAGCAAGCAGGTGCGGCGGCCTGCGCATGTGGATATCCGCATCGCCTCCATCGGCGAGCTGGCGCGCCGTCGCTGGGACTGAAATAAAAAAAGGCCGGAATCCCGGCCTTTTCCTATATAGAGTATCCCGCTTACTTCAGCTTGATCTCGGACCACACCTTGTTCAGCTCGCGACGGTCCTTGGCGTTCAAGTCCTTCAGCTGTTGCAGGCGCGGCAGTTCGCCGGCGGTCGGGAAGATCGCATGCACCTTGGTCAGTTCCGGTTTGACGAACTTGCCGGCGGCGGCGTTGGGGTTGCCCGAGCCCATCTCGTTGGTCAGACCGGAGGCGTTCTTGCCGTCCAGCATGAAGTTGATGAATTTGTAAGCCAGGTCCTTGCGCGGCGCGTCCTTCAACACCACGAAGTTGTCCAGCGACAGGGTGTTGCCTTCTTTCTGCAAGCCGAAATTGACGCCGAACTTGCGGCCGGCCTTCTTGGCGTCCTGCTGCGCCTGGTACATATCGTTGGAATAGCCCAGCGCGACATAGATGTTGCCTACGGTCAGTTCCTTGATATAGCTCTGGTTGTTGAAGGCGGCCCAGTAGGGCTTGGCCTTCAGGATCACGTCGCGCGCCGCCTTCCAGTCCGCCGGATTGGTGGAGTTGGCCGGCTTGCCCAGATACATCAAGGCGGCGGACACCAGCTCGCGCTGAGAGTCCAGCACGGTGATCTTGCCCTTGAGCTTGGCCAATACGGCCGGATCGAAGATCAGCGCCCAGCTATTGGCCTTGTCCAGCAAGCCCAGTTCTTTCAGCTTGGTTTCGTTGTAGCCCAGCAGCGTGGTGGTGAAGGCGTAGGGGACCGAGTACTGGTTGCCCTTGTCGAAGAAGCTGTTCAGATAGCCTGCGTTCAGGTTCTTGAAGTTGGGCAGCTGTTTTTTGTCCAGCGGCTGCGCCTTGCCCTGCTTGATCAGCGCTTCCACCGCGAAGCCGGTCGGCACCACGATGTCGTAACCCTTGGCGCCGGCGGCCAGCTTGGCCAGCATTTCTTCGTTGTCGCCGTAGAAGTCTTGCACCAGCTTGCACTTGCAATAAGCCTCGAAGCTCTTGGCGGTGCTTTCCGACAGGTAGTTGTTCCAGTTGTAGAGGTGCAATTCTTCCGCTGCGTACGCTTGTGCAGATACGGCCAGGGCAAGCGTCACCAGGACTTTTTTCATTGCGTTTTTCCTTCTATTCGCACGAGTGCGTTGCGACTACATGAAAAACCGGCCGGCTCCCTTGTTGCCCGGCCGGGGCCCTACTACTTAAACAGGCTTTCAGCCATTGGCCCGCAACGCGCTGGGCGACACGCGCGAAGCAATGACGATCAGCACCAGGGTCAACAGCATCAGCAAGCTGGAAACGGCGTTCACTTCCGGCGTCACCGCGATCTTGATCATCGAGTAAATCTCCAGCGGCAGCATGCTGGCGCCTGCGCCGGCGGTGAAGAAGGTGATCACGAAGTCGTCGATGGACAAGGTAAAGGCCATCAGGGCGCCGGCGATGATGCCCGGCTTGATCACCGGCAGGGTGATCAGACGGAAGGCCTGGAACGGCGTCGCCCCCAGATCGCGCGCCGCTTCCACCAGGCTGTCGTCCATGCCCTGCATCCGCGCGCGCACCACGATGGCGACGAAGCCGATGCAGAAGGCGACGTGGGACAGCAGGATGGTGATCATGCCCAGTTCCAGAATGCCGATCAGCTGGTTGACGATGACGAAGAAGATCACCAGCGACACCCCCATCAGCAGTTCCGGGATGGCGATGGGCGTCAGCACCAGGAAGGGCAGCAAGCGCAGCTTGTAGCGATGCATGGCGATGCCGGCCAAGGTGCCCAGCACGGTGGCGCAGGCGCTGGCGATGATGCCTATGATCAGCGAGTTGGCCGCCGCGCTCAGCATCTTCTCGTTGTGGAACAGTTTGTCGTACCACTTGAGGGTGAAGCCCACCCATTCCGCGTTGAGCCTGGAATCGTTGAACGAGTACAGCACCACGATCACCAGCGGCAGATAGAGGAAGAGATAGGTCAGCAGCGCCGACGCCCACAACCAGCGGGATTGTTTCTTAGCCACGTTTCTTGCCTCCTCTGCCCACCATCGCGCCCAGGGCCGCGATCAACAACACTCCGCCGGTCAGCATGATGGACAGCACAGAACCGAACGGCCAGTCGCGGGTGTCCAGTATCTGCTGCTTGATCAGGTTGCCGATCATGATGGAGTCGGTGCCACCCAGAATGTCCGGAATGGCGAACATGCCCAGCGCCGGGATGAACACCAGCGCGGAGCCGGCGAACACGCCGGGCAGGCTCAGCGGCCAGGTCACGCGCCAGAAGCGTTGCCAGGCGTTGGCGCCAAGATCCTGCGCCGCGTCCAGCAAGGCCATGTCGTGTTTTTCCAGATTGGCGTACAAAGGCAACACCATGAAGGGCAGGTGCACATAGACCAGGCCGACGATGACGGCGAACGGGGTGAACAGCAGACGCACCGGTTCAAAACCCAGCGAGGTCACCACCACGTTCAGCATCTTGGTGAACGCCGATTGCGGCCCCAGGATGATCATCCAGGCGTAGATGCGGATCAGGAAGTTGGACCAGAACGGCAGGATCACCAGCAGCAGCATCAGGTCGCGGTATTTCTTGCCGGAGCGGGCGATCAGCCAGGCCAGCGGATAGGCCATCAACAGGCAAACCACGGTGGTGATCCCCGCGTAGCCGGCGGACTTGATGAACAGCTCGATATAGAGCGGCTCCTCCACCAAGCGACGGAAGTTGTCCAGCGTCAGATCCCAGACCAGCTTGCCTTCCTCGAGGTAGTACATCGGCGCGAGGCCGCCGTAATCGCCCGGATTGCGGAAAGCCGCCACCACCATGATCAGCGACGGCACCAGGAAAAACAGGATCAGGTAGACCAGCGGCGGCCACGACAGCGCCCACTTGCCGAATCGATCTCGAATCGCCATGCGCGTTTACTCCGTCAGGAAGCTGCCGGCGTCGAAGCGCCAGGCCAGTTCCACGATGTCGTTGTCGTCAAAGAATTTGGCGACGCCCGGAATGCTGTTGGGCAGCATCGCCTCCACCATCACGCCTTCGCCCACTTCCACCACGTAGAGCGTAACGTCGCCCAGGTACAGGCAATCGTGAACGCGGCCTTTGAAATAGGCTTCGTCGTCGTGGGCCGGCAGGCTCTTGTCCAGCTTGACCTTTTCCGGACGCAACGCCAGCCAGCCGGTCTGCCCTTCGCGCACGTCCGGCACAGTCAGGCAGCGCACTTCGCCGCAGCCTTTCAGGTCCACCAGCATGGTGTCGCCGTCCACGCGCTTGACCTTGCCTTCCAGCACATTGCACTGGCCGAGGAAGTCCGCGACGAAGCGGTTCTTGGGCTTGCTGTAAATGGTTTCCGGCGCGTCCAGCTGTTCCACCTGGCCGTGGCTCATCACCGCGATGCGGTGGCTGAGCGCCAGCGCTTCGCCCTGGTCGTGGGTGACGTAGACGAAGGTGATGCCCACTTCTTTTTGCAGATTGATCAGTTCCAGCTGCATTTCTTCGCGCAGCTTGGCGTCCAGCGCGGACAGCGGTTCGTCCAGCAGCAGCAGCCGCGGACGGTCCACCAGCGCTCGGGCGATGGCCACGCGCTGACGCTGGCCGCCGGACATCTCGTGCGGGTAGCGGTCGCCGAACTGGGTCAGGCGCACATCTTCCAGCAATTCGTCCACCTGGGAAGCGATCTTGGCCTTGTCCCACTTGGCCATTTTGAGCGGGAAGGCGATGTTCTCGCGCACCGTCATGTGCGGGAACAAGGCATAGCTTTGAAACACGGTGTGCACCGGACGTTTTTCCGGCTGCACCTGCGACATGTCCTGACCGTCCAGCAGGATCTGGCCAGAATCCGGCTGCTCGAAGCCGGCCAGCATGCGCAGCAAGGTGGTCTTGCCGCAACCGGAGGGCCCGAGCAGGGTGAAGAACTCGCCTGCCTCTACCGACAGGCTGACATTGTTGACCGCCGTGTAGTCGCCGAAGCGCTTGACGACATTTTTGATTTCAAGGAGAGCCATTGTCTTCCCCGCCCAAGAAAAAGGGCGCCAGTTTAACAAAAAAGATAAAGCTGGGGCCGTTGAAATCCCTTGAAAATTCAAGACCTCAGCGCATTTTTTCCATTGTGCGAACCGGGCGTTCGGGCCGGGCCGGTAAGTTGCTATTTTCTCAGCAGAAAACCGCGCGCCGCACGCTGGGTTTTCGGTGCGGCGCAACATGGTTCCAATTCAAATAATTGATGCTTTTTGACAACAACTGTCGGCATCTCGCCGTCTACGCGCCGCCAAACAGCGCTTACCACTGCCCTTCATTGAAGAAGCGGCGGTAGCGCTCCACCCAGTTCGAGATATCGAAACCGTTGGCCTGCAGCCAATCGTGGTTGTAATAGCTGCCCTGGTAGCGGTTGCCGTCGTCGCAGATCAAGGTGACGATGGAGCCGCTGCGGCCCTGGCTGCGCATCTGGCCCACCAGTTCGCAAACACCGTAGAAATTGGTGCCGGTGGAACCGCCGCAGCGGCGTCCCAGCACTTCTTCCAGGAAGTGGATGGCGGCGTAGCTGGCGACGTTGGGCACCCGGATCACATTGTCGATGACTGTGGGAATGAAGGAGGGTTCCACCCGAGGCCGGCCTATGCCTTCCACGCCGGAGCCGCCTTCGCAGCGGCAGTCCATGCTGCCGGTATGAAAACTGTCGTAGAACACCGAGTTTTCCGGGTCCACCACGCAGACCTTGGTCGGCAGTTTCTGGTAGCGCACATAGCGGCCGAAAGTGGCCGAGGTGCCGCCGGTGCCGGCGCCGCAGACGATCCAGTCCGGCACCGGATTCGGCTCATAGGCCATTTGGGTGAAAATGGTGTCGGCGATATTATTGTTGCCGCGCCAGTCGGTGGCGCGCTCGGCATAGGTGAACTGGTCCATGTAATGGCCGTTCAACTCTTCCGCCAGGCGTTTGGATTCGTCGTAAATGGTGGCGGGATCGTCCACCAGGTGGCTGCGGCCGCCGTAGAATTCGATGGCGCGGATCTTTTCCTGCGAGGTGCTCTTGGGCATCACCGCGATGAAGGGCAGGCCCAGCAAGCGGGAAAAATAGGCCTCGGACACTGCGGTGCTGCCGCTGGAAGCCTCGATGATGGTGCTGCCTTCGCGTATCCAGCCATTGCACAAGCCGTATAGAAACAGCGAGCGCGCCAGCCGGTGCTTGAGGCTGCCGGAGGGATGGGTGGATTCGTCCTTGAAATAGAGCTGTATCTCCGGCGCGCCGGGGATGGGCAGCGGGATCAAATGGGTGTCGCTGGAGCGATTGAAATCGGCCTCTATCTTGCGCACCGCCTGGGCAACCCAATCAGTCATCTTGCTTCTCCAGTGTCGGAAAGTTCTCAATCGGCCATTCTAACGCGACAAGCAAGAAAAAAACGCCCCGTAGGGCGTTTTGGATTCAAAGCGGCGAGCCGATCAGAACTTGGTGCCGAAGCCGATGCCGAATACCCACGGGTCGATCTTCAGTTCGCCCAGTTTGGCGCCGCCCAGCTGATCCGCGGTCACGTCGGTCTTGATCCAGATTTTCTTGACGTCCAGGTTGACGAACCAGTTCTTGTTGATCGCGTAGTCCGCGCCCAGTTGCAGCGCCGGACCCCAGCTGTTTTTCTTCACGCTCAGATCTGTCGCACTACCTGCTTTCAGGCCTTCATTGTAGAAACGGGTGTAGTTGATGCCGGCGCCCACATAGGGACGGAAGGTGGCGTCAGGAGCGAAGTGGTATTGCAGGGTCAAGGTCGGCGGCAACACCGATACCTTGCCGACGGAACCGAAGGTGTTGGTGGTGACTTCGTGACGGGTGGTGCCCAGAATCAGCTCGGCGCCGATATTGTTGGTGATCATGTAGGTGAAGTCGACCTCAGGCGCCCAGCTGTCCTTGGCGTCGACATTCAAACCCGACACTACGCCAGAGTTGCTCCAGCTGGCGTCGGGGTTGACATTGATCACGCGGAAGCGCGCCAGGATGTCGCCTTGAGCGGCGAAGGCGCTAGCGGAAACCAGGCCGATCATTGCGGCGAGAGCGAGCTTTTTCATATTGGGTTCTCCTGTCATGTTTGGTCGAATGCAGGCCTGGCGCTTGCCGCCATCGTTGACTTTGACTGCGGGCAGCAGTAGCGTTCGGCGTCCGGTGGCAGATTATCCAAGCACCTAATATCAAACTTTGCGCCAGATCATGAGATGGTCATGAAATATGCAGATTTACGGGAGTTTGTCTCCCAATTGGAACAACAAGGCCTGCTGAAACGAATTGCGGCCCCGGTCTCCCCGCATCTGGAGATGACCGAGATCGGCGACAGGGTACTGAAAGCCGGCGGTCCCGCGCTGCTGTTCGAACAGGCAGTCAAGGACGGCAAACGCTTCGATTACCCGGTACTGGCCAATCTGTTCGGCACGCCCGAGCGCGTGGCGCTGGGCATGGGCGCCGCCGATGTGATGCAGTTGCGCGAGATCGGCAAGACCCTGGCCTACCTGAAAGAACCGGAGCCGCCCAAGGGCTTGAAAGACGCCTGGGACAAGCTGCCCTTGCTGAAGCAATTGCTGTCGATGGCGCCTAAGGAGGTCGGCAAGGCGCCGTGCCAGCAAATCGTATGGGAAGGCGCGGAAGTCGATCTGGAGCGCTTGCCTATCCAGCACTGCTGGCCCGGCGACGTGGCGCCGCTGATCACCTGGGGCCTGACCGTGACCCGCGGCCCCAACAAGAAACGCCAGAACCTGGGCATCTATCGCCAACAGCTGATAGGCCGCAACCGCGTCATCATGCGCTGGCTGGCCCACCGCGGCGGCGCGCTGGATTACCGCGAATTCTGCCAACAGCATCCCGGCGAGCCTTACCCGGTGGCGGTGGTGCTGGGCTGCGACCCGGCCACTATCCTGGGCGCGGTGACGCCGGTGCCGGACACCCTGTCCGAATACCAGTTCGCCGGCCTACTGCGCGGCAGCCGCACCGAGCTCACCAAATGCCTGGGTTCGGATCTGCAAGTGCCGGCGCGCGCCGAAATCGTGCTGGAAGGCCATATACATCCGGACGACACCGCGATGGAGGGCCCTTACGGCGACCACACCGGCTATTACAACGAGCAGGACCGCTTCCCGGTGCTGACCGTGGACCGCGTCACCCTGCGCGAAAACGCGATCTACCACAGCACCTACACCGGCAAGCCGCCGGACGAGCCGGCGGTGCTGGGCGTGGCGCTGAACGAGGTCTTCGTGCCCATTCTGCAAAAGCAGTTTCCGGAAATCGTCGATTTCTACCTGCCGCCGGAAGGCTGCAGCTACCGGATGGCGGTGGTCAGCATCAAGAAGCAATACCCCGGCCACGCCAAGCGGGTGATGATGGGATGCTGGAGCTTCCTGCGCCAGTTCATGTACACCAAGTTCATCGTGGTGGTGGACGACGACGTCAACACCCGGGACTGGAAGGAAGTGATCTGGGCGATCACCACGCGCATGGACCCGGTGCGCGACACCACCTTGATCGAACATACGCCTATAGATTATCTGGACTTCGCCAGCCCGGTGTCCGGCCTGGGCGGCAAGATGGGCCTGGACGCCACCAACAAGATGCCGGGCGAAACCAACCGCGAGTGGGGCGTGCCCATCGTGATGGACCAGGCGGTCAAACAACGCGTAGACGCGATGTGGCGGGATTTGGGTCTGTAGACGCGGAAGACAAGCGCCTGGCTTCTTCGAAGCCAGGCGGTTTTTACGACTCAACGCGTCTCAAGCACTTCCGCCTGCAGCAGCACGGCCTCGCGCCCCAGCAGCGGATGGGCTTTGAACGGCCCGGCCCGATAGCGAATGCGCGAACCGGTCCGCTGCTTCAACGCGGCCACTTCCGTGGCCCCCAGGCCCTGGCCGTCGGTAGCGGGCTGGATGACGAAGGTGCCGCCATCCCCCTTTTCCACCCCCAAGCGCACCAGCGGCGGCGCGCCGACGGCGACCAGGGTGCCCTCCTCCCACGGCGGCAGCGACATCGCGCCGGCGCCGGCGCAAAGGCCGAGCCACAGCAGCAGCCCGCGCATCATGGCTTGAGCAGGATCAGATGGCTGTTGGCCGGCACCGTCACCCGCGCCACGCCGCGCGACAGCGGCAGGCTCTGCTTATAGGTTTCCGCCGTCGCCAACGCGCTCCAGCCGATTTCCTGCGCCTGGAAGGGCACCGCCGGCAACAACAAACTCTTGCCGTTCGGGAAATACTGGTTGGCCGGCAGGCTCAGCGTCTTGGCCGGGAAGCCGTAACCGCTGGCCGGATTGCCGCCCAGCGCCAGCGTGGTGTTGAGACGCAGCATCAGGCTGCTGTAATCGCCGGCCCCCGCCGCGCGCAAACCGTCGTTCAAGGCCGCTTCGCCAGTATTGGCGCCGGTCACCCACGGCTTCATCACGCCCGCGCCGAACTGATGCAGCATCTGCATGCCCGCCGCCAGCGCTTTCGGGTAGCAGGTGTAATTCGACGCCGCCACGCTCCAGCCCTTCAAATTGCAAGCCGGCCGGCGCAGAAAGCTTTCGAAATCGCCGCCGCGGCGCAGGTCCGGATGGGAGTTGGCGTCGCTGCCGCGACCGCCGGTGAAGGTGTCCGCCGATACCAGATAGCCCATGGTCTGGGCTGCCAGCTCGTTTTCCCATACCGTGGGCTGACCAGAACCCGGCGGTTTGCGCAGGATCTTGTTGTAGGCGTAGAGCACATGCAGGTATTCGTGCGCCAGCGTGGACAGGGCCAGGCTGGGGCCATTGCCCTTCATATTCCAGTTGCGGCCCGGATCGGCCTGGGCGAAGGTGTCCAAGTCCACGAAGGTGGCCAAGGCCTGATTGCTCTTGCCCACCACGTCGCGGCACTCTTGGTCGCCGCCGCACATGGCCGGCGCGGCCGACGCCAGCAAGGCGTTGGTCCAGCGCACATAGCCGAGCAAGCGGCCGCCGCCGGTCTGATTCGGATCGTTCAGCCGGCTCAACACCAGGTGCACGTCCTTGGTGTCGCCGGGCAGCGCCAGCGCGCGCCAGCCCGGATCGATGTCATTGCCCCAGGGCTCGCTGACGACCGAGGCTTCCAAGGGATAGACGCTGTTGGCGAAGCGCTCGGCCAGCGCGTCGGCCTGATCGCTGCCCACGCTGACGTCCAGCCCGTCCTGCGCCCAGACGTAAACCTTGCCGCCGCCGTTGGGCAAATCGCGCATGGCTTGCAGGCTGGTGGCGCTATCGCCGTCCATATCGTGCCAGACCCGTTTGTCGCCGATCGCGTAGCTGGCCGCCTGCAAGCTCGCCTGCTCCGCCAGCAGCCGGTGCGAACCGGCGCCGCGCAGCGACAAGGCGCCGGAGCGGGCCGACGCGCCAACCGCGGCCATCACCGCCTGGCTCTCCGCCTCCAGACGTTCCGCCGCGGCGTCCGACCCGCCGCGCAGGCCGGAAGCGGCCAGCTTGGCCTGGCCCGAAGTGTCTCCGGAACTGA
The DNA here is from genome assembly GCF_024158805.1 of Chromobacterium sp. S0633. NCBI lineage: Bacteria > Pseudomonadati > Pseudomonadota > Betaproteobacteria > Neisseriales > Chromobacteriaceae > Chromobacterium > Chromobacterium sp. S0633. The sequence continues at coordinate 61,862 of NZ_JAMZGH010000031.1, read as the reverse complement.
TGCGCGACACCACCATCTGCCAGGCGGCGCTCAAGGGCTTGCCGCTGATAGACACCGTTTGCGCCTGCGCGCCGGTATTGGTGTACTGGTAGACGGAGCCGGACTGCGCCCTGCCGGCCGAGGCCGGCAAGCGGCACACATTGCCCGAGCACGTCAGCGCCGCCACTTCCGCGCCGTCCGTCGCCAGCATCCTGCCAGATGCCGACGTTCCGACGCCGGAACCGCCGCTGCCGGCGTTACCGCCGCCGCCACCGCCGCCGCATGCGCTCAGCAACGCGGACATCACGGACACAGCCAATATTGTTTTTGTGCTTTTCATCCCTGTAGTCATCCATTTCATGTATTGAGAATGAGAAAAAATACTAATTCCATTCCAATGGCAATGACTACGGCAAATAATTACCTTTTTATATGATATTTGTTTAGTTAGAGTGACAGAAACCTACGCGCAGCCGGCGGAGCGCAAAGCCGGCAAGCCTGCTATCATCGCCAGGTCTTTGAATAAGGAGCAGTCATGTCCCTGCGCAACCCCAATTCCCCGCACCGCCTGAGCCGTCTGAAAACCCGCCAACGCAAGAAAATGCGTGTAGGCGAATTCCGCGAGCTGGGCTTTCATCTGATCTCCATGCTGCACGACGGCGCGGATTCCGAGGCGCTGCTGGACGCCTGGCTAATCCAGGTGGACGAGGCCGGCATCAGCTTCGGCGGCCATTTCGACGGCGCCGGCAAGCTGGAAGGCGTGGCCTTCCCGGTGGGCGAGGTCAAGATCAGCGACGAGCTGCGCCTGCAACTGCTGTCCTGGCTGCAAGCCCGCGCCGAAGTTAAATCGGTGGAAGGCGGCGAATTGATCGATCTGTGGCACAGCCGCTGATCCCTTTCCGTCCGACGTGAAAAAACCGGCTTGTCGCCGGTTTTTTTATGCCTGGACGCTTCGAGCCGCGGACGCGATCAGGACAGCTTGCGGAACACCCGGTAGCCGATATAGAGCCAGGTTTCCCTGGCCAGGAAGCGGGACCAGCTGGACAGCGTGCGGTAGCGGCTGGATTGCGTGGGCGCGGGATAGGCGGTCAGGCCGATGTCGGTGGCCATCAGCACCGAGCGGCGCATATGCAGCGGATCGCTGACCAAGAGGAAGGAGCGGATGCCGAACTGGCTGCTCAATTCGCGCGCGTTTTCCAGGTTTTGCCAAGTGGTGCGCGACTGGTTTTCCGCCAGCATTGCCGTCATCGGCACGCCTTGCTTGGCAGCGAAGTCGCGGCCGACGTCGGCTTCGGACGGATAACCCGGTTCCGGCGTGCCGCCGGTGAACACAATCCAGCGCACCTTGCCGGACTTGTACAATTTGACTGCGTGATTGATGCGCTCGCGGAACACCGGCGACGGGCGCTTGCCCCAGGCCGCCGCCCCCAACACCAGCGCCGCGTCGGCTTGCGGTTCGTTTGCGCTGCCGCCGAAATCGACGATGCTCCAGGCCACGTAGCTGAAGCCCAGCACCACCAGCAAAATCGCCAGCACAAAGCCTTTCAACATCAAACGCAAGTAGAGCATGGGTACCGCAAGTGAAGGGTGGAACGCCGATTGTACCCGCAAACCGGATGCAAGCGGCAAGGCCGCGCGCTCCGCGCCTACTTCTCCAATTCCCAAATCGCCGCCTGCAGGGACTCCATCCGCGCGGCGAGCGCCAGCTGCGCGTCGTCCAGCGCCTTGTTGTAAATGTCTCTGCCGATTTTGTCGGCGACGAAGTCCAACAGGAATTGCGCGTCGAACTGCCCCAGCTCGATGCCGAACTGGTCTTGCGCGTACTGTTGCAATTGCGGAGCCAGCGTTTGCAGTTGAGCAGGGGTCAACAAGGAATGATTGGCCATGGCGTGCCGCCCTGTGCGATGGAAAGCCGCGATTATGGCGGCTATTCGCCGATGCTGGAAGCGGTTTCCCCGCGCACGGCTAAAGGGACAGCGCCCGTCCCCATTGCAGCAGGCCCGCCCGCCACTGGCGCTGGCCGTTCAATTGCCAGGCCAGCAGCCGGTCGCCGGCCTCGCCGCGCCAGAGGGGATGCGCCCGCATCTGGCTGAGCAAGGCCTCCGCCGCCTGGCTGTCGTCAAAGCATAGCGCCAGCCAGTCCGACCCCGCGCGCGTCAACACGCGGCGCAGCTTGTCCGGCCACGGCGCGGCGCCGCGCCACACCGTGGCGCCGTGAAAACAGCCCGAGCGCAGCCATTGCCGCCGGACGCGCCACTGTTCGGCGCCCAGCGCGCACAGGCCGCGCGGAAACTCCAGACCCCACCATAGCGCAGCGTGCATTCGTCGCCCTTTCATTGTGCATTGCACAATTTTTTATACCCGCATTCCGCGCCCGCCGCAAGCGCGGCCGGCCCCGATAAAAAAAACAGGCCGCGCAAGGCGGCCTGATCAAGTTGAAACGCTCACAACGATAAGTCAGACAAGGGAAAGCAGTTACACGGTCACCCAGCGCGGCCGGGTCAGCTCTTCCGGCTTCAGCAGCAGATCCAGCTGCTCACGGCTCAGCAAGCCTTGCTCCAGCACGATGTCGGCGACGCTGGCGCCGGTGGCGTGGGCCTGGGCCGCCACATTGGTGGCCGCGGCGTAGCCGATGACGGGGTTGAGCGCGGTCACCAGGCCGATGGAGTTCTCCACGCTGGCGTGCAGGCGCTCGCGGTTGGCGGTGATGCCCGTGACGCAGTTGTCGGTCAGCGTGGCGCAGGCGGCCGCCAGGTGGCCCATGCTGCGGAACAGGCTGTAAGCGATCACCGGCTCGAAGGCGTTCAATTGCAGCTGCCCGGCCTCCGCCGCCATGGTGATGGTGACGTCGTTGCCTATCACCTCGTAAGCCACCTGGCTCACCACCTCGGGAATCACCGGATTGACCTTGCCCGGCATGATGGAGGAACCGGCCTGGCGCGCCGGCAGATTGATCTCGCCGAAACCGGCGCGCGGGCCGGAGGACAGCAGGCGCAAATCATTGCAGCTCTTGGACAATTTGACCGCGATGCGCTTGAGCACGCCGGACAACTGCACGAAGGCGCCGCAGTCCTGGGTGGCTTCGATCAGATTGGGCGCAGTCAGCAGGGTGTGGCCGCTGAGCTCGGACAGATGCAGACAAGCCAGGCGCGCGTAATCCGGATGCGCGGTAATGCCGGTGCCGATGGCGGTGGCGCCCAGATTGATTTCCAGCATCAGCGCGCTGGCTTCCATCAAGCGCTGCTCGTCTTCCTGCAGCATCACCGCGTAAGTCATGAACTCCTGGCCCAGCGTCATCGGCACCGCGTCCTGCAGCTGGGTGCGCCCCATCTTCAGGTAGTCCTTGAACTCGTCGGCCTTGGCGGCGAAGGCCTCGCGCAACGTCGCCATCCGGGTCAGCAGCTTGTTGGCGCCCCAGAACGCCGCCAAACGCAAGGCGGTCGGGTAAACGTCGTTGGTGCTTTGACACAGATTGACGTGTTCATTGGGATGCAGGTACTGGTACTCGCCCTTGGCGTGGCCCATCAGTTCCAGCGCGCGGTTGGCGATGACCTCGTTGGCGTTCATATTGGTCGAGGTGCCGGCTCCGCCCTGGATCGCATCCACCACGAACTGCTCATGCCAGCGGCCGGCGCGGATTTCCTCGCAGGCGGCGATGATGGCCTGAGCGACAGGCCCCGGCAGCAAGCCCAGATCGCGGTTGGCCTGAGCCGCGGCCTGCTTGATGCAGGCCAGCGCGCGGATCAGATCGCCGTAGCCGGCGATGCTCTGGCCGGTGATGGGAAAGTTTTCGACTGCGCGCAAGGTGTGCACGCCCCAATAAACGTCGGCGGGCACTTCACGATCGCCTAGCAGATCATGTTCTATGCGGGTCGTCATGGATGCTTCTCCTGATGCGGATGACGCCACGCGCTCGCGTGGCTTGAAGCAGCGCACTCTATGCCATGCCGCGGCGGCTGGCCAATTCGAAATGCCGATAGGGTCATGCGGGAAATGCATAACCTTGACGGGGGGCGCGCGTTCCCCTGCGCCCCCGCTCAGCAGGCCGGGTATTGATGCGTCAGATAGTCCCAGAAGGCCTTCAAGGCCGGGCGCTGTCGCTTCTGATCGATGTAGAGGCGGATCTCCATCTCCACCTGCCAGGACTCGTCGCCGGCGGCCGCCAACAAGCCCTCCTGCGCCTCCCGGCGCGCCGAGCTTTCCGGCAGGAAGGCCAGGCCGTGCCCTTCCAGCACCATGTGCTTGAGCCCTTCCGCCATATCGGTTTCATAGCGCAGCGCCAGCTTGGCCGGCTGCGGCGCGGACTCCAGAATCAAGTCGCTCATCAGCCGGAAATAGGCGTTGCTGGCGTAGCCGAGAAAGGGCAAGGGCTGCTGCGCGATGCCGGGCAGTTGGTAGCGCGGCCGGCCGGCTTCCGCGATCGAGAACGGCCTCAGCCGCTCGACGCCCAGCTTCAGCCCCTGATAGCGGGCGTCGGTCAGCTCCACCGGTTGCTTGGGATGGTGGTAGCACATCAATAGATCGCTGCCGCCTTCCACGAAGGCCAGCAGCGCGTCGTGCACATTGCTGGCCTGCAGCCTACAGGGCAAAGCACCGTAACCGCGCTGCGCCTGGGACAGCCATTTGGGAAAGAAGGAGAAGGACAGGGTGTGCGGCACCGCGAACTCCAGCGTGCCCGCGGCCAAGGGCTGCAAGCCGCGCAGCAAGGCGCGGCTGGTGTTGAGCTGGGACAGCATGGCCACCGCCTGCTCGCGGAACAGCGCGCCGGCCTCGGTCAGCCGCGTCGGATAGGTGGTACGATCAATCAGACCGGCCCCCAACCAGCTCTCCAGCGATTTGATCCGCCGCGAGAACGCCGGCTGGGTCAGGTGGCGCAGTTCCGCCGCGCGGGTAAAGCTGCCGGTTTCCGCCAGCACCAGGAAGTCTTCAAGCCACCGAGTTTCCATCGCGCGCTTCCGCCAGAGTGATCAGGAGCTGGGATAGTAGCCTAAACGCGGCCCAAGAATCTGTTCACGATCCGCCGCGCCGCCTGAAACCCGACACGGAGAGCGCCGCCTCCAAGCCGGCGATGTTGACCTGTTGCAAACCCAAAGTCATAAACCGCGGTAGAATGACGCAACTACCTGGCACCATCCGCATGCATATTACTCACTTCATCTGGCAGAAGCTGCTGGGCATGGCGCCCGGCGAGATCCAGAGCGGCGATACGCTCTGGCTGCTGAGCCCTCGCCAGCACATGCCCTTGCTGGCGCAGCGACGCGCGCTGATGCTGGTCAACCGCTGCCGGCTGTTCGCCATCCTGTTTTCCGCGCTGACGCCGGCCTGGGCCTTGATCGACTTGCTGACCCTGCCCTATCCGCTGTCCCTGCAATTGGCGGCCCTGCGCCTGCTGGTGTCCGTCGCCTTCGTCGCGCTGGCGGTCTGGCAGCCTATGGACGGCCGCCTGCGCTCGGCCTATCGCGGCATCGCGCTCTTGTTCGCCATCCCCACCCTGTTCTACATCGCCTCCCACCTCTTGCTGCGTCGCTACCATCTGGAAGGCTTGTCCGCCGCCATCGGCGCCGGTTACGCCTTCCTGCCCTTCGTGCTGCTGGCCGGGCTGGCCATTTTCCCGCTGACCCTGCTGGAAAGCCTGGCTTTCGCCAGCCCGGCGCTGTTCGGCTTCGTGCTGACCAGCCTGCTGGACCTGAACGGCGACAATCTGCCCGGCTTCGGCGGGGAATTCTGGCTGCTGTCCTTGCTGGCCGGCGTTTCCGCCATTGCCGGCATCAGCCAGCTGGCCTTCATCATCGTGCTGGTCCACCAGGCGATACGCGATCCGTTGACCGGGGTCTTCTCCCGCCGCAGCGGCGAGGAAATGCTGGGCCTGCTGGAGTTGCAGGCTCAGCGCAGCCGGCAGCCGCTGAGCCTGGCCTTCATCGATCTGGACCACTTCAAGGCGATCAACGACCACTACGGCCACCTGGCCGGCGACCAGGTCTTGCGTCATTTCGCCGAGCTGATGGAAGGCAGGCTGCGACGCAGCGACGTGCTGGTGCGCTGGGGCGGCGAGGAGTTCGTGCTGCTGATGCCCGGCGCGCAGTTGGCCCACGCCGCCCAGGTCATCGCCCGGCTGCGCGCCCAGGGCCTGGGCGAGCGGCCGGAAGGCCATGCGCTGACCGCCAGCATCGGCGTGGCGGAGTTGTTTCAAGACGGCAGCGCCGACTGGCGAGCCTTGGTGGATTTGGCCGATACCCGCATGTACCGCGCCAAGCAGACCGGGCGCAATCGAGTAGTGATCTCCGGCTGAAGCTTTACCCGCCGGGCGACTTTCCTTATCGTGGGCGGCATGACCGTTCTGACCGCCCCGCTCCTTCCCCGCTCCCGCGGCGTCGCCGCCGCGCTGCTGCTCAGCCTGTTGGCCCATGGCGCGCTGCTGTGGCTGAGCAAACCCGGCGGCCGCCCGGACGCCGCCGCGGCCCCGCCGCTGCGGATACAACTGCGTCCGCCGGCGCCGGCCGTCGTCCCGCCGCCGACGCGCCCCGCCGCGCCCGAACCCTCTGCCCGAAAATCGGCCGCGGCCCCGCGGCATTCAAACGCGGCGACGCACATCGCGGCCGCCGGCCCCGGCAAACGCAGCGTCCCAAGCGGGCGCGACGCTTCGGCGCCCGCCACGGCCTTGACCTTGGGCGGCCTGCGGCAGCAAGTGCGCGAGCAAGCCGCCGCCGCGCCGGAAAAAATCGCCCCGCTGCCGGCCGACCCCGCCAAAACGAAATTGGCCCGCTCGATCGAGCGGGCCGAAAAACCGGACTGCAAAACGCGTTACGCCGGACTGGGCCTCTTGGCCATCCCGGTGCTGGCGGTGCAGAGCGCGCGCGAGGACGGCTGCAAATGGTGAGCCGCCTCCGGCTTCCTCAAGAGGCCGCGTTCTCCCGCGTCACCCAGTCCTGAGTGGCGTCGGCGGCGCGGAACTCGCGCACGGCCTGTTGCAGTAAAGCAAACGCCGTCGGCGCGTCCAGCCGCCCGCAGGCCTCGTCCATGCTCGCCAACAGATCCCGCATCTCCGCGTCCGACAAGCAGTATTCCTGAGCGCGCATGATGCGTTCGTGATCGGTGGCCAGCACGTTGTCGCCGATCAGCAACTCCTCGTACAGCTTTTCCCCCGGCCGCAGGCCGGTGATGCGGATTTCGATGTCGCCGCCGGGACGGGCCGCGTCCTTCAGCTCCAGACCGGACAGATGCACCATGCGCCGCGCCAGATCGATAATGCGCACCGGCTGCCCCATGTCCAACACGAACACGTCGCCGCCGTCGCCCATCGCGCCGGCCTGGATCACCAGTTGCGCCGCCTCCGGAATGGTCATGAAGTAGCGGGTGATGTCGGCGTGGGTCAGCGTGATCGGCCCTCCGGCCTTGATCTGGGCGCGGAACAGCGGCACCACCGAGCCGGAGCTGCCCAGCACATTGCCGAAGCGCACCATCACGAAGCGGGTGGCGCTGCCGCGCGCATGCCGGGTCTGCAGCGTCAGTTCCGCCATGCGCTTGGTGGCGCCCATCACATTGGTGGGGCGCACCGCCTTGTCGGTGGAGATCAGCACGAAGGTGTCCACGCCGCAATCCTCGGCCGCGCGCGCGGTGGTGTCGGTGCCGAACACATTGTTGACGATGCCGGCCACCGGATTGTGCTCCACCATGGGCACATGCTTGTAGGCGGCGGCGTGATAGACGGTGTCCACCTTGAAGGCCCGCATCACCTGGACCAGCCGCTGGTAGTCGGTGACCGAGCCCAGCACCGGGGTGCGCGCCGGCGCCGCGGCGGCGCGGCCCAGTTCCTGGTCTATCGCGTACAGCGCGTATTCGGACTGCTCGAACAGGATGATACGCGCCGGCTGGTTCTTGGCGATCTGGCGCACCAGTTCCGAGCCGATGGAACCGCCGGCGCCGGTGACCATCACCACCTTGCCGCGGATATTGCGCGCCAGCAGTTCGGGCTTGGGCGGCACCGGGTCGCGGCCCAGCAGGTCTTCGATCTCGACCTCTTTCAGCTCCTCCACCCGCGCCTCGCCGGACACCAGGTCCGCCATGCCCGGCAGCCGCTTGATCGGCACCCGCAGCAGTTCCAGGGTTTCCAGTATCTCGCGCTGGCGGCTGCGGCTGACCGAGGGCATGGCCAAGAGAATGCATTTGGCCTCCAGGTCCTTGACCAGCTGCGGCAGATCCCGCGGCGGATGCACCGCCACGCCGCGGAAGGTGCGGCGATGCAGTTCGGGACTGTCGTCGACGAAGGCCATCGGCCGATATTCGCGGCCGGCCTGCAGGGCCAGCATCAGTTGCACGCCGGCATGGCCGGCGCCGTAGATGATCACGTGCTCGCGCGGCGCGTCCACCGCGTCGATGCGGCGCACCAGGCCGCGCAGCAGAAAGCGGCTGCCGCCGATATAGGCCATGGCGAACACCCAGAAGATGATCACCGAGGTGCGCGGCATCGCCCAGATGTGAGCCATCTGCAGCACCGCCTGCAACACCAGCACCGACAAGGTCACGCCGGAGAACACGGTCAGGATGATCTTGTCGTCCAGATATTTGAGCACCGCGCGGTACAGGCCCAGCTTGATGAAGATGGGGATGGCCCACAGCGGCGGCACGATGAAGATCCACAAATGCGGGTTGAGCTTGGGATCCCAGTATCCGCCCAGGCGCAGGAAGACCGCGCTCCACAGCGCCAGCGGCAGCAGCAGCGCGTCCATCAGCGCCAGCATCGCCATCTTGTTGTGGCGGGAGAAGGCGAGCAGTTTTTCAAACATGGTCATTCTTTCGCGTCCGACGGCCGTTGATACAGCGCGTCCGGACAACATTCCTCATTATCTTGGCCGTCGCCCAGGCTCAGCAGCGCGAAGCCGTGCGCCTCGTAGAAGCGGCGCGCGCCCGCATTGGCCTGGAACACCCAAAGCCGGCAGGCCGGCGCCGGCGGCGTCAGCACCCGATCCAGCAAAGCCGCGCCCACTCCGACACCGCGATGCTCGGCGCCGACATAAAGCTGATCCAGCCATAACACGCCGTCTTGCAGCGATGCGGCGGCGAAGCCGGCGATATCGCCATGCCGCTCCGCCAGCCAGACATCGCCCGCCGGCAGCCGCGCATTGGCGAACCAGGCCTGCACCGCCGCATCACTATGCGCCAGCGGCGCGTAGCTCATCTCACGGCGGCAGGCCAGATAAATGTCCGTTAAAGCGACGGCATCGCCGGGTTCGGCCAAGCGGATGGAAATCGTCATCGGCTGACGATCTTCATCAGCGTGGCGACGATGATGCGGATATCCTCCGCCAGGCTGTGGCTTTCGGCATAGCGCACGTAATAGGCCAGTTTTTCCGGCAACACCTGCTCGATGTAGGCGCGCTCCGGGTCCTCGGCCCGCCCCAGGATTTCGTTCTCGTCTATCATCTTGATCGACGCCCAGTCGGTGATGCCGGGGCGCACCGACAATACGATGTCGCGGACTTCATCCGGATAGTGGGCGACGTATTTGGGCACCTCCGGCCGTGGGCCGACCAAGCTCATATCGCCGAACAACACATCGATCAACTGCGGCAGTTCGTCCAGTTTGGTCTTGCGCAGCAGGCGCCCGGCGCCGGTGACGCGCGCGTCCGCGCCCACGGTCAGCAGGCCGTGGCGCTCGGTGTCCACTTGCATGGTGCGGAATTTGTGGATGCGGAACAGCGTGCCGCTCCGCCCTACCCGCACCTGGCGGAAAAACACCGGCCCCGGCGAATCCAGCTTCACCCACAGCGCCACCGCGAGCAGCGGCAGCGCCAGTGCGGCCAAGCCCAGGCCCGCGGCGACGATGTCGAAGCCGCGCTTCAGCAGCCGCGAACCGTGGCGACGCGGACGGCAGCACGGCGGCAGCAAGCCGCCGCTGTCTGAACCCCGCTCGCTCATGCGCTCAGGATCTCGCGCACCGCGGCGATCACCCGGCTCTGGTCATCGTCCGTCATCCGGGTGTACAGCGGCAGGGTCACTTCGGCCTCGAAGGCGGCGTCGGTCACCGGGAACTGTTCGCGCGTCAGCTGATAGCCGTCGCGCCACACCGGCTGGCGATGCAGCGGGATGAAGTGCACCGAACAACCGATGCCCTTTTCCGCCATCCGGGCGATGAAGTCGTCGCGGCTGACGCCGGCCTCGGGCTTGATGCGCACCGGATACAGATGCCAGGCGTGGTTGCTGCCCGCGTCCTTCGGCCGCGCCGGCAGGATCAGCGGCAGGTCAGCCAGCTCGCGGTCGAAACGCTGGGCCATCGCCTCGCGCAATTCCTGGAAGCGGCGGATCTTCTTCAACTGATGAATGCCCATCGCCGCGGCGGTGTCCGGCATATTGTATTTGAAGCCCGGGGCCACCACTTCGTAGAACCAGGCCGGTGTCTTGGACACATAGCGGTCGAAAGCGTCGCGGCTGATGCCGTGCAGACGCATCACCTTGCAACGCGCGATGATGTCCTTGTTCTTGGACACCACCATGCCGCCCTCGCCGGTGGTCATGGTCTTGTTGGCGTAGAAGCTGAACACGGTGACGTCGGAGTCCAGGGTCCCCACCAGCTTGCCCTTGTAATAAGTGGGCAACGCATGGGCGGCGTCTTCAACGACCTTCAGCCCGTGCTCGCGGGCAATGGCGATGATCTCGTCCATCTCGCAGGCGAGGCCGGCGAAATGCACCGGCATGATCGCCTTGGTCTTTGCGGTGATCGCCGCGCGGATCGCGTCCGGGCTGATGTTGAAGGTGGCCGCGTCCATATCCACGCAGACCGGGTCCGCGCCCAGGTAGCGCACCACTTCGGCGGTGGCGGTGAAGGTGTAGCTGGGCACGATGACTTCGTCGCCGGGGCCGATGCCTATCGCTTCCAGCGCCAGGTGCAAGCCGGCGGTGGCGGAGTTGACCGCGATCGCCTCGACGCCGTCGCCGATGAACTGCGCGAAGTCGGCCTCGAACTGCTTGGTCTTGGGACCGGTGGTGACCCAGCCGGAGCGCAGCGCGTCGACCACTTCGTTGATTTCGTCCTCGCCGATGTCCGGCAGGGCGAAGGGCAGGAATTTTGTTTCGCTCATAGTATTCTTCGCTATCAGTTAAGCGCGCGGACTCGTCCAGACTTGTCCAAGCGACCTTGCAAACCCGGTAGGATGGACAAGTTCAAGAGCTTGCCCACGCACCATGCTCATTCCCCAAACACACCATCTCTCTCGCCCCCTGCCCAGTCCAACGGCAGACGGCCTTCACACACCCCGCGATGAAAAAACGCTGATCACTCACTCGCGAGCAAGCACCGCCTGCAAAAACCGCCGCGCCAGCACTGCGTAATCATGATGCTCCAGCACATAGGCCTGACCCGCCGCGCCCATGTGCGCGCGTTCCTCGGCCGGCGTCGCCGCCATCCGCCGCGCCGCGTCGGCAATCGCGGCCGGGTCCTCGGCGCCCACGCTGATGCCGGCGCCGGCGTCCTTCACCATATCGTTGCCGGCTTCCACCGAATGGATCACCGGCTTGGCGGCCATCAGGTAGTCGAACAGTTTATTGGGGTTGATGCCAAAGCGATAGATAGGCAGTTTGCGCCAGCCTATGAACAAAGCATCCATTTCGGCGAGGAAGCCCGGCACCGCGCGTTTGGCGATGGATGGCAGGAAGATGACGTTATCCAGCCCTAGCTCGGCCGCGCGCGCCGCCAAAGCCTCCTTGTCCGGACCGTCGCCGACCAGAACGAAAGTCACCGGCGCGTCCCGCATCAGCGCCGCCGCCTCCAGCAGGACATCCAGCGCATTGGCCAGGCCGTGGCCGCCGGCATAGCCGATCAGGAAGCGCCCCTGCGCTTTCAGCTCCGCCAGCCGCATCCGGTGCTCGGTCGGCAGGGCCTCGGCCTCGCCGCGCCATTCGGCGACGTCGACGCCGTTGGGGATCACCGCGTACTTGGCCGGATCCATGCCGTGCGCCACCATATAGTCCTTGGCGCAGGGCAACATGGACACCACGGTGTCGGCCTTGCGGTAGCCGAAATCCTCGGCCCATTGCAGCAGGCGGATGAAGGGATGTTTGGGCGACATGCCGCCCACCTCCACCGGCGTCAGCGGCCACAGATCATGCACCTCGTACACCAGCCGCGCGCCGGTCTTGGCGGCGATCCAGGCCGCCGGCACGGTGTCCAGCGGATAGGTGGACGAGGCGATCACCACGTCCGGCTTCCACTGCTTCAGATAGCGGCCGGACAAGCCCATCACCCGGGCCAGAAAGCTGAAGATATTGAGCACGCGGCCGATGCCGTTGCCCTCGTAAGGGCGGGTCTTGCACCAGGTGTAGCGGATGCCGTCTATGTCTTCGTCCCGGTATTTGCCGTCCACTTGCGGATGGGTCTGGCGCAGATGGGAGACATCGGCGGCCAGCATATTGACTTCATGGCCGGCCTGCGCCCATTCCCGCGCCAGATAGTAGGGACGGAATTCCATGCCGTGCCGGGGACTGCCGGCATAGTGGTTGATGTAAAGAATTTTCATGGTTTACAAGGTTGCGTACAGCTTGACCAGCTTGTCGGCCTCGGCCGCCCAGCTGTATTTGTTCAATACCGCCTGCTTGCCGGACTCGCCCAGCGCCCGCATGCGCGGCTCGTCGGCCATCAGTTCGTTGACGGCGGCGGCGATGGCGGCCGGGTCCTGCGGGTCCACCAGCAGGCCGCAGCCGGCGTCGTCCACGATCTCGCGCCACACCGGAAAGTCCGACGCGATCACCGGCATGCCGGCGGCCATGTATTCGAACAGCTTGATCGGCAAGGCGTCGACATAGTTCGGCGTAGGGAACAAGGTCACCAGGCCGATCTTGCTCTTGGCCAGCACCTCGGCCACGCCCTTGCGGTCCAGCACGCCCAGGTCGTTGACCCGCGCCCAACCCGGCCGCGCCGACACGCGGGCCTTCAGATCGCTCTCGCTCCACGGCCCGGCCAGGTTCAGCCGCGTCGCGGTGTCCGGCAAGGACTCGACGATGGGTTCGATGCCGCGGATGCGCGAGATGCCGCCGATATAGCACAGCTCGTTGCGGCGCTGCTCCCACGGCGTGTCGCGCACCAGTTCTTCCAGGATGGGGAAGTTGCACACGTCCAAGGCGCGCGCGCCCAGCTTCTCGAAGCGCTTGCGGATGTGCGGCGTCGAGGTCACCACCGCGTCGAAGCGGCGCGCCGCCCAATCTTCCAGCGTCTCGAAACCGCTGGACACCAGGGGGCGCACCGCGCCGGGTATCCAGTGCTTGGCCAGGATCTGGCGCGGCACGTCTTCGTGCACGTCGTACACCACCTTGATGCCGGCCTGTTTCAGGCGCAGCGCGGCGGGAATCAGTTCCGGGTCGTGGAAGTGGACCACGTCAGGGCGCAGCTTCAGCGCCGCCTGATACACGCGCTTGACGGTGCCGGTCATCCGCGCCAGACGGCCGCCGGTTTTGGGGCCGACATCGTGGAAACGCACGCCGCGGTTGATCTCCTCGCCCTGGCCGTCGGCCACGATCAGCGTCACCTCATGCCCGGCGGCGGCCAGGCTCGCGCACTCCTTGACGAAGATGCGGATGTCGTGACGCGGATGGGCGGAAGTGAGATGGGCAATTTTCATGGGTAAACCTTGTTTACGCCACGCAAACACACAGAAGGGACTTCGGCTTTACATCGCACCCTGCCTGCGGCAAGGCCTGCATAGGCTGGATATGGCGATGCCGTTTGGTCCCTGTCTTTCCGTGTGCTTCCGCGGCTAAATTCATTCCTTAAATCAGCTCCCGGTACAACTGGGCGAAGCCGGCCATATTCGGCTGATGCAAACCCTTGTCCGCCACCAGCCGGCGGTTGAGCGCGGCGATTTCGTCCAGCCGCGCATCCTCGCCGGCCAGTTCCATCGCGCGCAGCAGTTCCTCGCCCAAGCGTCCGACGTCCTCGGCGATCACGCCGTTGAGGCCGTCTATCACCCATTCGCCATTGGCCGGCAGATTGGACAATAAGGGCAGGCAGCCGTGGCCCATCGCTTCCAGCAGGCTGACGCTGGTGGCGTCCGAACGCGGCACGCTGACGAAGACCCTGGATTCGGCGTACATCCGCCCCAGGGTCGCGCTGTCGACGAAGCCGGCGAAGTCCACGCGGCTCAGGCCCAGCTCGGCGGCCAGGCGCTTCAGGGCCTCGGTCTCGCTGCCGCTGGCGGCCACGGTCAGACGCCAGTCGCCGAAACGCTCGCACAGCTCCACGCTCTGCCAGGCGCGCAGAATGGCGTCGATGCGATAGAGCGGCTTGTGCAGCCGGCAGGACAGCACCCTCTTGCCCTTGTCCGCGCTGGCCGCCGGCTCCGGCATGGCGTCTATGCCGTAATTGAGCAGGCGGATGCGGCAGCCCTCGCCGGCCAGCTCGCGGATTTTCGCCGCCATGTGCAGCGAATCCGAGGTGATCGCGTCGGCGGCGGCCAGATTGGCGCGCACCATCGCCCGCATCAGCCGGCTGCGCTCCGGCAGCAAGAGCACGTCGGAGCCCCAGGCGGTCAGCACCATGGGCAAGTCCAGGCTGACCGCGGCGCGGCTGCCGTGCCAGGCCACGCTATTGGCCTGATGGATGTGCAGCAGCTGCGGCCGCGTTTCGCGCAGCCAGGCGCGCAGACGCGACACAGTGCCCAGCGCCGCCAGACGGAAATCCACGCGCAGGCTGCCGGCCAGCAAGGGGGCCACGTCGGCCGGAACCTCGCCGTTGCAGGCCAGGTAGAGCTGGTCCACATGCGGCGCGATGCCGCGCAGGAAACGCCAGGTGTGCACCGAGGCGGAAGCCAGCACCGCGACGCTGGCGATCTTGTCCCTCACCGGCTCAGTCATGCGCCCAGGCCTCGTACAAGGCCAGCAGCTCGGGATGTTCGTCCAGCCACTTGGCGTCCATCTCCCGGGTATCGCCCACTACCCGCGCCGGATTACCGGACAGGATGGCAAAATCGGGATACACGCCGGCCGGCACATAGCTGTAAGCCGACACCATGCTGCCCTTGCCCAGTTCCACGCCCGGCATCAGCACCGAGTGCGGGCCGACGAAGCTGTACGGGCCCAGCTTGGTGGGTTTTTTCAGATAGCCGACGTGATTGTTGCTCTCCAGATAGCGGTCGCCGTACAGGCGAATGGCCACATGGCTGGAGTGGGTCAGCAGCGAAACATAGTTGGTGATCTGACAACCTTCGCCGATGTAAAGCCCGCCGGAGGCGTCGATCAGATTGAAATGGCCGATGTAGACGTTGTCGTCCACCATCAGCTTGCCGACATGTTCGATTCGGGTCATGTTGGACACCCGGGTGCGTTTGAGGAACACCCCGTCGCCGCGGGTGAATCCATACACCATTCTGGGCTGCACCCACGCCGACAGGCGGAAACGGATGCGGCTGAATAGAGCGTGCCAATTCATCGGGCTGCCTTGTAAAGCCATGCAAAATAAGCCAGGAAATAAGCGGCCATCACCACCGACACCAGTTGGAAGGTGGGCACCGCGTCTTTCCACAGCGAAAAACCCGCCCACATCGTGCCCAGGAACAACAGGGCCTGCAGCAAGGACCACAGGAAGGCCTGACGCTGGCGGTTGATCACCGGCGGCACCATGCCCAACGGCGAGGCGACGAAGTGGAACAGGATGTAGAGCGACATCGCCTCCGCGTAGCGGCCGGCAGTGGCCCAGTTCTGGCCGAACACCAGCGAGAACAGGGGTTCCCCGGCCAGTTGTATCACCAGGAAGGGCAGCAAGGCCATGCCGCTCAAAGTCAGCATCATCTTGCGCAAAATCGGGCGCAGCGGCTGCCCTTGATTACGGGCGTCGGCCAGCTCGCGGTAGGCCACTTGCGCCACCGCCTGGCCGATCAGGGCCGCCGGCAGCTTCAGCACCCGCATCATCAGGCCGTAAAAGCCCACCGAGGCGGTGCCGGCCAGCATGGTCAGCGCCACCAGCGTCGCCGAATCCAGCAAGGCGGTGCTCAAGGCGTGCGGCGCATTGATCTTGGGAAACTCGATATAAGCGCACGCCACCTCGCGCATGCCGGCGCGGCTGAGTTCGTGACGCCAGGCGAAGCGGCCCTTGAGGTCCTGCCAGGTTTGCGCCAGCAAAGAGCCGAACTGGCCGGCGAGCTGGCCCAGGATCAGGCCGGCGGCGCCCGCCCCGGCCCAACCCAAGCCGACCTGGGTGGCCGCCATGCTCAGCGACTGCAGCATGCGGCCGTTGGCGTTGGCCTGGTAGCGGCGGTGGCGGTTGTTCCAGTTGGTCCAGGCTTGCATCAAGCCCGCCAGCGCGACGGACAGCGGCAGCAGCAGCAGCCAGGGCTCCAGCTCCGGCGCGCCCAGATGGCGGGCGATATGGGCATGGCCGTCGAAGGCCACCGCCACGCCCACCAACAAGGACAAGGCCAGCGCGCAGGCGATGGACAGGCCCATCAGATTGCTGGCCCGCCTCTCCTCGGCCGGCAACACGATGGCCATCTCGTAACGGGCGGTGGCCAGCACCGCCAGCGTGGACAGCCAGGAGACGTAGACCGCCTGCACCCCCACCTCGTGCGGATTGTACAGGCGGGTGATCAGGGGCGACACCAGCAGCGGAATCACCTGCGCCACCGCCGCCCCGGTAATCAGGGTGACGATGTGGCGGATGAAGCCGCTCTTGGGCAGGCGGGACAACAACAGGCCCATGCGCTCAGGCCAGAGCCTGCTTGACCGCGGCGACAATGGCGTCTTGCGTCGCCTCGTCCAGGAAGGGGTGCATGGGCAGGCTCATCACGCGGCGGCCGGCGGCCTCTGACAGCGGGAAACTGCCCTCGGGCAGGTTCAGATGCGCGAAGGCCGGCTGCAGATGCAGCGGAATCGGGTAATGCACCGCGGTGGGCACGCCCAGTTCTTTCAGCTTGGCCTGCACCGCCTCGCGATCGTCCACCTCGATGGTGTACTGCGCGTAGACATGGCTGTTGCCCTCGGCGATCACCGGCACCCGCGCCACCTCGCGCAGCAGCGCGCTGTAGCGCGCGCCGATGCGTTCGCGCGCCGCCACTTCGTCGGCGAAGCTCGGCAGCTTGGCCAGCAACACCGCCGCCTGTATCGTGTCCAGCCGGCCGTTGAGGCCGATGACGGGATGGTGATAGCGGCGATCCTGGCCGTGCACGCGGATCTCGCGCATTTTCTTGGCCAGCGCGTCGTCGTTGGTGAAGCAGGCCCCGCCGTCGCCGTAGCAACCCAGGGGCTTGCTCGGGAAGAAGCTGGTGCAGCCTATGGTGGACAGATTGCCGGACTTCTTGCCGCGCTGGCCGGCGCCGAAGCTCTGCGCGCCGTCCTCGATCACCGCGATGCCGTGCTTGGCGGCGATGGCGTTGATGGCGTCGAAATCGGCGCACTGGCCGTACAGGCTCACCGGCATGATGGCGCGGGTGCGCGGCGTGATTGCCGCTTCCAGCAGCGCCGGGTCCAGGTTGTAACTGATCGGGTCGATGTCGACGAACACCGGCTTGGCGCCCAGCAGCGCGATCATCTCGCCGGTGGCGATGAAGGTGAACGGGGTGGTGACCACCTCGTCGCCGGGGCCGATGTCCAGGGCCATCATCGCGATCAGCAGCGCCTTGGTGCCGTCGCAAACGCCGATGGCGTGCTTGGCGCCGGTGTATTCCGCCAGCCCCTGCTCCACCTCCTTCACTTCCGGCCCCATGATGTACTGGCCATGCTCCAGCACCGCGTGGATGCGGGCGTCGATATCGGCTTTCAGATGCTGGTATTGCGCTTTCAGATCAATGAACTGGATGGACATAAGAGGATCAACCCCAAATCAATTTTTGAAAGATATCGCCCATATAGCGACACGCGGAACGACGGAGAAGCGCCCTGAAGCCAGGCCGCATCAGGGGGCTTGTCAGTCGTTCTTGAGCGGCGAGCAGTGATTGCCGCCCACCTCGTAATGCTTGGCGCAGGCCGGGCAGCTATGGGTGCCGATATCGTTGGCCAGTCGTTCGCCGCAGGAACACATCCAGCCAATGCGCTTGGCCGGCGTGCCCACCATCAGCGCGTAGGCCGGCACATCGCGGGTCACCACGGCGCCGGCGCCGATAAACGCGTACTCGCCTATGGTGTGGCCGCACACCACGGTGGCGTTGGCCCCGATGGACGCGCCTTTTTTCACCAGGGTGCGGCGGTATTCATGCTTGCGCGCAACGTGGCTGCGCGGATTGTTGACATTGGTGAACACCATGGACGGGCCGCAGAACACGTCGTCCTCCAGCGTCACCGCGTCGTAGATGGACACATTGTTCTGCACCTTGACGTTGTCGCCGATCAGCACGTCGTTGCCGACGAACACGTTCTGGCCGAAGGAACAGCCGGCGCCGATCTGCGCGCCGCCGCAAATATGAACCCAGTGCCAGACGCGGGTGTTCTCGCCGATCTGCGCGCCGTCGTCGACGATGGCGCTGGGGTGGATGATAGGATGCATCTTAATTAAAACCTTTAGTTTAGCCACGGAACCACACGGAAAGACACGGAATAGGTCAACTACAAGACAAAGCGTCTGACCTCGGCCTTGGGGTGCCAAAAATTAATCAACAGACCCAGTCTCAAACCGCTAGTCCTCATATAGTTCAACAATTGAGCCTCATGAATGGCGGCCAGCTTTTCCTGCGCTTTCAACTCCAATACAACGCGCTCTTCAACCAGCAAATCAACACAGTACTCGCCGACCACCTGCCCTTTATAACGCACCAATAGCGGGACCTGCGACCGGGCAGCCAAACCCGCGCTATTCAACTCCTGCAACAAAGCATTCTCATACACTTTTTCCAGGTAGCCGTGGCCCAGCTGGCGGAAAACCTCAAAAACACAGCCCTGGATACGATACGTCAGATCCTCATCGATTAGAGGCGACATTGCGCGCTTCCCTTCCGTGTTTTTAGCTATGCAGAAGCTGCGTTTTCCGTGTTTTTCCGTGTGCTTCCGTGGCTAAAAATAACTCAATAATCCAGCGGCAGGCTGACGCGGCGGCCGTCGCGGGCGGACAGATACATCGCGATCAACAACTCCAGCGACTTCAGCCCTTCGCGGCCGTCGGTCTCCGGCTCGGCTTCGCCGCGCATGGTCTTGATCACATTGTCGTAGTACAGCGGGTGGCCGAAGCCGTAAACGCTGGTGGTGGCGTAGCTGGCCTGCTTGATGTCCTCGTCCATCGCGTGCGGCTCGGAAAACTCCCAGTGCTGGATTTCGTTGACGGCCATGCCGCCGACGCGCACCGAGCCCTTCTCGCCCAAGATGGTGATGCTGCCTTCCAGGTTCTTCGGATAAGTCAGCATGGTCACGTTCATGCTGCCCAGCGCGCCGCTGCGCCATTTGACGCTGACGGTGCCGGTGTCCTCCACCTCGATATTGCGCGCCAGCGTCGCGGTGTAGGCCTGCACGCTTTCCACCGGGCCGATCAGCCAATCCAGCAGATCCACGTAATGGCTGGCCTGGTTCATGAAGGCGCCGCCGTCGAACTCCCAGGTGCCGCGCCAGCCGGCCGCGTCGTAATACTCCTGCGGACGGGTCCAGAACACATTGACGTTGACCATGTAGACGCGGCCGAAGCGCTTCTCCTGCATTGCCCGCTTCAAGAGCTGCAAGGTGGCGTTGCGGCGGTTTTGCTTGACCACGAACAGATGCTTGTTGGCGCGGTCGGCGGCTTTGACCATTTCCAGGCCGTCTTCCCAGCGGGTGGCCATCGGCTTTTCCGTCATCACGTGGAAACCGGCTTCCGAGCAGGCGATGCTCTGGCTGGGATGCAGGCCGGACGGCGTGGTCAGAATCACGATGTCGGCGTCGGTCTTGGCCAGCATGTCGGCCAGATTGGCGTGGCCGCGCGCGCCGGTGCGTTCCTCCGCCGCCTTCAAGGCGGCCGGGTCGATGTCGCAGACATCCACCAGCTCGGCGCGGTCGGCGTGCTTTTCCAGCGCGCCGAAGTGGTTCTGGGCGATGCGGCCGCAGCCCACCAGCGCAAAGCGGATCTTGCGGTCGGTAATCGGAGGAAGGTGCAGAGTGTGCATGAGTTTAAACCCTAAATTCAGTGAGCCACGGAAGCACACGGAACAACACGGAAGCCCCCAAATACCCAAGATACGAGAGCGCCCTCAAGTCATCTTGACCTGCGGGCTCCGGCTTTGTCCGTGTCTTTCCGTGGCTAAAAACAATCAGGCCTTGACGATATTGTCCGCCGGCTCCAGATACTTGCCGCGGCTGTCCACCACCAGCTGCGCGTGCGCCTTGATCTGCGCGTAGTCGAACTTGTCGTGGTCGGTGGCCAGCAGCACGCAGTCGTAGCCGGCGATGGCTTCATTGCTCAGCGCCACGCTGGACAGCTCGAAACGGTGCTCGCGCATCTTGGGGAACACCGGCACGTGCGGATCGCTGTAAGCCACTTCCGCGCCCAGATCGCGCAGCTTTTCCATCAGGAACACCGACGGGCTTTCGCGCATATCGTCGACGTTCTTCTTGTAGGCGATGCCCAACACCAGCACGCGGCTGCCGTTGATCGCCTTCTTGCGCAGGTTCAGCGCGGCGGCCACTTTGGACACCACGTAGTCCGGCATATTGCTGTTCACTTCGCCGGCCAGTTCGATGAAGCGGGTGTTGACCCCGTATTCGCGTGCCTTCCAGGTCAGGTAGAACGGGTCGATCGGGATGCAATGGCCGCCCAGGCCCGGGCCCGGATAATAGGGCACGAAGCCGAAAGGCTTGGTGGCGGCGGCGCGGATCACTTCGTGGATGTCGATGCCCATCTTGTCGGCGACGATCTTCATTTCGTTGACCAGGCCGATGTTCACCGCGCGGTGGATGTTTTCCAGCAGCTTGGTCATTTCCGCGGCGCGGGTGGAGGACACCGGCACCACCTTGTCGATCACCGCGCTGTACAACGCCACGCCGATTTCCTGGCAGGCCGGGGTCACGCCGCCGCACACCTTGGGAATGGTACGGGTGGTGAAGTTGGGGTTGCCCGGATCTTCACGCTCCGGCGAGAACACCAGGAAGGCGTTGTCGCCCACCTTCAGGCCGCGCGACTCCATGCGCGGCAGCAGTTCTTCATCGGTGGTGCCCGGATAGGTGGTGGACTCCAGCGACACTAGATGGCCTTCGCGCAGATAGGGCACCAGGCTGTCCATGGTGTTGAGCACGAAGGACAGGTCCGGCTCGCGGTATTTGTTCAGCGGCGTCGGCACGCACAGAATCAGGGTATCGGCTTCCGGCACGCGGCTGAAGTCGGTGGTGGCCTCGAAGCCGCGCTCCAGCGCGGTGGCGATGCTGTCGGCGGAGATATGCTCGATATAGCTTTGGCCGGCCATCAGGGCGTCCACCTTGCCCTGGTCGATGTCGAAGCCCAGCACTTTGTAGCCGACTTCGGCGAAACGCAGCATCAGCGGCAGGCCGACATAGCCCAGGCCCACGATGCCGATGACGGCGGATTTGTCTGCAATCCGATTGAGCAGTTGCTGCTTGATCACGGTGTAAGTCCCAACAGTATGTAAATACGATAGCGGCGGACCGGACATTCAGGACGAGCGGCGCGGAAGCGAAATCGCCCGCGCCGCGCCTGTCCTAAACTGTCCGGTCCACCGCCATAAAGTTCATTCAACGGCAAGCCAGCTTGCCGTTTTCCGTTTCTGTCCGTACTGATCTGCCTCAGAGCTCTCTGCATCCGAACTCGTTTCGCGCAGCGCGCCATCCGTCCCAAGCCGGCGTGGCCGTAATGCCGGCATTATACGCCTCTTCCCGCGCGTCATTGGGTAAGCAAATGTACGCAGACGCCCCGCTTCAGACCAGTAAATGCCCCGCCGTGTGCTGATTGGTCATTTTCAAACGGCTGACGAAATCGACGAACTCCAGACCGAAGCGCCCCTCCAGTTCGTCGGCCCGTTTTTTCAAGGCCTCCCACTGCGTCAGCGTCGGGCTCTGGCGGAAAGCCATCACCGCCACATTGCCGTGGCTGGCCGCCGGCAGTTCCAGCACCCGGCCCTCGAACACGTTCAACAGGCGCTCGATGAAGGACTGATAACGCTTGTCCCCGCTCCACCAATTGGTGACGAACACGCCCTTGGGGCTGAGCGCGCGCTTGCAGTCCTCGAAGAAGTCCTCGGTGGTCAGCGCGTCGACGATCTGCAGGCCGTCGAAGCCGTCCACCAGGATGGCGTCGGTGGAGCCGCGGAAGATCTTCACGTAATCGGCGCCGTCGGCCTCGACGATCTCGAAGAAATCGCCCTCCTCCGGCAGCTGGAAAAAGGCGCGCGCCACCGCGATCACCTGCGGATTGATGTCCACCGCCACGCTGACCGCGTCCGGCAGGTATTCATCGATGAAGCGGGCGAAGGAGCCACCGCCCAGGCCGATCTGCAAAATATGCTGCGGCGCGTCGTTCCACAGTAGAAAACCCATCATCGCCCGGCTGTAACTGAGCACCAGATCGGCCGGGTCGTCCAGATCCATGGAACTCTGTATCGTTTCCGAGCCCAGGTGCAAAGAACGGATATTGTCCGCCTCCGAGATCTCCACCTCCGGCATTTCCTCCACCGCGGGGCGCACGCGGCGGCGGAACGGATGCAAGGCCCTACGCGCCACAGCCTGAGTCCTCTCCCGCCGGTTTGCGCGAATCCAGAATGCTGATGGTGCGTTTCTTCGGCGCCGCGTCGGCCTCGTCGTCCTGCGGCGGCGGCGGGTCGCGGAATTCTTCCTTGTCGAAAGCGGTGTCGCCGTCCTCGAACGGCGCGTCGCCGGTCTTCAGGCCGGCGAAGTCGAACAGGCCGGTGTCGGCCAGATGGGACGGCACCACGTTCTGCAACGCGCGGAACATGCTCTCCAGACGGCCGGGGAAGCGGCGGTCCCAGTCATTGACCATGTCCTTGACCACCTGGCGCTGCAAATTGGGTTGCGAGCCGCACAGATTGCAAGGAATGATGGGGAATTCGCGCAGCGCGGCATAGCGCTCGATATCCTTTTCGCGGCAGTAAGCCAGCGGGCGTATCACCATGTGGCGGCCGTCGTCGGACACCAGCTTGGGCGGCATGGACTTCAGCTTGCCGCCGTAGAACATATTCAGGAACAGGGTGTGCAGAATGTCGTCGCGGTGGTGGCCCAGCGCGATCTTGGTCGCGCCCAGTTCGTCGGCCACGCGGTAGAGAATGCCGCGGCGCAGCCGCGAACACAGGCTGCAAGTGGTCTTGCCTTCCGGCACCAGGCGCTTGACGATGGAATAGGTGTCTTCTTCGACGATGCGGTATTCGACGCCGATGGAATCCAGGTATTCCGGCAGCACGTGCTCGGGGAAGCCCGGCTGTTTCTGGTCCAGATTGACCGCCACGATGGAGAAATCGATAGGCGCGGACTTCTGCAAGCCGCGCAGAATGTCCAGCAAGGTGTAGCTGTCCTTGCCGCCGGACAGGCAGACCATCACGCGGTCGCCCTCTTCTATCATATTGAAGTCATTGATGGCGTCACCCACATGGTGGCGCAGGCGCTTGGCCAGTTTATTGCCTTCAAACACGGCCTTTTTGGCCTTGTCGTCGAGGACGCTGCTTGCTTCGGACATGGAGTACGGCTAAGAAATTGAAAAACAGGCGATTTTACTTTTTTTCCGCGGCGAAATCCACGACGGCGAACAAGGCGCGCGCGCAGCCCGCCCGCGCAGCGGCTACAACACCACGCTGCGGCCGCCGTCCACCGCCAGAATCTGACCGGTGACGTAGCCGGCGTCCAGCAGCAGAAAGGCCACCGCCCGGGCGATGTCCTCCGGCACTCCCGTGCGGCGCAAGGGAATGCTGGCCTCTATCGCCGCGCGCTCCGCCGCGTCGAATGACGCGTCGTCCTCCGGCCACAGATTCACTCCGGGCGAGACCCCGTTGACCCGCACCGCCGGCGCCAGCTCTATCGCCAGGCTGCGGATCAGCTGCGCGTGGCCGGCCTTGGCCAGGTTGTACACCACATGGCGGGCCATCGGCCGCTCCACGTGGATGTCGGCGATGCCGACAATGGCGCCGCGACGCTTGGCCAGCTCAGGCGCCAGCGCCTGGGACAGGAATAGCGGCGCCTTCAGATTGCTACCCATCAGATCGTGCCAGGCCGCCTCGTCGATCCGGCCCACCTCGGTGGGGAAGAAGCTGGACGCGTTGTTGACCAGGCCGTCCAGCCGGCCGAACGCCGCCACCGCCCGCGCCGCCAGCGCCGGCAAGGCCGCCGTGTCCAGCAAATCGCCCTGCAGCAAGCGCGCGGAATCCGGCCGCGCCGCGTTCAGTTCCGCCGCCAAGGCCTCCGCCTCGCCGCGCGAACCGCGATAGTGCAACACCACCCGCAGGCCGCGCGCGTGCAAATGCCGGGCGATGCCCGCGCCCACGCGCCGCGCCGCGCCGCTGATCAGCGCCACCCGCTGCTCTCCTGTCGTCCCCTGATCCGCCATTTCCGCTCCTCTGAATCTTCGCCCGCCGCCGCAGGCTCCCACACGCGCCTTACGCCGCGATGACGCCGGCCGCGCGCTCTATTTCTTGCCCATGCACGGCTGGGCCGCCGCCAGGGCCGCCTGGCTGGACGGCGGCAAGACGAAACGCGCCACCAGCTTGCCGTGCTTGCGGCTGGCGCCGTCTATCGTCACCAGCAGTTCCTTATGCGCGGCGGACTGCCAGGCGAAGAACTCGCCCCGCGACGGCCACTCGAACACAAAGCGGCCGCTCGCCTCGTACCAGCCGGCGAAATGACTGTCCACGCCGCGGCGCAAACCGGCCAGGTTCAGCTTGAGCTTGCGCCGCTCGCCCAGGCCGCCCGGCCCCTCGTACGGACGCACGTCCCAGCCGCCCAATTGATCCGACACGTGCAAGGACAGCCGCAAGGGCGGGCTGTCCGCGCGGCAAGCCACGTCCAAACGCGCCGGAAAGCGGCTGCGCCCCACCGTCGCCTCGCCGTCCAGGCTGGCCACTTGCAAAGGATTGTCCGGATACGGCTTCGACACCGCCCACTGCGGCGCCGCCAGCGCCGGCCCCAGCAACAGGCCGCCCGCGCAGCCGGCCATCCAACGGTAAAATCCGCTCACCCTCTTCTCCTGTCCCTCAGTTTCCACCACAATCGCGGCACATTGTAGCAGGATGACCGCCATGACCACCTTACCCGCCGCCAGCGCCGACGCGCTGGCCACCAGCCAAAGACTTGTCCACGCCATTCAGGCGGAAATCCGCCAGCAGGGCGGCTGGATGCCGTTCTCCCGCTACATGGAGCTGGCGCTGTACGCGCCCGGCCTGGGCTATTACGCCGCCGGCAGCCGCAAACTGGGCGCGGCCGGCGACTTCACCACCGCGCCGGAAATGAGCGCCTTGTTCGGCCGCGCGCTGGCGCGCCAGCTGGCGGAACTGCTGCCGCAAACCGCCAATGTGGTCTATGAGTTCGGCGCCGGCACCGGCAAGCTGGCCATCGACATTCTCAGCGAACTGCAAGCGCTGGACGCGCTGCCGGAACGCTATTGCATCGTCGATCTGTCGCCAGACCTGATCGAACGCCAGCAAAGCAATATCCGCCAGGCGCTGCCGCAACTGGCCGAGCGCGTGCAGTGGCTGAGCCAGCTGCCGGAGCGGCTGGACGGCGTGATCATCGGCAACGAAGTGCTGGACGCCATGCCCTGCGAGCTGATCCGCTGGACCCCCGAAGCCCAACGGCGCGGCGTGGCGCTGGACGGCGAGCGCTTCGTCTGGGAAGACCGCGCCATTCAGGACCCGCGGCTGCTGCAACTGGCCCAGGCCATCCAGCCGCGGCACGACGACTATGTTTCCGAAATCAGCCCGGCCAATATCGGCTTCCTCCACACCCTGGCGCAAAAACTGGATCACGGCGCCGTGCTGCTGCTGGACTACGGCTTCCCCGCCGCCGAGTACTATCACCCGCAGCGCCATATGGGCACGCTGATAGGCCATTACCGCCACCACACCGTGGACGATCCCTTCTTCCTGCCCGGCCTGATGGACTTGACCTGCCACGTCGATTTCAGCGCGGTGGCCCAGGCCGGCATAGACGCCGGTCTGGACCTGATCGGCTACACCACCCAGGCTCAATTCCTGATCAACGCCGGCATCACCCAGTTGCTGGAGCAGCTGGACCCGGCCGACGCCGCCGGCTATCTGCCGCAGGCCGCCGCGGTGCAGAAGCTGCTGTCGCCGTCGGAAATGGGCGAGTTGTTCAAGGCCATAGGCTTCGGCAAGGGGGTAAACATAGACTGGAGCGGTTTCCTGCGCGGCGACCGCTGCTACACCCTGTAAGCCGGCGGCCGCGAGAATCTTGTTGACAGCCGGCTTTCGGCTGCGTATATTTCGCGTCTCGGTGCACTCGTGCATCGAAAAACGTGGCGAATTAGCTCAGTCGGTTAGAGCGACGGAATCATAATCCGCAGGTCCGGGGTTCGAGTCCCTGATTCGCCACCACAGTTTGCGAAGAGTTGTTTTCGACAAGTCTTCACGGCGAATTAGCTCAGTCGGTTAGAGCGACGGAATCATAATCCGCAGGTCCGGGGTTCGAGTCCCTGATTCGCCACCAAAATGAAAAGGGTCAGCGCAAGCTGACCCTTTTCGCATTCCCGCCGCCTTCGGCCCCTTCCCGTTTATCCACAGACCCGCACGGCTACGCAAAGTTATCCCCAGCCTCCGCCCGGCTATAGTAAAGCATCCCCCGCCGGAGCCTCGCCATGCGCCGACTTTTCCGCCTCGCCGTCCACGGCCTGGCCTCTGCCGCGGCGCTATGCGCCGGACCGGTCCTGGCCGCGCCTCAACCGGCCGTCAGCGCCTGCGTCCGGGAATTAAGCGTCGGCTGGGACAGTTGGCCTCCTTACCACTATCTATCCGCGCGCCAGCAACTGGACGGCTACGCCGTCGCCGTGCTCAACGAAGCCGCGCGCCGGACCGGCTGCCGGCTCCACTACCAGCAAATGCCCTGGCCGCGGACCTTGCTGAGCCTGAAAAACGGTCTGGTGGACGTGGCGATGGAGGCGCTGAAAACACCGGAGCGCGAGTCCTTCGCCCACTTCGTCTGGGCCTACAGCCCCACCACCGTGCGCTTGTGGAGCTTGCGCGGCCGCGCGGCGCAATGGCCGACGCACCGGCTGGAAGATTTGGGCAAGCACGGCAAGCTCATCCTGGGCGTCACCCGCGGCGACAGCTACGGGGCCAGCCTGGACGCCTGGCTGAAACTCCCGCCGCCAAGCGTCGCCGTGGACATCGGGCCGACGCTGGACATCAATATCCAAAAGCTGCGAGCCAGGAGGCTGGACCTGTTGCTGGCCAACAGCGCCACCCTGCGCGCGGCGCTGCAGGCCCAACCGACGGGAGCGGAGATCGTGCCGCTCGCGCCGGTCTGGAATATCGGCGGCGCGTATTTCATCTTCAGCAAAAGCAGCGTGCCGCAGCCGGTGGCGGACGCTTTCCGGCAGGCCCTGACCGGCATGCGGCGCGACGGCTCGATTCAGACCTTGTATCAGCGCTACTTCGAAGCGCCGTATCCGGAGGAATGAGCCGGCGCCGGCCGCCTCACTCCGCGCCGCCGCCCTGCAGCCGCTCCGCCAGCGGCGACAGCAGGGTTTCCGCCAGTTGCGCGAACAGAGGATCGTCCAGGGGCTGTTGATTGCGGAAGGCCAGCGCGATCGCCGCCTCGTCCTTTTGCGCCATGCCGCCTTCGCGGACAAAGCCGGGGTCCCATTTTTCCAGCGCTTTCCGCATCGCCTTGTCGCGCCGCTCCGGCTCCGCCGCCAAAGCTTCGGCATACGCCCAGCTGGTGCGGCCGAACCAGGGCAAGGCTTGGTCCTGGCCCTGACGCCAGCGCGCCAGCCACGGCTCCAGCAAGGCCAAGGCCTCCGGCTCGTCCTCCAGCAGCAGGCTGCCAGTATCGTCGTAGCAGGCGGTGCGGCAGACCACGCCCGGCGGCCGCGCCGCGCACAGAATCAGATGGCTCAGCCACAGGGCCACGCGCTGGGCGGCGTTGATCTTGCCGACGACGAAATCCAGCTGACCTTCGGGGCGCAGCCCGGTGAGCTCGCCCACCAGGGTGAGGCCGGCCGCATGCAGATGGACCGGCTGCGGCGGCAGAACGTCCCGGCTCAGCGCGGCCGGCAGCCGCGCCGCCAGCTTGACGCTGGAACGCGCCTCCTCCACCAGCCAGGCCCGGCCCAGCGCGGCCGGCGGCAGCAGGCCGGCGGCGGCGACGCGCTCGCGCACCGGCGCTTGCGGACGGCGATGCAACATGGCGTCCACCAACTGCCTGCGCACCGCCTGGCTGGCGTCGCCGTCCACGGCGAAAGGCTCGCGCACCGGCAGCTCCTCGTCGCCGCCGAACAGGCGGATGGCGAGCCGGTCCGCCAGCCAGGCGCGCACCGGATTGCGCCAGAAACGGATGAAGTCGTGCAGATTGACCACGCCGCTGAGCGCCGCCGGCGGCAAAGCTTCGGCGAACGGCCGCGGCGCGGCCTCCGGCTGCGACAGGGCGGCGGCGAAAGTGGGCTCGAAGCTGGCCAGCCGCGGGTCCGCGCCGTCGTAGGCGGCGGGCGAGAACGGCTGCAGCGGGTGGCGCACCGTCAGCGCCCGGCCAAGATCCTGGCCGCACATGGCGGAGAAGCAATCCAGCAATTCGGCGATCAGCGGCGAGGGCGGCAGGGTTTCGCCGCTGCGGGCGGACTGGCCCACATAGGACAGATAGAGCTTTTCCCGCGCGGAGAGAATGGCCTCCAGGAAGAGATAGCGGTCGTCGAAACGGCGCGAGCGGTCGCCGCGGCGCGGATGGCGCGCCACCAGGTCGAAGCTGACCGGGCGTTCGTCGCGCGGATAAGCGCCGTCGTTCATGCCGATCAGGCACAACACGCGGAAGGGAATGGAGCGCATCGGCACCATCGCGCAGAAGGTGACGCCGCCGGACAGAAAGCCCAGCGGCGAGGCCAGGGTCAGTTTGCGTTTGAGCCAATCCCGCACCGCTGGCAGGCCCACCTCTTGCTCGAAGCCGGCCAGCTCGGCGTCCCCCGCCAGTTCCGCCAACGCGGCGCGCAATACCTCCAGCGCTTTCTCGTCGTCGGCGTCCGCGTCGAACAGCCGCTCGCAAGCCTGTTGCAAGCGCTCCGCCCACAGGGCCGGAGCGGCCGGACGCGCCCACTCCTCCGCCACGCGCTCCAGTTCGCGATAGCAGGCGGAAAAGCGCCCCAACGCTTCCGCCAACTGGCCCTGAGCGCTGCTGTGCGGCAGCAGGCCGGCGTACAGGCCGCTGTCGTCGCCGGCCAAGGCCGGCGGCAGCACCGCGCCCAGCAACAGCCGGTCCAGGCCCCAGCGCCAGGTGAACAGCGGGTCCGCCGGCAAACCCAGCGCCGCCTTGTGCGCGGCATCCCGTCCCCAGCGGATGCCGGCCTCGCGCACCCATTGCTGCACAAAGGGCACGTCGGCGTCGTCCAGGCCGAAGCGGCGCAACAAGGCCGGCGCGTCCAGCAAGGCCAGCACCTGATCGGCGGCGAAGCGGGAGTCGGCCAGGTCCAGCAAGGCCGCGTAGCTGGCCAGCAGCGGTTCTTCGCGCGCGATGCGGCGGTCGGCGATGCTGTAGGGAATGTCCGGCGCCGCGTCCTCCTGCGGACGAGCGCCGAACACCGCGTCGATATAAGGCGCGTAGCTGTTGATGTCCGGGGTCAGCACGGCCACGTCGGCGGGATTGAGGCCGGAGTCCTCGCGGAACATCGTCAGCAAGCGGTCTTTCAATACTTCCAGTTCGCGCATCGGCCCGTGGGCGGCGTGGATCTGCACCGAATCGTCGTCCGCCGCCAGCGGACGCGGCGCGTCCTTGGGATCGTTCAATTGCAGGATGTCGCGCTGCAAGCGCGCCAGCAGCGCGTCGCCGCGGGGAATGTCGAATAGGGGCCGCGCGTCCAGCTCGCTGTCTTCGGCGATCAGTTCGAAGAAATCGCGGCCCTGCTTGCCCAGCGAGGCCAACAAGGGATGGCCCTCGGTGGCGAACAAATCCCCCTTCTGCTGCAGCTTGAGCTTGCGGCGGGCGTCGACGATGTCGCCCCAGTAAGCTTCGCAGGGATTGAGGGTGAACAGGCAGACGTCGGTAAGCTGGGACAGGCGCTTGACCAGGGCCAGATACATCGGCGCCAGGCTGGCGATGCCGAACAGCGTCACCCGTTCCGGCAGATGCTCGGCCCTGAGCTCGGCGAAGAACTCGTCCAGCATGCGCACGCGGTGGCGGCTGGGATCGCTGTCGGCCAGCCGCCGCCACAAGGCGGCCTGCCAGGCCTCGTCGTCGCCCAGGCCCAGCAACTGGCCGGCCTCCCAGGCGCGGATCCAATCCGGCCGGAACACCAGATATTGGTCGAAGATGTCGGCCACCTTGCCGGCCAGCTCGAAACAGGCGGCCTCGCCGCCCTCCAGATAGCGCGACAAAGCGAGAAAAGGCTCGCCCTCCAGCGTGGGCAGCAGCTCCATCAGCCGCCAGCTCAGCACTTCCGGCGCGAACGAGGATTTGCGCGGCAGATCCGGCATCACCCGCTGCATCAGCCGCCAGGCGAAGGCGGCCGGCAGCACGAAGTCCAGATTGGCGGCCACGCCGTTGCTGCGGGCAAGGTCCAGCGTGATCCAGCGCCCCATGCCGCGGCTCTGCACGATCACGGTTTCCGGCGCGAACGAGTCGGACAGCGGCAGGCTCTGGCTCATGCCGCAAAACAGCTGACCCAATTGCTCCAAGCGGTTGGACTGGTAAAGAAGCAGCATGCGGGGATAGGCGGTAGGTGAGATCAGCCCAAGTGTAGCATCCGCGGCCCGGATCGGCCGCATGCGCCGCGCGCGGCAGATTATGCCGCTAGGCGACGCTCAGACGGCGGCTTGCTTCTCGCCAAGATATTTACAAAGCATATTGATGCCAATCAATACCAATGTGAGTCCAATAACGCTAAAATATGACGTTTATTTAGCAAGGCGATGTCGTGAGCGCATCCGTCCGGCCGCAAGGCCATTCCGGCTTCACCCTGATCGAGATGATGGTGGTGGCCGCCATCGTCGGCATCCTGCTCTTGGTGGCGGTGCCGTCTTATCAGCGCCATGTGCAGGCGGCCAAGGCCAATACCGCCAAGAGTGATCTGATGGCCCTGAGCCTGGCGCTGGAAAACCACAAACTGCTGCACCTGGCCTATCCCGCCGCCAGCGCGGACAACGCCAGCGCCATCCGCGCCGCTTTGGGCAATAACAGCTGGCAGCCGGCGCAGCCTGAATTCAACTATCGTTACCAGCCGCAAGGCGGCAGCTTCCTGCTCACCGCCAGCGGCGTCAGCCCGCAGCTGTCCGGCTGCGTGCTGAAACTCGACGGCGCGGATCAAAGCGCCAACACCAGCAGCGCCGACTGCCGGACCCAATGGTGACCCCGCCCCGCCGCCAGCGCGGCCTGACCCTGATGGAGCTGTGCGCGACGCTGGCGCTGATCGGCCTGTTGGCGCTGCTCAGCGTGCCGCTGGCGCAAGGCTGGAGCGACGCCCACAAACTGGCGCTGGGCCGCAGCCAACTGGCGCGGGCCTACGCCCAAACCCAGGCCGCGGCGCTGAGCAATCCGCTGGCGGCCGCGCCGGACCAGCCCGCCGCGGTGCTGATGTCCAGCGCAGAAGGCCAGCTGTGCGTCTTCGCCGGCACGCCGGCCAGCGGCACCCAGGGCGAGCGTTGCCACGGCGCGGCGCTGTGGCGCACCGCCGCGCCGCGCCCGGTGAGCCTGGGAAAAAGCTGCCTGGCGACCCCGGCCGCGCAATGCCTGGCCCTGAACAACCAGGGCCAGCCGCTGGCGGCGCAGGCGGCCGGCGTCGCCTGCGGCACGCGGCCGGCCTACTGCATCCGCGGCGCGCAGCAGGAGCTCAGCGGTGATTTGTAAAACGCAAAGCGGCGTCAGCCTGCTGGAAAGCCTGATCGCCATGTTGCTGCTGATGCTGACCGGCCTCGGCATTGTTTTCGTCAACGCGCGCAGCCTGGGTAGTCAACAGCAGCTGCAACAGCATGCGCTGGCCCTGAGCAAGGCGCGGGAACAACTGCAACAGGGCGGCCTGCCCTGCGACAGCCCCAACGACTGGCCGCTGGCCAGCGGCGTCAGCGCCACCGCGCGGCTGAGCTGCAGTTCCGCGCCCGCGGTGACCCTGCGCGGACAGCCGCAGAACGGCGGCGCGGACATCAGCGCCAAGGCCGCGCTGAGCGGCCGAACCTTGCAGCTGCGGGACGCGGCCTCCTCCACCCTCAGTCTGAGCAATCATGAATAAGCGCGCCGCCGGCTTCAGTCTGCTGGAGCTCTTGATCGGCATGCTGCTGGCGCTGATCACCACGCTGGCGATGCTGACCCTCTACCGCCAGACCGCGCGCAGCGTGTTCGATCCGGATCAGGGCAGCGCCAAGCTGGCGCAGCGGGACGGCCAATTGATGGCGGCGCTGCTCAGCGTGCAGCAGCAGGCGCAGGAAGCCGGTTTCGGCGCCGCCGGCGGCCGCGAACAAAACCTTCAACTGCTGTCGATAAGCGATTTGAGCGTCGACGCCGACGGCGCCGTCTCCGCGCTTAGCGCCGCGCCGGCGGCTTCCGGCGCCGCCAACGCGGCGGTCTGGCGTTACCGTCCGCAATTGGACGCCGGCGCTTACGCCTGCCGCGGCGTGGCCAGCGTGGACGGCGCCGGCCAGAGCAGCGTGTTGTACCAGTTGCAGGCGGACGACTGCGCGGCCATCGCCGACGCGCTGACCCAGCCCTCGCAATGGCGGGCGCGGGCGCTGACCGGCCCGCTGCCGCCGCGGCACAAGCTCGGCATGGCCTTGCGGCTGGAACAAACCTGCTGGCCCTACGCCGTCGCCGCGGCGGCGAGCCAGACCTTTCCGCAGCTGCTGCTCAACTACGACAACACGCTGCAAGGCGAGAGCCGCAGCTTCGCCAGCTGTCTGACCAATCTGGCGGCCCCCGCATGAAGGCCCGTTCCCTCCCGCCGCGCCGGCAGCGCGGCGTCGCCGCGGTGCTGATGGTGCTGCTCACCGGCATGGCCCTGACCGCGCTGGCGCTGGGCGGCATGCATCATCTGCGCGGCCAGCAGGAACTGACCCGCTCGCTGCGCGGCAATAGCGAGGCGCAATGGCGCGCCTGGACCGGCGCGGAACTGGTGCGGCAATACCTGTCGGCGCTGACACCGGCGCAAATCAAGGCGCTGGAGCTGGACGGCGCGGCGCTGAATCTGGAGCGCGCCAGCTTGCCGCCGGAAAGCCAGGCGCTGGCCGACGCCCTCCAGATCAAGCTGCTGCCGGCGCCGCGCGCCGCCGGCGCCGTGATCGAGGACGACAAGGTCGCCGCCTGGATCACCGCCCGCAGCGGCGACGCCACGGTGACGCTGGAGGTGGTCTACCAATTGAACGGCGCGCCGACGCCGCCGGCCGCCAACGCCGCGGCGCAAATCCGCGGCGGCCTGTCCACCAGCGGCAATATTGTGGTCACCGGCGCCAAGGACGCGCTCTTGCAAGTGGAAGGCGCAGTGGACACCAGCGGCAGCCTGAGCGGCGTCAGCGCGATCCAGGCCACCGGCGACATCCTGTTCCAGGGCAATCCGGCCCGCGGCGACGGCCAGGCCCCGCTCAGCCTGTGGAGCAACGGCGACATCCGCGTCAACAGCGGCCAGTTCCTGACGCTGAAAGCGCGCGGCAACATCGTCATGGGCAGCGGCAGCGACGTGGAGACCGCCGCCGCCAACGGCTCGGTCGGCAGCAGCGGCGAACGAGTGGGCCGGCTGTCCGCCATCGGCGACGTGACCCTGGCCGGCAACGTCGCCGTTTCCGCGCAATTGCTGAGCCAGGGCGATGTGCGCACCAGCAGCAGCAACCGGCTGAACGCCTTGCGCGCTCAGGGCCTGCTGGACAGCCGCGGCAACGCCAATATCGACGACGGCCTCATCGGCGGCGCCTTCACCCACAACGGCGCGCAGATCTTCGACGCCGCCGGCCAAGCGCGCCAGCCGCCGCCGAACACCGTGCGGGTGCGCCATCAGGCCGGGCTGAAAGTGCCGCTGGAGCCGGTGCCGGAGTTCCGCCTGGGCGCGACCCGCATCAACGCCAACGATTACCGCGACGCCGCCAACCTCATCGTCTACTGGGATGCGGCGGACCGTTCCGCCGACGCGCTGCAGCGCATCCGCGTCCGGCTGCAACATGTGGCCGGCGTGCCGGACGGCGCGGTCTACCGGCTGGGCCGGCAGCGGGCCGACGACTGGCAGCGCAACGATCTGTGCCCGGCCCTGCAGGCCGACGGCAGGCGCTGCGCCCCGGTCGCCGGCCAGCCGGCCTTGCGGCTGTGCGAGAGCGACGCGGAGAGCTGCTTGTCCGGCAGCACCGCTCAGCAATGGCTGCTGCGCCTCAAGCCGCCGCAAGGCATGCTGCCCGGCGTGGCGCTGTTCGAAGGCAATCTGTCGCTGTACGGCCGGCTGGACAACGCCATTCTCGCCACCGGCCACATCGAAACCAGCAGCAATGTGGAACTGTGGAGCCTGCGCCAGGCCGGCGCGGCGCGCGTGTGCCGCAGCCCGGACTTCCCGGACGTCTATCCGCTGAACCACTGCACCGCGGACCGGAACTCGCTGCGCGAATCCCCGCTGCTCGGCATCGCCCTGCTGGCCGGCGGCTACGACGCCGCCCAGGCCTTCGGCGGCGGCAAGATCCGGCTGGGCGCCAGCAACCGCATCCACGGCGCGGTACTGGCCGGCGACACCCTGGACACCGCCGGCAGCACCCATATCTTCGGCCCGGTCAGCGCGGGGCTGCAAAGCCGCCCGCCCGGCGCGCCGCCGCCCTCCCGGCCGCTGAACAGCCTGGGCGCGGAAACCGTGATCGACATCAGCGGTCAGAACGGATTGCCGGGCGAAGGCGGCGGCGGCACGCCGAACCCGCAAACGGGCGCGGCCCGGGTATTATGGGCGCGCTATCGTTAAGCGCCGTCTAAGAGCCTGTTTACGATCCGCCATGCCTTGCCAGAGCGTAAACCCGTTCTCACTCCTCAACTTTGGACGCCTATGTACCCTTATCTGATCGTCAAACACGCCCATATGGGCTTCGCCTATCTATCGATCCTGCTGTTCGCCGTGCGCGGCGGCCTGATGCTGGGCGGCAAGCAGCACATCCTGGCGCTGAAACCGGTGCGCATCCTGCCCCACGTCGTCGACACCCTGCTGCTGGGCTGTGCCATCGCCCTGGTGGTCATGGGCGGCTGGCCCATTCTGCAAAGCCCCTGGCTGCTGGCCAAGATCGTCGGCCTGGTGCTGTACGTGGCGCTGGGCACCATCGCGCTGCGCCGCGGCAAAACCCCGCAAACCCGCTTGATCGCCTTCCTCTGCGCGCTGGCGACGGTGTTCTACATTGTGCTGGTGGCCAAGACCAAGCTGGTCTTCCCTTTCTTCTAGGCCCTCCGCCTGCGCTTGACCCAGAACAAGGCCCCGCGACGCGGGGCTTGTTATCGTCGGCGGGTTTTGAACCGGACCGACCAAGATGGCTCTGCACACATTCCTGCCCGAGCTGGTCTGCCCCGCCGGCAGCCTGCCGGCGCTCAAGGCCGCAGTGGACAACGGCGCCGACACCGTTTACCTGGGCCTTAAAAACCAGACCAACGCCCGCAACTTCGCCGGGCTGAATTTCGACGACGCCAGCGCGCGCGAAGGCATCGCCTACGCGCACCGCCACGGCCGCAAAGTGCTGATGGCGATCAACACCTTCGCCCAGGGTGGCGACGCCGGCCGCTGGCGCGCGGCGGTGGACCAGGGCGCGGCGCTGGGCGCCGACGCGCTGATCCTGGCCGACCTGGGCCTGATGGCCTACGCCGCCGAGCGCCATCCGCAGCTGCGCCTGCACATGTCGGTGCAAAGCTCGGCCACCAATTACGAAGCCATCAATCTGGCGCGCGACATGTTCGGCATCCGCCGCGCGGTGCTGCCGCGGGTGCTGACCCTGGACCAGGTGCGCCATGTGATCGAGCACACCGACGTCGAGATCGAAGTCTTCGGCTTCGGCAGCCTGTGCGTAATGGTGGAAGGCCGCTGCCAGCTGTCCAGCTACGCCACCGGCGAATCGCCCAACACCCACGGCGTATGCTCGCCGGCCAAATTCGTGCGCTGGGAACCGGGCGAGCGGAGCATGAACGCCCGCCTCAACCACATCCTGATCGACAGCTACCGCGACGACGAACCCGCCGGCTACCCGACGCTGTGCAAGGGCCGCTTCCAGGTGCGCGACGAAACCTATTACGCGCTGGAAGAACCCACCAGCCTCAATGTGCTGGACATGCTGCCGCAAATCATCGCC
Organism: Chromobacterium sp. S0633; assembly: GCF_024158805.1. Lineage (NCBI taxonomy): Bacteria > Pseudomonadati > Pseudomonadota > Betaproteobacteria > Neisseriales > Chromobacteriaceae > Chromobacterium > Chromobacterium sp. S0633. The sequence continues at coordinate 25,572 of NZ_JAMZGH010000031.1, read as the reverse complement.
AGCGGCGTGGCCGCGATCAAGGTGGAAGGCCGCCAGCGCAGCCCGGCCTACGTGGCCCAGGTGACGCGCGCGCTGCGCGAAGCGCTGGACGCCGCCGCCCGCGACGGCGCGCGCTTCCAGCCGCGTCCGGCCTGGCACCAGGCGCTGAACAAAGTGTCGGAAGGGCAGCAGCAGACGCTGGGCGCCTACAACCGGCCGTGGAAATGAGCGCCGCCCCCGATGGAAAACCGCCAATGACAAGCCTTAATCTGCAATTGACGCTGGGCCCGGTGCTGTTCTTCTGGCCGCGCGACACCCTGCTGGACTTCTACGCCGCCGCCGCCGACTGGCCGCTGGACCGGATCTACCTGGGCGAGGTGGTGTGCTCCCGCCGCCAGCAAATGCGGCCGCAAGACTGGATTTCGCTGGCGCGCGATCTGGCCGCCGCCGGCAAGCGCGTCACGCTCAGCTGCCAGGCGCTGCTGGAGAGCGAATCCGATCTGCGCCGCGCGCGCCAGTTGGCCGCCAACGGCGACATCGCGCTGGAAGCCAACGACCTGGGCGCGATCAAGCTGGCGCGGGAACACGGCCTGCCCTTCGTCGCCGGCCCGCATCTGAACATCTACAACGCCGACACCCTGAAGCTGATCCGCGGCTGGGGCGCCGAACGCTGGGTGCCCCCGGTGGAAATGGACCGCGCCACGCTGGCCGAGCTCTTGGCGCGCTACGCCGAGATCGGCGCGCCCATCGCCACCGAGCTGTTCGCCTGGGGCAAGCTGCCCCTGGCCCTGTCCGCGCGCTGCTTCACCGCCCGTCATTACAATCTGAGCAAGGACGATTGCCAGTTCCGCTGCCTGGAACACCCGGACGGCCTCGCCATGCGCACCCAGGACCAGCAGGACTTCCTCACCCTCAACGGCATCCAGACCCTGTCCGCCGGCTGCCACAGCCTGCTGCCGCATTTGCGCGAGCTGGCCGCCATCGGCGTCGACGCCGTGCGCCTCAGTCCGCAGTCCCGCGCCACCGGCGATATCGTCGCCCTGTTCCGCCAAGCGCTGGACGGCGCCGACCCGGCGGCGCTGCAAGCCGCCAGCGGCCGGCACGCCGACGCCGAACTGGTGGACGGCTATTGGCGCGGTCAGGCCGGCAACCAAGCCATAGGAGCCCCCCATGCGCATTCCTGATCTCGCCCTGCCCGCCGCCGCCGCCGCGCTGCTGTCCCGGCTGCCCGCCGCGCCGCCGGCCTGGCTGCTGGTCGCCAGCCTCAATCAATTGGCGCGGCGCGGCGTGCTGCCGGCCGACATGGCGCTGCTGGCCGGCCGCCGCTTCGCCATCCGCGTGCTGGACGCCGGCCTGACCCTGCGCTTCCGCGCCGACGAACAAGGCTTCCACCGCGACCGGGACGACGGCGCCGCCGATTTGCAGCTCTCCGCCACGCTGGCCGACTTCGCCCGGATGATGCTGCGCGAGGAAGACCCGGACACGCTGTTTTTCCACCGCAAGCTGCTGATTGAAGGCGACACCGAGCTGGGGCTCATCGTCAAGAATCTGCTGGACAGCGTGGACTGGAGCGCCACGCCGCTGGCGCGCTTCATGGCCGTTTAATCCCCTGTTCAAGCTTTCGCGGCCGGGGACGAGGCAAGGCCGAAACCGCCGAGCAAGCGGGAGGCGCGGATGGCGCGCAAGCCTTTCCAAGGCGTTTTCAAAGCCCTTTTCCATCCATCCCGCCGGCGCGCGGCGGACTTTGACGCGCTGCTTGGAGCGCCTCGTCGGCGCTCGCCCCTTGTGGCTGAGCCAAGTTTGGGCTAATCCGAAAAGAATCAACGCAATCAAGCCGCCTCCCGGCGGCCTGCACTCATCGGAAACGGCCCAAGCCCCATGAAGCCACGCCTGTTCAGCCTGCGGCAGATCTTGTTCGACTTGGCCATCCTGCTCATGGCCAATCTGCTGCTGCTCTGGCTGGCCCAGCGCTACCAACTGCTGTCCGCGCTGGGGACGGGCCCCGGCGACGGCAATGCGCAAACCATGGCGCTGGCGTTGCTGCTATGCGTGAACCTGGCCGTGTCGCTGGCGCTGTTCGCCTACCGCCGGGCCCGCGAATCCCACGCCATGCTGCAAGAGCTCAACACCATCGCCGGCCAGGACGCGGTCACCGGCCTGGCCAACCGCCGCCAGGCCAACACCATACTGGAGCGCGAAACCGAGCGCTCCTACCGTACCCGGCGGCCGTTTTCGGTGCTGCTGCTGGACATCGACCACTTCAAGGACGTCAACGACAACTACGGCCATCTGGCCGGCGACCAGGTGCTGGCCGCTTTTGGCCAGTTGCTGCAAAAACGCGCGCGCCAGCTGGACACGGTGGCGCGCTGGGGCGGCGACGAATTCCTGGTGATTTGCCCTGAGACCGAGCAAAGCGGCGCGCTGGCGCTGGCCGACGACATCCGCCAGCGGCTGGCTCAGACCGAGCTGCCGGCGGTGAAACGCCTGAGCGCCAGCATAGGCGTGGCCACCCAGACCGTGGACGACATGCCGGAAACCTTGCTGCACCGCGCCGACATGTATCTGTACGCGGCCAAGAACGCGGGCCGCAACCGGGCGGTGGGCGAAGCCGGCAGCGCCAGCCGCGAACGCCGCCTCGCCCCCGACGAATAACTCACAGCCCCAGACGGTCCCGGAGCCCGTACCACCACGCCCCCATGCTCAGCATCGGCACGCGGAGCGCGCGTCCGCCAGGGAAGGGATAGTGCGGCAGACCGGCGAATTGATCGAAGCGCCGGCTGTCGCCGTGGATGGCCTCCGCCAGCAAGCGACCGGCCAAATGGGTATACGTGACGCCGTGGCCGCTGCAACCCTGAGAGTAATAGACATTGTCGCCGATGCGCCCGGCCTGCGGCAGCCGCGACAGGGTCAGCGAGAAATTGCCGGTCCAGCCGAACTCGATCTTGTAATCCGCCAACTGCGGAAAGGTTTTCAGCATCTTGGGACGGATCAGCCGCTCCACCTCGCCCGGATCGCGCGCGCCGTACACGGTGCCGCCGCCGTACAACAGCCGGTTGTCGGCGGTCAGCCGGTAATAATCCAGCAGGAAGTTGCAATCCTCGACGCAGTGATCGCCCGGCAGCAAGCTCTTGGCCAGCGCCTCCGGCAAACGCTCGGTGGTCACCACCTGGGTGCCGCAGGGCAGGCTCTTCTCCGCCAGCGCCGGCAGCAACTCGCCCAGATAAGCGTTGCCGGCCACCACCAGGAAGCGGCAACTGACCTCGCCGCCGGCGGTCTCCACCCGCACCCGGCCGCCCGGATGAATCTTCAAGACCGCCGACTGCTCGAAAATCCGCCCGCCCAGCGACTCCAGCGCCGCCGCCTCGCCCAAGACCAGGTTCAACGGATGGATATGCCCGCCCCAATTGTCCAGCAAGGCGCCGGCGTACTGGTCCGACGCCACGATGCCGCGCATGCCCTCTCGGCCCACCAGTTGCAGGCCGGTATGGCCATAGCGCTCCCACAGCCGCTTCTTGGCCGCCAGCTCGTCCAGCTGCTTCTGGGTGAAGGCGGCGAACACATTGCCGGTTTTCAGATCGCACTGAATGCCGTATTGCGCGATGCGCTCGCGGATGATGCGGCCGCCCTCGAAAGCCATCGCACCCAGCGCCTCGGCCGCCGCCCTGCCGTGCCGCCGCTCGATCACGTCCATGTCGCGGCTATAGCTGTTGACGATCTGCCCGCCGTTGCGGCCCGACGCGCCCCAACCCACCCGCGCCGCCTCCAGCACCGCCACCTGATAACCGCGCTCCGCCAGATGCAGCGCCGCGGACACCCCGGTGTAGCCGGCGCCGATCACGCAAACGTCCACCTGCTCCGCCCCTTGCAAAGATGGACGCTCCGGCGACGGATGGGCGGATGCGGCGTAATAAGAGCTCGTGTGTTCCAGTCTGGCCGGCGCGTTCATGGCTGTCTCCTTGGCGAAGCGAACGCGGAGCGTCCGTTCATGATTGGTATAAAAATACAATACACGCGCTCATTATATTTAACAACACCTGGGAGAAAGGATGGGTCGCGGCGACAAAAAGACATGAAAAAAGCCAGCGCAAGCGCTGGCTTCGGGTTCAGACGGAGACGGGATCAGATCGCGTTTTTCTGGGCCGCCTTGCGCTTGGCGCTCAAGTCCAGGCCCGGCAGGTCCGCCATGATGTCCGGATGGTCGGCCAACTTCTCCACCACGAAATCAACGAAGACCCGGGTACGCGGCGCGATGTGATCGCGATGCGGGAAACAGATGTAGATAGAGCGCTCCAGCGACACCATATCGGTCAGCACCGGCTCCAGTTCGCCGGAGCGGATCAGATGCACCACCTCATGGCCCGGCAACTGAGCCACGCCCATGCCCAGCCGCGCCAGCTCGGCCACCGCCTCCATCTCGTTCAGCGTATACGTGCCGTTGACCTCCAGCGGAATCCGCTCGCCCTTGCGGTCGAACTCCCACTTGAACAGACGGCCGGACGTGGGGAACTGGAAGTTGATGCAATCGTGGTTGCTCAACTCCTCCGGCGCGCTCGGGCGGCCGTGCAAATCCCAGTAGCCGGGCGAAGCCACCACATAGAGCGGCATCTGCGCCAGATTGCGCGCCACCATGCGGCTGTCCGGCATCATGCCGGAACGCACGCCCACATCGTAGCCGTCCTCGATCAGATCGCTGAAATGATCGTCCAGGCCGAAGAAGACCCGCACCTTGGGATAGCGCTCGCAGAACTCGCCCATGATGGGCAGGATGAAACGCCGGCCAAAGGAGTTGGGCATGCTGACCCGCAGATGGCCGGCCGGCTCGTCGCGGCTGGCTTTCAACTGATTGATCGCCGAATCCAGATTGTTCACCGGCCCGCGGCACTGGGCGTAGAAACGGCGCCCGTCCTCGGTCAGCGTCAATTGGCGCGTGGTGCGGTTGAACAGGCGAACCTCCAGTTCCTGCTCCAGCCGGGCGATGCTCTGGCTGATAGCGGCCGGCGATACGCCCAGCTTGCGCGCGGCGTCGGAGAAACTGCCGTTTTCCGCCGTGGTCATGAAGACCATCAATGCTTTTAAGGTGTCCATAATCAGGGATGTTCCAGGCTCGGCATCGCCTACCCTTCACGCCCGGACGGACGCCCTGGATTTGACAATGCTGATAACATTATTAAGTAGTATCTCTTTAAAAAGGGTACACCATACCCTTTGATGATTAAAGAAGAACTTGCAAATTGTTGTGAATGCATCTTCATGGACAAATCCACGCCAGGAACAGAACCGACCGCAGCTTCCCCACTGCACCGCTCGCGGAGCGCACTTTGTCATATAGTTTTACAGCTTAGTTGAAAATACATTGCCCTATTTTCTATGCAATCCAAGTATGCACCTGATTCGGTCTGAATGCCATGAGTTTGTTGCAACAGACTCAATGAAACAGCATCAAGTTGGCAACAATATGCCGCAACCCCGCCCGCGCCGCCCTTGAACGCCACAGCCGGCCCCAATCCAGCATAAGTCATGCGCTGTCGCAAACAACATGACATTGCGCTCCCAATGGCCAGGTTTTCGCCCCGGAATCCAGCCTTCGCCGTCGTCAAAAGCGCCTCGCTTGATCCGCGTCAAGTTATCGCCACCTCAGCCACACAGCGTACAAAACACAATTTATAGTGGCGATCATTCGATAACTTCACTAGATATAGAAATGAGCACAGCCTCCGCGCCCACCGCCATGGTGGATGCCATCTCCGCGATCGACGAATATCTGGACCGGGCCGACTGGCGGGTCAACGCCAACGCCAATCAGGGCTACAGCCTGGGCGGCCTGATTCTCAACATCGCCGGCAAACTCACCGCCAATTACTGGCTGGAGCGGGTGCTGGCGCCGGAAGCCGCCCTCGCCCACCGCCAAGGCGATCTGCACATCCACGATCTGGACATGCTGTCCGGCTACTGCGCCGGCTGGTCGCTGCGCACCCTGTTGCAAAATGGCTTCAACGGCATTCCCGGCAAGGTGGAATCCGCGCCGCCGCGTCACTTGTCCTCCGCCTGCGGCCAGATCGTCAACTTCCTCGGCACCTTGCAAAACGAGTGGGCCGGCGCCCAGGCCTTCAGCTCCTTCGACACCTATCTGGCCCCCTTCGTCAAAAAAGACGGGCTGAGCTACGCGGACGTGCACCAGTGCATCCAGGAACTGATCTACAACCTCAACGTGCCCAGCCGCTGGGGCACCCAGACCCCGTTCACCAATCTGACCTTCGACTGGACCTGCCCGGACGACATCGCCGAGCAGATTCCAGTGATAGGCGGCGAGGAAATGAGCTTCCGCTACGGCGATTGCGCGCGCGAAATGGCGATGATCAACCGCGCCTACATCGAAGTGATGCTGGCCGGCGACGCCAAGGGCCGCTCCTTCACCTTCCCGATTCCCACCTACAACATCACCCGCGACTTCGACTGGCACGGCGAAAACACCGATCTCTTGTTCGAGATGACCGCCAAATACGGTCTGCCCTATTTCCAGAACTTCGTGAACTCCGACCTGGAGCCGCAGATGGTGCGCAGTATGTGCTGCCGGCTGCAATTGGACTTGCGGGAACTGCTCAAGCGCGGCAACGGCCTGTTCGGCAGCGCCGAACAAACCGGCTCCGTCGGCGTGATCACCGTCAATTGCGCGCGTCTGGGCCACCGCTTCGCCGGCGACTACGCCGCGCTGCTGGCCGAAACCGACCGCTTGCTGGAATTGTCCCGCGACGCGCTGGAGAAAAAACGCGGCGAAGTGCAAGCGCGGATAGACGACGGCCTCTACCCCTACACCCGTCACTTCCTGGGCTCGCTGCGCAATCATTTCAGCACCATAGGCGTCAACGGCATCAATGAAATGATCCGCAACTTCAGCGGCGACCGCATCGACATCACCAGCGAGGAAGGCCACCAACTGGCCTGCGACTACCTGGATCACATCCGCCAGCGCATGGTGGAGTTCCAGGAAAGCACCGGCCACCTGTACAACCTGGAAGCCACCCCGGCGGAAGGCACCACCTACCGCTTCGCCAAGGAAGACCGCAAACGCTACCCCGGCATCCTGCAGGCCGGCAGCGACGCCCATCCTTATTACACCAACTCCAGCCAACTGCCGGTGGGCTTCACCGACGACCCCTTCGAGGCCCTGCAGCGCCAGGAACAGCTGCAGCGCAAATACACCGGCGGCACCGTGCTGCACCTTTATATGACCGAGGCGGTCAGCAGCGCCGACGCCTGCCGCGAACTGGTGCGCCGCTCGTTATCCCGCTTCCGCCTGCCCTATATCACGGTCACCCCGACCTTCTCGATCTGCCCCAAGCACGGCTATCTGTCCGGTCACCACGAATTCTGCCCGCGCTGCGACGCGGAACTGCTGGCGCGCCAGCCTTCATAAGCCCTTAAGAAAGGAAAGCTCATGACTCCCCCCACCCGCATCCCCGGCCAAGACGCCGCCCCGCTCAACGACGAACAGCGCACCCGCTGCGAAGTCTGGACCCGCGTAATGGGTTATCACCGCCCGGTGCAGTCTTTCAATATCGGCAAACGCGGAGAATTCGACGAACGGGTCTGCTTCAGTGAACACGCCGCCCGCTGACCCCGCAGCAGCCCGCATCGGCGGGCTGACGCCGTTCTCCAGCTGCGACTGGCCGGGCAAACTGTGCGCCGTGGTCTTTCTCGCCGGCTGCCCCTGGCGTTGCGGCTATTGCCACAATCCCCACCTGCTGCGGCGCCAAAACGGCGAAACCCGCTGGCCGGACACCCTGCGCTGGCTGCAAAGCCGGGTCGGCCTGCTCGACGGCGTGGTGTTCTCCGGCGGCGAACCGCTGCAGGAGCCGGCGCTGCCGGCGCTGCTGGAACAGACCCGGGCGCTGGGCTTCGCCACCGGCCTGCATACCGGCGGCGCGTACCCGCAGCGCTTGCGGCGGGTGCTGCCGTTGCTGGATTGGGTCGGCCTGGACATCAAGACCGATTTCAGCGCCTATCCGGCGCTGACCGGCTTGCCCCGCAGCGGGGAGCAGACCGAGGCCTCGCTGCACTGTTTGTTGCAAAACAACAGCAATTTTGAATGTCGCAGCAGCATACATCCGCACTGGCACAATGAGATCCAACTGGCCGCGCTGGCGCGGCGGCTGGCGGCGCTGGGCGTCGCCGACTATCACTGGCAGCAACTGCGTCCGCCGCCCTCCTTCGCCCTGCCTCCGGCCCCGGCCGGCTGGCCCGCGCCGCAACTGATAGAAGAGATCGCGCCTTTGTTCCAGCGCTTCAGTTATCGGGAACACTGACAGAAGGTCCAGTTTTCCAAGCTTGTCCCGGCGTCTTCCTTATGACGCCCCAACTTCCCGCCTAGTTTGTCCCTCGCCAAATAGCACCAAATAAGTCATTGATCAATATAATTATTTCTACTTACGGATTTTTGGACAGGCAATTTGTTATAATGTCGGCGACGAATGCAACAGTCGCTGTTCTTGGCACCAGAACAAGGAGTTAGCGCTTCCCATGCCTTTTGCATGTGGGCTACTATCCAGCAGCGTAAAACCACAAGATCAAGAAAGATTTGCTCATGGTCATCTCAAATTCCGCGATAGCACGGCCGCTGCCCAGCGGCTTGTCCGCGAGTCAGCAATGGACGTTGCTGGAATGGATTCACCTTGCCGGACAAATCGAAACCGAAGCCGAGCTCAGGGGGTTTCTGGACATGTTGCTCAGCCAGGCGCCTTCCGAGCACATGGTGCTGGCGCTGGGTCGCATCAACCAGCACCAGCAGATTCAGCGGCTGGAGCGGGTCTTGAATGTCAGCTATCCCACGGAATGGCTGAAGCATTACATGGAGGAAAACTACGCCCAGCACGATCCCATCTTGAAGATCCATCTGGGCAGCGGACCGGTGCAGTGGCAAGAGCGCTTCAGCCGTGCCAAGGGCAAGGAAGAACGCAAGTTCATCGCCGAGGCCGCCACCGTAGGATTGGAAAGCGGCGTCACCTTCAGCGCCGCCTCCAAACGCAATAATCTGGGTTGCATTTTCTCCGTCAGCGGCAAAGACGCCAGCTCCGACCCCAATCTGGTCGCCATGCTGGAATGTCTGACGCCCCACTTGCACCAAGCTGCGGTGCGCATCGCCAATCTGGCCCCGGCCACACCCAGTTCCATGCCGCTATCGCAGCGTGAATACGATATTTTCCACTGGATGAGCCGCGGCAAGACCAATTGGGAAATCGCCACCATCCTGGACATCAGCGAACGAACGGTGAAGTTCCACGTCGCCAACGTCATCCGCAAGCTGAACGCCAACAATCGCACTCACGCCATCGTGCTGGGCATGCACTTGTTGCCGCCTCCCGGACTCCAGGTCAGCGATTAGCTGCGGGCCGGCCAGCTTAAGCCCACGCGGGAGCATGCGCACGGTCGTATTCCAACCAGGAACGGACGCACTCTCTTGGCGCAGCGACTTCCCGTCGCAGCGACTTGATGAACTCCGGATCAGCCTGCTCCCAGTCAAAGCAGCCCGCAACCGACATCACTCCGCCGTCCAGCGGTCTTGGCACGCCCACCGGCTGTATCGGAAACCCCATTCGGGACAGATGCCGATAAAAAGACGGCTCCACCACGAAATAAAGCCAGCGCACCTCGTTGGCGCGCGACCACTCCCATAAGCTCAGATACAACAAGCGCGCAATCGCTCTCGTCTCACGGCCGGAAATCGTCTTGCCCACCGCGAAGCGAGTGATTTCCCCACAACCCGCGCCTTTGCGGATGCGCTCCCCAGGCGCCAGCAAACGGGCAAACTCCCGCTCGATCATGAAGGGCTGATCGCCTGGCGTGAAACGCGCCGACCCCACCACTTGCTGCTGCGCAATCACCGCCAGATTGTCGGAGAACGCGTCGTAATCATCTAGGTCCAGGCCGTCCGGCCGCGGCGGCACCCAACCCAGTTGCACGCGAAACACCTGGTGGCGGAACTTCAGCAAATCAATTTCATAAGACGTCGCGTTGACCTTCTTCATCTGCAAGCCATCCAACTCCAGTGGAAAGAAATGAGCCATTTTATTTTCTCCAATCATCAAGTTACCGGCACGGGCACTGTAAGAGCAGGACTGAACCGGGAAATCTGACCAAATGGACAGGAGCTGATTTTTAGGAATGTGCTAAGGCCAACGATGGCAAAAAGTCTTTACCCTGGATTTGCCGGGACTTTCGCCGCGCGATTTCTTTTCACAAAAAATACCAAAGACATATTTGAACGCATCACAATGGCTTAGCTAAAAATATCCTCACTAAAATCAAAAGTTTGCGTGCCATGTCCGGCAGAGGCAAGCGCTCAAGTCTTTGAAGCGTCAATAGTTTTTCCGAGTTAGAAAGCGAGCCATCCTTAGTTTTTTGCTCTAGAGCAAAGACTCTTAAGGCCGCCATGCCTAAGATCGCCTTTTATTCATCCGCCCCGGCATCGTTGCTAAATGACCACAAATTTCCCGCTCTACGCTCCCTTGCAGATAGGACAACGCGTCCTGCTTCCCATCGTGCAGGGCGGCATGGGCATAGGCGTCTCAGCCAAAAGCCTGGCCGGCCATGTCGCGCGCGAAGGCGCGCTGGGCACGGTCGCCAGCGTCGACCTGCGTCATCTGCACGCCGATCTGGTCGAGCAGTCGCAATACGCGCGCGGCCAGGCCGAGCTGGACCGCCTCAACCTAATCGCGCTGGATCGCGAAGTGAAGGGCGCGCTGTGCTACGCGCAGGGCCGCGGCATGGTGGCGGTCAATGTGATGAAGGCCGTGGCCTCCTATCCGGACTATGTCCGCCAGGCTTGCGAATCCGGCGCCGACGCGGTGGTGATGGGCGCCGGCCTGCCGCTGGATCTGCCGGACATGACCGCCGGCTTTCCCAAGGTGGCCCTGATTCCCATCCTGTCCGAGGCGCGCGGCATCGGCATCGTGCTCAAGCGCTGGATGAAAAAGGGACGGCTGCCGGACGCCATCGTGATCGAGCATCCCAAGCACGCCGGCGGCCACCTGGGCGCGGCCAGCCTCGCCGAACTGGACGCCGAGCGCTTCAGCTTCCAGAAAGTGCTGGACGACACCCGCCAGCTGTTCAAAAGCCTGCAACTGGAGAGCGAGCGGATTCCGCTGATCGTCGCCGGCGGCGTCAACAGCTTCGAAAAGATGAAGGCCTGCATCCAGGACTTCGGCGCATCCGCGGTGCAGATAGGCACCGCCTTCGCCGTCACCCGCGAGGGCGACGCCCACGACAACTTCAAGCGCACGCTGGCCGAGGCCAAGCCGGAAGACATCGCGGAATTCATGAGCGTGGCCGGCTTGCCGGCGCGCGGCGTGCTGACGCCCTTCCTGAAAAGCTATCTGAAGCGCGAGGCCAAGCTGCAGGCCAACGCCAAGGCCGATCCGGCGCGCTGCACCCAAAGCCTCAACTGCCTGAGCGCCTGCGGCCTGCGCGACGGCGTGGCCAAGATGGGTCAGTTCTGCATCGACCTCAAACTGGCGGCCGCTTTCCGCGGCGAAGTGGGCAAGGGCCTGTTCTTCCGCGGCGCCGATCCGCTGCCCTTCGGCAGTTCGATGCGCAGCGTCAGCGAAACCATCCGCTACTTCCTGACCGGGGAGAAGCCGGCCGATCTCGCCGCGTCATGAGCCGGCGCTGAAGACGCCGACAAGACAAAGCCCCGCTCTGCGGGGCTTTGTCGTTCAAACCCAGGCATGCCGGGCGCCTCCTAAACAAGAGGCTCAGAAAGCGGGGATCACCGCGCCCTGATACTTGCTCTCGATGAACTTGCGCGCTTCCGGGCTGGCCAGCGCGGCGGCCAGCTTCTTCACGCCGACGCTGTCCTTGTTGTCGGCGCGCGCCACCAGCAGGTTGGCGTACGGCGAAGTGGTCTCGATGAACAGCGCGTCGCGCTTGGGATTGAGCTTGGCTTCCAAGGCGTAGTTGGCGTTGATCAGCGCCAGATCCACCTGCGGCAGCACGCGCGGCAGCGTGGCGGCTTCCAGTTCCTTGATCTTCACCTGCTTGGCGTTGGCCGCGATGTCCTTCACCGTCGGATACAGATTGTTGCGGTCCTTCAGCTTGATCACGCCGCCCTGGTCCAGCAGCAGCAAGGCGCGGCCGGCGTTGGTCGGATCGTTGGGAATGGCCACGGTCGCGCCCTTGGGCAGGTCAGCCACTTTCTTGAACTTGCTGGAATAAGCGCCGAACGGCTCGATGTGCACCGGCTTGCTGGCCACGACCAGCTTGGTGCCGCGGTCCTTGTTGAACTTGTCCAGATAGGGGATGTGCTGGAAGAAGTTGGCGTCCAGACGCTTCTCGGACACTTGCAGATTGGGCTGCACGTAGTCGTTGAACACCTTCACCTCCAGCTTGACCCCTTGCTTGGCCAGGGTGGGCTTCAAGGCTTCCAGGATTTCCGCGTGCGGCACCGGAGACGCGGCCACGGTGACGGTCACCGGATCGGCGGCCAGCACCTGCGCGCCCCACAGCGCGGCGACGGCGGTAAAGGCGAAGCGAGCGATATTCTTTTTCATGATGCGATTTCCTCTATTCAACACAATGTTGGGTTCAAATCTCTTGGGTTTCCGATGCGGCCGCAGCGCCGGGCGCTCAGAGCCAACTCACGATCTCGCGAGCTAAGGCGAGACAAGGCGTTGCGGCTGAGAAAGCGGAATGTACGCGTGGTACATGAGCATTTCGAAGCGGCACTCACCGTGTGACGTCTCACGACGCGCAGCAGATCGTGAACAGGTTCTCAGCCGCGTTGACAGCGCAGCACCAGCCGGTCGCCGAAACTCTGGATCAACTGCACCAGCAACAGCAGCAACACCACGGTCACCACCATCACCTCGGTCTGGAAGCGCTGGTAGCCGTAGCGCACCGCCAAGTCTCCCAGGCCGCCGCCGCCGATGACGCCGGACATCGCGGTGTAGGACACCAGCGCCACCGTGGTCACCGTCGCCGCGCCCACCAGGCCGGGCAAGGCCTCGGGCAGCAAGACATGGCGCACGATCTGCCACAGGCTGGCGCCCATGGATTGGCTGGCTTCTATCACTCCGCGATCCACTTCGCGCAGCACGTTTTCCACCAGCCGCGCGAAGAAGGGCGAAGCGCCGGCCACCAGCGGCGGAATCGCGCCGGCCACGCCGATCGAGGTGCCCACCAGCTTCAAGGTCAGCGGGATCATCACGATCAGCAGAATCACAAAGGGCAAGGAGCGGAACACATTCACCAGGAAGGACAGCGTCGCGTACAGGCGCGGCCGCGACAGCAATTGCCCCGGCGAGCTAACGTACAGCACCACGCCCAGCGGCAGGCCGAACAGCACGGTGAACAGCAGTGAGGCGCCCAGCATGGTCAAGGTGTCCAGCGTGGCCTGGCCTATCTCCAGCCAGTCCATGCTCAATAATTGGGCCCAGTCGAAACCTTCCATCACAGCACCTCGCAACGCACGCCCAGACGGGCGAATAACTCGGGCAGGCTCTCCAGCGGGGCCTCCGATTCGATCACGCCGGCCACCAATTGGCCGAACGGCGTGCCCTTGATCTCGGACAGCGTGCCGCTGACCAGATTGAAGCGAGCGCCCGCCTGCTTGCCCACCACGTCCAGCACCGGCTGCAAGGTGGGATCGCCAACGAAGGTCAGCTTGATCAGCGGCGCGCCCACGCGCTGCTGCCAAGTCTGGCGCGCCTCTTCTTGATACAGCCCGGTTTCCGCCAGCAGGCCGCGGGTCACCTCGTGCTGCGGATGCAGGAACACGTCCAGCACCGGCCCCTGCTCCACCACGCGGCCGTGCTCCAGCACCGCCACCTGATCGCACAGCTGGCGGATCACGCGCATTTCATGGGTGATCAGCACAATAGTCAGCCCCAGCTGACGATTGATGTCCGCCAGCAAGGTCAGAATGGAATCCGTGGTTTCCGGATCCAGCGCCGAGGTCGCCTCGTCGCACAGCAATAATTCCGGGTGATTGGCCAGCGCGCGGGCGATGCCGACGCGCTGCTTCTGGCCGCCGGACAGCTGCACCGGGTATTTGTCGCGGTGGCCGGCCAGGCCCACCAAGGCCAGCAGTTCTTCAACGCGGGCGTCCATCTCGGCCGCGGACGCGCCGCCGGCCAGCTCCAGCGGAAAACGCACATTGGCGGCCACGGTGCGCGACTTCAGCAAATTGAAATGCTGAAACACCATGCCGATGCGCTGACGGCGCAATTGCAATTGCCGGCCGTCCAGCGCGGTCAGATCGGTGTCGCCCAGGCGCACCGCGCCGCGGTCCGGACGTTCCAGCAGGTTCAGGCAGCGCACCAGGGTGCTCTTGCCCGCGCCGGAGCGGCCGATGATGCCGAACACCTCGCCCTTGGCCACGCGCAGGCTGACATTGTCCAGCGCCGGCACGTCGCGGCCGTCCACCCGGTAATGCTTGTATAAGTTCTCTATTTCAATCATGCCTTGCCTCTGAATCCCGCCGTCCGTCAACGCCACTGCCTGGCGATTGCGAATCAGTCTATAAGCAAGTCACATAAAACCTAAAGAACTATAAATTTAATCATTTATTCAAATTAGAAATATAAGGAGAAATCGCCGCGGAATTGACCCCGCTCACCCCCGTCCCCGGGGATTTTTGCTACATTGTGTCTTTGCTTGCCAACCGAATACAGCACGTCATGACCGCCTTTACCAGCTGCAACCCCGCCACAGGAGAAGTCGTCTACACCCGCGCCGCCTGGCCGGAATCCCAACTGCCCGCCGCCCTGGCGCAGCTGCGCCAGGCCCAGCGCCATTGGCGCGAGCTGAGCGTGGCCGAGCGCGCCGCGCAACTGCTGCGTCTGGCCGACCAATTGCAGGCCCATCGCGAAGAACTGGCCGGCCTGGTCACGCTGGAAGTGGGCAAGCGCACCGCGGAATGTCTGGCGGAAATAGACAAATCCGCCCAGCTGATCCGCTACTACGCCCAACTGGCGCCGGAACTGCTGGCCTCGCTGGAGATTCCCACCCAGGCCAGCCGCAGCGGCGTGGCCTTCGAACCGCTGGGCACGGTGCTGGCGGTGATGCCGTGGAATTATCCGATCTGGCAGGTGCTGCGCTTCGCGGTGCCGGCGCTGATGGCCGGCAACGCCTGCCTGGTCAAGCCGGCGCCTTCGGTGCCGCAATCCACCCAAGGCCTGCTGGAGCTGGCGCGCGCCGCCGGCCTGGCGGTGCTGGACGTGGCCTGGATCGACCATGATCAAGTGGAAGAAGCCGTCCGCCAGTGCGACGCGGTGGCCTTCACCGGCTCCACCCAGACCGGGCGCGCCATCGCGGCGCTGGCCGGCCGCCATCTGAAAAAGACCGTGCTGGAATTGGGCGGCAGCAATCCCTTCATCGTGCTGGCCGACGCCGATGTCGCCGCCGCGGCCCAGGACGCCGCCAATTCCCGTTTCCGCGACGCCGGCCAGAGCTGCAACGCCGCCAAGCGCATGATCGTGGCGCCGGAAATCGCCGACGCCTTCATCGAGGCCTTCTGCGCCGAAGCCGCCAAGCTGCGCGCCGGCGATCCGCGCCACCCGGCCACCACCTTGTCGCCGCTGACCCGCGCCGACCTGCGCGAAGCGCTGCACGCCCAGGTGCTGGACGCCGTCGCCCACGGCGCGGAACTGCGGCTGGGCGGGCAGATGCCGGCCAGCCCCGGCTTCTTCTATCCGGCCACGGTGCTGGACCGGGTCAATCCGGACTGTCGCGTCTACCACGAGGAAGTGTTCGGCCCGGTGGCCAGCATTTTGCGCGCGCGCGACGAGGCCGACGCGCTGCGGCTGGCCAACGACACCCCCTTCGGCCTGGGCGCCAGCATTTACAGCGCGGACAAGGAACGCGCCTGGACGCTGGCGCGGCAGATCGAAGCCGGCAGCGTGTTCATCAACCGCCACACCAGCTCGGACCTGCGCCTGCCTTTCGGCGGCGTCAAATCCTCAGGCTATGGCCGCGAGCTGTCCGAGTTCGGCCTGTACGAGTTCGTCAACGTCAAGACCTACTGGCAGAAATAAGCCCGCCGGCGGCCGACCGGCCCTCAGTCTTCCGCCGGGAAGCGCGCCACCAAGGCGTCGCGACGCGCCTGCCATTGCAGCAGGCGCTGTTGCAGGGCGAGCAAGGCTTCGTCCTGGCGCGCCCATTCCTCCACCAGCTTGCGTTGCTCGCTCATCGGCGGCACGGGCAGCGGCATTTCCGCCAGCGCCTCGAAGCCGAACTCGACGCCTTCCACCGCCGCGCCCAGCCGCTCCAGGCAAAAGCGCCAGCCTTCCGACTGCCGGTAACACTCCAGGAAAGCCGGCGAGATTCTCGCCTCGTCCAGCGCGAAGGCCTGCTGATCCGCCGCGGCCAGCGCCGGGGCCTCCCCGACGTGCCGCGCCAGCGCGCCCTGATACAAGCGCGCCGGATCGTAGGCGAAAGCGTTGGGCGGCAAGGCCGTGCCCAGGCCCGCGCCGGCCCGGCGCCAGCTGCCGCCCACGGTGGCCTCCAATAATTCGCCCTCGGCGGCGGCGGCCAGCGGCGCGGCCAGCTCGCCCAGCTTGCACACCTCCCAGTTGCCGGGAATCACCCCCAGCGCGCTGGGTTTGAACGATTGATGCGGGCTCCACTTGCCCATGCGCCGGGTGCCGTAGCCGCGATTGAGCAAGGCCTGGATGCGGCTGGGGCGCAGCTTGCGCTCGGCCGCGTATTGGCTGGACAGCAATTCCAGCTTTTCGTCCGTCAAGGCCAGGCAGCCCTCCAGCTCGCCCTCCTCCGCCCGCCAGCCCTCTTCTTCGCTGAAGAAGGCCGCCAGCCGCGCGTCCAGCGCCTGCTCCTGCTCCGTCAAGGCGGCCAGCTCGGTGGCCAGCGCCTCCGCGTCCACCACCTCGGCCGCCTCGTCCTGGGCGAAGTAGCGCTGCACGTTCAGATTGCCCCGGTGGCCTTGCTTGATCTCGCGCAGCCCCACCAGGCGCAGATAGTCCGGCTCTTCCGTTTCCTCGTCCACCGCGGCGCGGTAAGCGCGCAGGATATGTTCGATGTCCTCCTGCCGCAGCGTGTTTTGCACTCGCCCGCGGCCGTACTCCTTGCTGGCGTCGACAATGATCACCTTGTTGCGCAGGCCCGCCGGCTTGTTCTTGTTCAACACCACCACGCAGGTGGGCATGCCCGAGCCGTAGAACAGCGCCGGCGGCAAGGCGATCACCGCCTCGATGCGGTCGCCGGACTGGCCCTGGCTGCCAAACAGCAGGCCGTTGCGGATGCGGCCCTCGTCGCCGTCGCGGAACAACACGTCGTGCGGCATCACCAGCGCGGCGCGGCCGTCCTCCTTCAGCGTGGCCAGCACATGCTGGACGAAGGCGTAATCGCCGAAGCTGCGCGGCGGAATGCCATAGCCGAAGCGCTGATGCTCATCCACCAGCTTCTTGTAATTGGGTTCGGCCGGACGCTTGCGGCGACGCTTCTTGCCGTCGGCGGGCGGCGGTTCCACCACCTCGGCCTCCAGCGGCGTCCACCAGTTTTTCACCGTGAACGGCAGTTGCGCCACGATGCGGTCGAAGCGAGGCAGCCAGCCTTCCGGGCTCAGATGCCTGGGCTCCACCAAGGTGTCCCCCAGTTCCAGACTCATGTCCACGCCGTGGAAATAAGCGCATAACTTGGCCATCGCCCAGGTGGCCGGCAGCTTTTCCTGGCCGAACAGCGCCGCGCCGCCGTCCGGCTGCCCGCCCAGCATGCGCCAGGCGTCCAGCAAGGTGCCGGCCGCGCCGCAGCTGGGATCGTACAGGCTGTGGCCCGGCAGCGGCTCCGCCAGCCGCAGCAGCAACTGGCTGACCGGTCCCGGCGTGGAAAAGGCCCCGCCGCGCTTGCCGGACTCCGCCGCGTAGCGGCGCACCAGCCCTTCGCAGACCTCGCCCAGGCGGGACGGCGCCTCCAGATCGGCGTCGCCCAGCTTCAGCGCGCCGATATGATTCATCAAGGGATGCAGCACCTCGTCGCTCAAGCGCTTGTGGCCCTGGTATTGCGCCACGCTGAGCACCCCGGCCAGCGCCGGTTGATGCTCCTCGACGGCGGCCACCGCCTTGTCCAGCGCCTCGCCTATGCCCTTTTTGCGCTCCTGCAGGCCGGGCCAGCGCGCCGTCTGCGGATAGATCCCGTATTGCTCCTGCACCACGCCGTCGGCGCGCTTGCGGCTCATGCCCTCGGCCGCCACCAAGGCCTGTACCCGCTCCACGAACACATCGTTCAGGCGCTTGAGCACAAACAGGCCGAACACGTGGTTCTTGTAGTCGTACAGGTCCACTTGCTCGCGCAGCAGTTCCGTGGACGCCCACAGCGCCTGTTCCAACTGGTCCGGGGATAGCAAAGTCATAAGCCGACAACCAAATTAAATGACAAACCCGGCTATTTTAGCCGCATCGCCGCCCAGCGTCGGCAAAGAATGGTCGCGCCGAGACGCTTCATGACAAGACAATTCATCTCCATGTCATCCGCCCGTCATCCCGCGCGCCTAGACTGCGGCACTTCCCGCATCGCAACGTACGACACCATCATGACATTGGCCAAACGTCTGTGGCTGACCATCCTCGTCACTCTCGCCAGCCTGGCGCTGGCCCTCATCCTCACCGGACAACAGTTGAGCGGCCTGACCCGCGCGGTGGACCGCCACAGCGCGCGTCAACAATTAAGCGCCGGCCTGTACCAACTCAAGGCCGGCGTGCTGCAGCTGTCGCGGCTGGACCCGCTGCTGCCGGACAGCCCGGCGCGGCTGCGGGAAACCAGCCTGACCGTCGCGCGGCTGACCGGCGAGATCGCCGCCGGCCTGCCCGCCAGTGAAGCCGCCGCCTTCCGTCAGGCCGTGGGCCGGCTGTGGCAGGATTACGAGCGCAATCTGAGCAGCGCGCTGGCCATCGCCGAGACCGCGCCGCAGGACGCGCTGTCCATACCGGAACAGGCTTGGCAGCAAAGCTTGCAGCCGCTGGCGGCCCTGCTGGACCGCCAGCAGGCGCAGGAGCAAAACCGGCTGGCCCAGGAAACCGCGCAACTGCAGGACACGCTGCAAGGCCTGGCCTGGCTGACCCTGGGGCCGCTGGCGCTGGCCAGCCTGGTGGTGACGGCGATGCAGCTGACGCTGGCGCGGCGGCTGAAACGGCAGTTGCAAGCGATGGCCGCCTCCGCCGACGCGCTGGGGGAAGGCAATCTGGCGATGCGGTTGCCGGCCCAGGGCCGCGACGAGCTGGCCGCCACCGCCGGCCGCCTGAATCAGTTCCTGAACAAGCTGAGCGATTTGCTGCGCCGGGTGGAGGCCGACGCCCGCCGCAGCGGCGCCGATTGCCAACGGTTGCAATTGCTGACCTTGCAAGCGGCCGACGCCAGCCGCCAGCAAAGCGCCAAGGCCAAGCTGAGCAACGAGGCCGCCCACGCGGTGGCCGACAGCGCCCAGATCGTGGCCGGCCATCTGCAACAGGCGGACGCCCACACCCGGCAGGCGGCGGACGATACCGGACGCGCGCGCGAACTGGGCCGGCTCAACGCCGAGACGATGCGGACGCTGGCCGACAATATGGGCTGCGCGCAGACGGAAATGCGCCAGCTCCAGCACAGCCTGGACGACATCGCCGGCGTCAGCGGCCTGATCCGCGACGTGGCCGAACAGACCAATCTGCTGGCGCTCAACGCCGCGATCGAAGCCGCGCGCGCCGGCGAAAGCGGCCGCGGCTTCGCCGTGGTGGCCGACGAGGTGCGCAAATTGTCGGAGCGCACCCGCGCCGCCACCGGCAGCATCTTCGACGCGCTGGGCCGGGTGGAAGGCGCCACCGGCTCGCTGCACGCCGCGCTGGAGCAAGCCGGCGGCGCCTGCGCCGACAAGCTGGATTCGCAGCAGGCGCTGGATCAGGCGCTGCTGCAAGTGGACGCCGGGCTGGAGCGCTTGAACCGCTTGATGGCCGACATCCGCGAACACAGCGCCGCCCAGGCCCGCGCCGGCGGCGACATCCGCCAGCACGGCCACGAGGTCGCGCATCTGGCCGCCTCCATCGATCAACAGATGCAGCAAGCCGCGCCGGTGATGCAGCACTTGGCCGCCGCGGCCCAGGACTTGAACCAGACCCTGAGCTGGTTCCGCATCGACGCGCCGGACCCCGCCCCCTCCTCCGCCGCGGCGCCGGATTGGCCGCTGCGGCAGCAGCCGGCCTAGCCGCCGCGCCGGCGGCAATTAGGCAGGAAATTGCCGCCGGATCAAACATAGAGCATTTATTCAACGCAAACGCTTGCCATTGGCCTAAGCGCGCAATAGATCGCCCTTTGACTCGCCATTTTCAATCTTTTGTCATGTTTGAAATAAGCTAGCGAGTACATTTCGTTACATACTGTAATGAAAAGCAAAGGTAGATTAGCCCCCTCTTATAAAAGAGCACATCAGACCGGGCCCACCCGGCACCCGGGACAAGCTCGCCGACGCCCTCCGCGCCGGCGTCTCCAGCGCACCGACACCGCCCCGCTCCGCCCCCGTCCACACAAGGACGGCGGAGCCGCCGCGCCGTGGCCGGAACTTGTCCCCATCGCTTGCCCGCCGCGTCCGGAGCTGACTCCGCCGGACCGTCGGGTTTTCAGAAGCTGTTTACGATCTCGCGAGCCAGGGCGGGACAGGGCGAAAGCGGCTTCAGCATTCTGAAGCGGTACTCGCCGTGTGACGCCTCACGACGCGCAGCGGATCGTCAGCAGGTTCTTTTGACAGGAGATACCTTTGACACAGCAACACTCCCGCCATATCGGCCCCATCGCCCTGATGCTGACCGGTCTGGGCTCCATCATCGGTTCCGGCTGGCTGTTCGGCGCCGCCCACGCCGCCCAGATCGCCGGCCCGGCCGCCATCGTCGCCTGGATAGTCGGCATGGTGATCATTCTCTCCATCGCGCTGAGCTACGCGGAACTGGGCGCCATGTTCCCGGAAAGCGGCGGCATGGTGCGTTACGCCCGTTACTCCCACGGCTCCCTGCTCGGCTTCATCGCCGGCTGGGCCAACTGGATCGCCATTGTCTCGGTGATCCCGATCGAGGCCGAGGCCTCGGTGCAATACATGAGCTCCTGGCCGTATCCCTGGGCCCAGCAGCTGTTCTCCAACGGCGAACTGACCCCGCCCGGCCTGATGCTGTCCGCGCTGCTGGTCATCGTCTACTTCATGCTCAACTACTGGGGCGTGCGCCTGTTCGCCAAGGCCAATAGCGCCATCACCATCTTCAAGGTGATCGTGCCGGCGCTGACCGTGGGCGCGCTGATCTACAGCGGCTTCCATCCCGGCAATCTGGGCGGGGACACCCCGGGCGGCTTCGCGCCCTTTGGCTGGGCCAGCGTGATGACGGCGGTGGCCACCAGCGGCATCGTGTTCAGCTTCAACGGCTTCCAAAGCCCGATCAACCTGGCCGGCGAGGCCCGCAACCCGGGCAAGAGCGTGCCCTTCGGCGTGGTGGGCTCCATCCTGCTGGCGGCGGTGATCTATGTGGCGCTGCAAGTGGCCTTCATCGGCGCGCTGTCGCCGGCGGACCTGGCCCACGGCTGGCAGGGTCTGAACTTCAGCTCCCCCTTCGCCCAACTGGCGATGGCGCTGGGCCTGAACTGGCTGATGCTGCTGCTGTACTTCGACGCCTTCGTCAGCCCCAGCGGCACCGGCGCCACCTATATGGCCACCACCTCGCGCATGATTTACGGCATGCAGCGCAACGGCACCATGCCGGAGATCTTCGGCCGCATCCACCCGCTGTACCAGATCCCGCGTCCGGCGATGTGGTTCAACCTGGCGATCTCCTTCGTGTTCCTGTTCTTCTTCCGCGGCTGGGGCACGCTGGCGGCGGTGATCTCGGTGGCCACGGTGATTTCCTACCTGACCGGCCCCATCAGCGTGGCCTCGCTGCGCCGCTGCGCGTCCGACCTGCCGCGCCCGCTGCGCCTGGCCGGCCTCGGCGTGATCGCGCCCTTCGCCTTCGTCTGCGCGTCCCTGGTGCTGTACTGGGCGCGCTGGCCGCTGACCGGCGAGATCATCTTCCTGATCGTGGCCGCCTTGCCGGTGTACTTCTGGTATCAGGCCCGCGCCGGCTGGCCGGAATTCAGCCGCGAGCTGAAAGGCGCGCTGTGGATGGTGCTCTACCTGCCGACGATGGCCCTCATGTCCTATATCGGCAGCCGGGACTTCGGCGGCATCGGCCTCTTGCCCTACGGCCCCGACATGGCGGTGGTGGCGGTGATCTCGCTGGGCTTCTACTACTGGGGCGTCAACAGCGGCTGGCGCACCCGCTATCTGGACGCCGAGCACGACGCCGGCGCGGTGGCCGATATGGCGGCCGCCGAGAGCGCGCCGCGCGGCAAGCTGGCCGGCCAGCAAGCCTAAATCCTACCGGGGGCCGCTCCGTCGGCCCCGCAGCGGGCGGCCTCGCGCCGCCCGCGCCGTCTTATTCCCTATCGTCCTCCGCTCCCAACTCCTTCCCCAAGGCATCCAGCAAAGGCATCAGCGCACGCGCCGCGGCGCTGCGATATGCGTCTTTGCGCGTCAGCGCCGCCGCCGTGCGCGCCGGCAAGGGCGTGCTCAAGCCCACCGCGCTCAGCGCCGGATGCTGTCGCGTGATCGCTCGCGGCAAAATGGTGGCGCAATCGCCGTGGCGGACGATTTCCATCACCGCGCTGATGCTGTTGGCCTGGACCGCGATCCGCGGCTTCAGACCCAGCGCCAGGAAGTAACGATCGATATGGCCGCGGGTGGCGAAATCCGCGCTCAACAGCGCCAAGGGCGCCTGCGCCAGCGCTTCCGCGCCTATCGCCCCCGCCCGACGCCATGGATGGCCGTCACCCACCACCACGGCCAGGGTTTCCCGGAACAAGGGCCGCGCGTCTATCTCCGCCGAGCGCGCCTGATCGAAAGCGATCCCGACATCGATCTCGTCCTCCAGCAAGGCCCGCTCGATCGCGTCCAGCGTCGCCTCGCGCACGCATAGCTCTATGCCCGGATAGAGCCGGCGCAGCCGCGCCGCCAGCGGCCCCAGCAGATAACTGGCGAAGGTCGGCGTCATCGCCAGCCGCAAGCTGCCGCGCGACAGATCGCCCACGTCCCGGGTGGCCCGCTGCGCCGCCTCCAGCTCGCGCAGCGCGCGGCGCGCGTATTCCAGATAGGCGGCCCCGGCGTCGGTGGGCCGCACCGTCCGCCCGCTGCGGTCCAGCAACTGCGCGCCCACCGTCTCTTCCAATTGCTTGATCTGCTGCGACAGCGTGGGCTGCGACACATGCAGCGCCTCCGCCGCCCGGGTGAAATTGCCGTGTTCGGCCACCGCTTGCAGATAACGGATATGTCGAAGAATCATGTGTCCAAACTATAGGAAATAATTATGGAAATCATTCTATATCGGTCTTGGACCCTATGATGAAAAAGCTTCATCCTTGGCGCATCCCTTCCCCGCCAAGGAGCAAGCCATGCAAGCCCTCATCGACGGTTTTCTGAAATTCCAACAGGAAGCCTACCCCCAGCGTTCGGCGCTGTTTCGCCAACTGGCCGACAGCCAGGCCCCCGGCGCACTGTTCATCACCTGCTCGGACAGCCGCGTGGTGCCGGAGCTGCTGACTCAGCAAGAGCCCGGCGAGCTGTTCGTGATCCGCAACGCCGGCAATATCGTCCCCAGCTACGGGCCGGAACCGGGCGGCGTCACCGCCTCCGTGGAGTACGCGGTGGCGGCGCTGGGCGTCGCCGACATCGTGGTCTGCGGCCATTCCGACTGCGGCGCGATGACGGCGATCGCCAACGGCCGCTGCCTGGACCATCTGCCAGCGGTGGCCGGCTGGCTGCGCCACGCCGACTCCGCCAAAGTGGTGAACGCGGCGCGCCATCACGACAACGCCCGCCAGCGGCTGGACGACATGGTCAAGGAAAACGTCGTCGCCCAGCTGGCCAACCTCAAGACCCATCCCTCGGTGGCGCTGGCGATGCGCCAGGGCCGGCTGACCCTGCACGGCTGGGTCTACGACATTGAAACCGGCGCCGTCCTGGCCCTGGACCACGCCAGCCAGCGTTTCGTTTCCCTAGCGGATTTTCCGCTAACCCGCGCCGCCTGAAACCGGCGCCTCCCGTAAACCTGAAGAAAGGACCTCACCATGCAACACGCCAATATCCACCAAGACCCCCGCCTGGAATTGACCGCCCGCGCCCTGGCCGCCAAGGCCTTGAAAGACCTGAGCTGGGAGCAATTGGCCGCCGGCACCGGCCTCAGCCTGGCCTATGTGACCGCCGCCGTGCTGGGCCAGCACGCGCTGTCCAAGCTCGCGGCGGAGCTGGTCTGCGAACGGCTGGGCCTGAACGCCGCGGACGCTCTACAGCTGCAAACCATTCCGCTGCGCGGCAGCATTCCCGGCGGCATTCCCACCGACCCCACCATTTACCGCTTCTATGAAATGATCCAGATCTACGGCACCACGTTGAAGGCCTTGGTGCACGAAAAGTTTGGCGACGGCATCATCAGCGCCATCAACTTCAAGCTGGACATCCGCAAAGTGGAAGACCCGGACGGCGGCGAGCGCGCGGTGATCACCCTGGACGGCAAGTTCCTGCCCAATAAGCCCTATTAAGCAACCGTTCACGCCCGCAAGGGCGTGAACACGTTCTGACGGCTTCCCCCTACCCAACGCGGCCTCAACCGTAGGGTGGGAGGCGCGCAGCGATACCCACGCGGAAACGGGTGCAACGCCACAGGCCGCCGGATAGCCGCCTGTTTGGTGGGTATCGCCTGACGGCTCCACCCACCCTACCCAAACGCGGCTCCAACGCGGCTCCAACCGTAGGGTGGGAGGCGCGCAGCGATACCCACGCGGAAACGGGTGCGACGCCGCAGGCCGCCGGACAGCCGCCTGTTTGGTGGGTATCGCCTGACGGCTCCACCCACCCTACCCAAACGCGGCCCCAAACACGGCTCCAACCGTAGGGAGGGAGGAGTGCAGCGATACCCACGCGGAAACGGGTGCAACGCCACAGGCCGCCGGACAGCCACCTGTTTGGTGGGTATCGCCTGACGGCTCCACCCACCCTACCCAAACGCGGCCCCAAACACGGCTTCAACCGTAGGGTGGGAGGAGCGCAGCGATACCCGCGCGGAAACGGGTGCGATGCCACAGGCCGCCGGATAGCCGCCTGTTTGGTGGGTATCGCCTGACGGCTCCACCCACCCTACCCAAACGCGGCCCCAAGCACAGCCCCACCGTAGGGTGGGAGGAGCGTAGCGATACCCACGCGGAAACGGGTGCGACGCCGCAGGCCGCCGGACAGCCGCCGATTTGGTGGGTATCGCCTGACGGCTCCACCCACCCTACCCAAACGCGGCCCCAACACGATTCCAACCGTAGGGTGGGTGGAGCGCAGCGATACCCACGCGGAAACGGGTGCAACGCCACAGGCCGCCGGATAGCCGGCTACGGCGTTTCCCACGCGGCGCGTTGGCGTTGGACGGCGTCAGGGTCCGGTATCGGCGCGCCCACCAGCGCCAGACGGGCGGTAGTTACGTTGCGGAAGCCCGCCAAGAGATAACATTGCCGCGCGCAGAGATCGCGGCTGCTCCACTTCCCGGACGCCCACATCGCCAA
>NZ_JAMZGH010000030.1:0-74699 GCF_024158805.1 Chromobacterium sp. S0633 | reverse complement strand
CTCCGCCGCGGTGGCGTTGACCGCCGCGCGCCGCGCCGCCTGCTGCGGCGCGAGCCGGGCCAGCGTCGGCCGCTCCACGGCCGCGGCGTCCGTCGCCATCGTTTCCAGCGCGCCGAGGAAGACCTCGAACATCGCGTCCACCATGCCGTCGGGGAACAGCTGCGCGACGGACTCCCACATCAGCACCAGCCTGTCGCCGCGCCGGCCCAGGACGGCGTGCAGCGACACCTGGGGCGTGGGATTGGCCATATCGACCACGCGGCCGACGCCGTCCAGCAGGGCCAGATCGTCAGCCGGGTCGCCGGACAGCAGACTGGTCAGCACCACCGGCATCAGCACGGGCACGCCGTTGCGCCGGCTCAGCTCGCGCAGAATCGACACGCCGGAGCACCAGGGCGCGTCCAGATCGGCCCACACTTGCCGCTGCACCGCTTGGGCGAAGGCGGCGAACGAGGGGTGATGCTCGCTCAGCGACAGCAAGGTGTTGCTGGTGTAATCGCCTATCGCCAGCCCCGCCTGCTCCGCCCGCGTGTTGCAAGTCACGTTGAGCGTGAAGGCGTGCGCCGCCGTCCACAGCCGCAGCGTGTCGGCGAAGGCGGCGATGCACAGCGAAGTCAGCGTGACCCCGAGCGCCTGCGCCCGCGCCGTCAGCGCCGCGGACATGGCGGCGGGCAGCTCCCGGCGGCGGTTGGCGAAGCGCGGCTCGGCCACCTCGGCCAGCGCCATCTTCATCGGCAACTCCGGCGCCGGCGCGATGGCTTCGACCCGGCGCAGCCAGGCCTCGCGCTGCGCCTCGGTCGCCGCCGGCGGCGTCATCGGCGTGATGCATTGCGCGGGGGCCTCGTCGGCCGCGTCGCGCGCCAGCTCGGCCATCAGTTGCAGGAAGCTGCGCAGATCGCCGGCCAGCAGGCTGAGCCGCAGGTGCAGGATAGCCGCGCTCTCGGTCAGACGGGAGACGACGGCGAGCACGGGCGGGCCGTCGCGCTCGGCCAGGCTCTCGCGCGTCGCCTCCAGCCGTTCCGCCGCCTCCGCCGCGTCCAGCCCGCGCAAATCCTGCGGCGGCAGCAAGGGGTCGTAGGCCAGCGCGTCGAACGCGCCGCGCCCGTCCGCGCCCACCGTCATCCGCAAGGACGGGTGGCGGGCGACCAGCCGCGCGAGGCGCCGGCCCAGCTCCGGCGCGCGCGCGGCGTCTATCTCGAAATCCACGCGGATATGCGGGGACACGCTGCCCAGCGGCACCCCGCCCTGCTGGCCTATCCAGTAAGCCTGCTGCATCTCGGACAGCTCGAACGCCTCCCCCGCCGCATAACGGCGAGCCGCGGCCGGCGCCGCGGCGTCCAGGCGCGGGGCGTCGACGATTTCGCGCCGCAGTTGCCGGGCGGAGAGCGCGAACAGCGCCGCGAACGACAACTCCACGCCATGACGCGCGCGCGCGGCGGCGGCAAGCCGCGCGGCCGACAGCGAATCCAGCCCCAGATCGATCAGCCTGGCGTCGGGCGACGCGGCCGCGCCGGGCACGAAGCGCGCGATCTCGGCCAGAATCGCGTCGTCGGCCGCCTCGGCCGCATCGTCGGCGACGATGCGCAGTTCGCCGCGCAGCAGCGCGTCGCGGGTGGCGCCGCGCCGGGTCTTGCCGCTGGAGGTGCGCAGGATGCTGCCGCGCCACAGCAGCGCGATGCGCGCCGGCGCCACGCCGTGTTCCCGCGCCAGCGCCGCGCGAATCACCGGCAGGATGTCACGGGCCTCCGCCTCCCCGCAGCCGCCGCGCACCTCGGCGCCGATCAGAATCCCTTCGCCGTCCTCGCCGTCGACGGCGGCGGCGAAGGCGCGCCCCTTCCGAATCGACGGATGGCAGGCCGACACGGTGTCTTCCAGATCGTGGCTGTAGACATTCCGGCCGCCGACGATGATCAAATCCTTCAAGCGGCTGGTGACGAACAGATCGCCCTCGTGCAGAAAGCCCAGATCGCCGGTTCTCAGCCATGCGCTGTCGCCGTCGGTCAGCCGCGCGCCGAAGATCTCGCGCGACTCCTCCGGGCGGCGCCAATAACTGTCGGCGACCGTGCTCCCGGTCACCCATATTTCGCCGACGGCGTCCGGCGCGCACGGCGCGCGCGTGTCCGGGTCCACGATGCGGACGCGCGTATCGATCAGGCTGACGCCGCAGGCCGCCAATTCGACGCCGTCCGTCTGCGGCGACACGCGGCCGCGCGCCAGCGCCTCCCGCGCGAAGCGCACGCCGCGCGTGCCCTCGCCGCAACGGCCGGCGGTCACCTTCAAAGTCGCCTCGGCCAGGCCGTAGCCCGGCACCACCACCGAAGAACGCAGCCCAAACGGCGCGAAGGCCGCCTCGAAGCGGCGCACCGTGTCACAGCGCACCGGCTCCGCGCCGTTCAGCGCATAACGCAAGGACGACAAATCGGTGCCCGGCGCGAGATCGCCCGCGCGGTCCGCGCACAAGGCGTAGGCGAAATTCGGCGCGGCGGTGTGGGTACCGCGCCGCGCGGCTATCGCGCGCAGCCAGGACATGGGCTGGGCGACGAATTTCTCCGGCGCCATCAGATAGGCGGGGAAGCCGCATTGCAAGGGGGTGAGAATGCCGTACACCAGGCCCATGTCGTGGAAGTACGGCAGCCAGCTGATCATCGCGCTGTCCGCGTCGTGCATCGCGCCGCGGTCAAGATCGTCTATCGTCGCCCACAGCCCGGTTTGCGTGACCACCACGCCCTGCGGCGTGCGCGTCGAACCCGAGGTGTACTGCAGCAGCGCCGGACTGGCGTCCTTCGCCGCCCGCAAAAAGGGCGCGGCGCGCTCGGCCTCGTCGGTGCGCATCCAGCGCAGGCCCGGCAAGGCGTCCCGCGCCTCCGCGCTCAGCGCGATGGCGGCGCCGCAGTCCTGGGCGATCGCCGCCATCGTGTCGCGGCCGTGACGCGGCGCCACCGGCACCGGGATCACGCCGGCCAGGCAGCAGCCGAAGAAGGCCGGAAGGAAATCGAGCGGCTCCTGATAGACCAGCATCACGCGCTCGCCGGCCTCGGTCGCTTGCGCCAGGCGCGCGGCGATGCCGGACGCGCGTTCGCACAGCGCCGCATAGCTTAGCGCGAGCGCTTTCTCCGGATCGGCCGACGCGTAGGCGAGACGCTCGGGACTCGCCTCCGCCCGCCACAGCAACTGCCGGGCGATGCTAGGCGCTTCGCTATGCGAAAAAGCTTGATGAGGGCCGAACTTGTCGGCGGCGGGCGTCCGCCGAGATGCGACATCGGATGAGGAATACATTGCATGACCTCCATGTATCGACAACTGCTCCGGGTATGCCGGGCGCGCGCCCATCGAATCCACCCATATGGCATGGCTCGAGTCGTCGCGTCGCCCTAATCGGGCCGGCTTGCGCCGTCGCCCTGTCACGCGCTCAGCCGCGACGGAATGCCGCGACGATCGCGAGAACCTTAAATACAGGCCGGGCCGTAGCCCGCCCCATTCAAGAAGCAGCCATGCTGTTTTTGATATATTCCGCCCTATCGAAACCGTTTCTTCGACAGGTTGGCGAGGATCATCCCTTCGTTTTCACGTAAGGATGCGTGACGCGTGCGCGGCGGTTTGCCTAAGCAGCGTTTGAATCAAGAGAATAGAATTGCCAATGTGTCTCATGCGCCGTAATCGGACTTTCTTTTGAGATGATTCGATATCATTTCAGCGATCAAACCATTGCGAATCAGCATTGCTTTACGCTTTGCATTCCTATTTCCCCGTGTCGTCCAAAACCAGGAAAACGCAATGAATATTGACGCTCAAATTGTTTTCGTATAGATTTATTTGATCGCGTTAATTCTAAAAATCCCGCACGGGAAGAATTAAGCGTCAGCACTATACTGAAAGACCTCTAGGAAAAGCATCCCCCGAACTGCCAGTTACAACTTCAGCCGATTTACGGCTTATATTTTTTGAAACACGAATTTTCGCGGCAATATCAAAGATTTAAGCGCCGCGAACTGGCCTATAAAAAGAGCGCCGAGGCCGATCAATTAAATTTCAATCGACCTGACAATTACGGCATAAACAACAGGCAATTGTTCAATTAATTGATCCAATACCGGAAAATCTTTTATTAAAGAAAATAAATATAAGGATGACGTTCGGTAACGAAACATCCGGCGCAGGTAGCATTGTCATAATGTTCGGACATCAACCAATGCTTATGACATATTAAATTTTCTTAATAATGCGATCTGGGCGGACAGACGGAAGGATAGAGGGGGAAAGCGAACCGGGGCCGGATGGCGGGAAGAGAGTGTGAAGCGCCGCCTCAAGGACGAGGCGGCGCGGTTCCGCTTAAGGCGCGGACTGCGCGGAGACCTGGAGCGGCGGCTTACTCCGCGGCGGCGGTATCCCGCAGCAAGGCCGCCAGTCTGGCGATGCCGATCTCGATCCGCTCCGGCGAGGCATGGCTGAAATTCAGGCGCAGATAGCCCAGGTTCTGTTCCGGCTCGGGGAAGAAGGCCTCGCCCGGCATGAAGGCGACGTTCTGCTTCAAGGCCAGCGGCAGCAAGGCGCGGGTATCTCTCGCCCGCTTCAGCTTGAGCCAGAAAAACAGCCCGCCCCGCGGCAACTGCCAATCGGCCAGATCGCCGAAATGCCGCTGCAGCGAATCCTGCATCGCGTCGCGGCCGGCGCGATACACCTCGCGCAAGTCCAACATCCGTTGCTCATGGCCGGGGTCGCTCAGCTGGCGGGCGATGAACCACTGCGCCGGGCGGTTGGTGTGCAGATCGGTCGCCTGCTTCAGCCGCATCAGATAGGGATACAGCTCCGGCGAGGCGATCAGGAAGCCGACGCGCAGCCCAGGCGCCAGGGTTTTGGAAAAGGAGCCGGAGTAAATCCACGGCGCGCGCTTCAAATGGCTGACCAGCGGCGCCGGCGCTTCGCCGTCGTAGCTGAGCGCGCGATAAGGATCGTCCTCGATCAAGGGCACGCCGGCGGCGTCGATGACGGCCGCCAGCGCCTGCCGGTCTTCGGCGCTGTAACAGCTGCCCGCCGGATTTTGAAAGCTGGGAATCAGATAAGAGCAGCGCGCCTGAGACTCGCTCAAGGCGGCGGCCAGCGCCTGCGGCTCCAGCCTGCCGTCCCGTTGCGCCACTGCGTGAACGCGGGCGCCGAACAACTTGAAAGCCTGCAAGGCCGCCAGATAGGTCGGCCCTTCTGTCACCACCGGCGTGCCGGGATCGATGAACAGCTTGGCGCACAAATCGATGCTCTGCTGCGAGCCGGACAGCACCAACACCTGCTCTGCCTCGCAAGCGATGCCCATGCGCCGCGCCTGCTCCGCGATCAAGCCGCGCAATTCCGGCTCGCCCTCGCTGGCGCCGTATTGCGCCAGGCCCGCCGGCATATCGGTGAAATCGAGCTGCGGCAAGCATTGGCCGGCCGGCAGGCCGCCGGCGAAGGAAATCATCTGCGGCTGTTGCGCCGCCGCCAGGATTTCCCGGATCAGCGACCCGCTGAGCCGCTCGATGCGCTCAGAAAACATGGTACTCTGCATAAGCTTGTCCGCAACTTTCTTACTAATGTCAATAATATTGACTCAATCTACCGACCACAGCAGGTTCCGTCAACATGGCTGACCTATCTCCGTCCGACGACATGCGCGCCGCCATGGAAGCCTTCTTCCATGCCTACAAGGCTTTCACCGATAAACCGGATGAAATGCTGGCCAAACGCGGCCTGGCACGCGTGCACCACCGCATCCTGTTCTTCGTCGCCCGCTACCCCGGCCTGTCGGTCAAGGACCTGCTGGCCGCGCTGGGCGTGACCAAGCAGGCCATCAATATGCCGCTGCGCCAACTGCTGGAAATGGCGCTGGTGCAAAGCGTGGCCGCGCAGCACGACAAACGGGTCAAACAGCTGACGCTGACTTCGGAGGGACGCAAGCTGGAGGAAGCCCTGCACCGCGAGCAGCTGAAACTGCTGCAGACGGCGTTTGAGCAGACGGGAAAGCCGGCCACCGCCGGCTGGATGCAGATCAACCGCAGCCTGGCTTCGCACTCGCGCCCCGACGACGCGCCCTCGCGCGGCAAAGCTTGACCCTGTAGCCGCTTCATGGTTTGCAATGCGCTGGCGAGGCCCGTCCATCGCATTTTCCCGACCTACCGCGCCAGTCCGGCGCGCCGAGGAGCACGCCATGAATTGTCCCAGTTGCCAAGTCACCCTGCTGATGGGCGAACGTTTGTCCGTCGCCATCGATTACTGTCCGCAATGCCGCGGCGTCTGGCTGGCGCCCGGCCAGCTGGAGCGCCTGCTGCAAACCCAGGCTCCGACGGCCCCCGCCGCCGCTTACGCGCCGTCCGCGCACGGTCGCGGCCATGACGACGAACACCGTCGGGACAGCCGCCACGGAGGCCATCACGGCGGCAAGCATGGCTGGCTGCGCAAGCTGCTGGACTGATCCGTCCCCGGATACAAAAACGGCCCGGACTCATGTCCGGGCCGTCTTCCCCTGCTCTTGCTCGAAGATTCAGTCTATGCGTTCGTAACGCACTTCCAGCACCTCGATGTCTTCGTCGCCGTCCGGACCGCGAAACAGCACTGAATCGCCCTCGCGCGCCTTCAACAGCGTCCGCGCGATAGGCGAGATCCAGCTGATGCGGCCGCGCGCCAGATCAATCTCGTCCACGCCGACGATGCGCAGCAATTGCTCGCTGCCGTCGCCGCGCTCTATCAACACGGTGGCGGAGAAGAACACCTGATCGGTCGCTTCCCGGGTTTCCGGGTCCACCACCTCGGCGATTTCCAAGCGCTTGGTCAGAAAACGGATGCGGCGGTCGATCTCGCGCAAGCGGCGCTTGCCGTACAGATAGTCGCCGTTCTCGGAGCGGTCGCCGTTGCTGGCCGCCCAGTTCACGACCTGCACCATTTCCGGCCGCTCGCGGTTGACCAGATGATAAAGCTCGTCCTTCAGCCGCTGCCAGCCGCCGGGCGTGATGTAGTTCTTGGTGGAAGCGGGCAGACGCCGCTCAACCGGAAGATCCTCTTCCGCCTCGTCGTTTTCCCTGGTAAACGCTTTGCTCATCTTCGTCCATCCATCCATGAAAAACGCCAGCCTCAACGGCCGGCGGCGGGTTCCAACAAGGCCAGGCAATGCGGCAGCAGCCCCTTGGGCTTCAGCTTGATCCGCTGCAACTGCTCGCGATCCAGCCATTCCAGCGCGTAATGATTGTCCGGCCCCATCTTGGCCAGCTCCGGCCCGCCCAGCCTGAGTTCACCGGCGTGGCTGGCCGCCAGGAACACGTGTTCGACCCTGTCCTTGGCGTCCAGCACGCACAGGCTGCCGCCCAGACGAACGTTGAGCCCGGTTTCCTCGCGCGTCTCGCGCACGCAGGCGATGGCCGCCGTCTCGCGCCGCTTGATGCCGCCGCCCGGCAACACATAATAGTCCTTGCCGGGTTTGAGGCGATGCATCAGCAGGATGCGCCCGCCGTCGACGATGGCGATGGAAGCGCGCTTGCGTTTGCCGCTCGCAAGCGGAGCCGGCGCGGAGACCGGCGCCTCGCCGCGCAAGCGCGTCCAGGCGCGGGCGGCCAGGCCCCACAATAGGGCGCGCACGCTCAGCGGTGCGCCTTGGCCGAAGCCTTCTTGACCGGAGGCGCTTTCTTGCCGCCGGTAACGGTCAGATTGGACCACTTCATCACCGCGGCCACTTCAGCGGAGTTCAGTTCGTAGAACTGACCGCGCTTCAAGCGCGGAGGCAGGCCGATATTGCCGAAGCGCACGCGGATCAGCCGGCTGACGGTCAGGCCGAAGTGCTCGAACATGCGGCGCACTTCGCGGTTGCGGCCTTCCTTGATCACCACGTTGAACCATTGGTTGGCCGCCTCTTCCGGGCCGCCTTTCTGGAAGATGCGGTCAAAGCGCGCGTCGCCGTCTTCCAGCTCCACGCCGGCCACCATCTGCTTCATGATTTCCGGCGTCAGTTCGCCCAGCACCCGCACCGAGTACTCGCGCTCCACTTCGAAGCTGGGGTGCATCATGCGGTTGGCCAGTTCGCCGCTGGTGGTGATCAGCAGCAGGCCCGAGGTATTGACGTCCAGGCGGCCTATCGCCACCCAGCGGCTGGATTTGGCCTGCGGCAGGCGGTCGAACACGGTGACGCGGCCTTCCGGATCGTCGCGGCTGACGATTTCGCCTTCTTCCTTGTGATACATGATCACGCGCGGCAGGCGGTCCGGCCATTTCAGTTTGATCTGGTCGCCTTTGACCATCACGCGGTCGCGCGGGCCGACGCGGTCGCCCAGGCTGGCTTTCTTGCCGTTGACCGTGACCTGGCCGGCCTCGATCCACTCTTCCATTTCACGGCGCGAGCCGACGCCGGACGCCGCCAGCGCTTTTTGCAGCCGCACCGGCTCGATGTCGTCCAGGTCCACGCGGACTTCGCGCAGGCGCTTGGCCTTGTCCTTGATGTCCTGATTGGGGCTGCGCAAGCGCAGCTTCTTGGCCTTCTGCACCAATTGCGGCCTGCCGCCCTCCGGCTTGCCCTGACGCGGCTGAGCGCCGCCCTTGCCCGCGGCCGGCTGACCCGCCGGCGCGGCGGCGTTCTTGTTGCCGAAGCGGCGCTCGTGATCCAGGGCCACGTTGCCGTTGACGTCGCCGTTGCTGTCGCGCTGGTAGGTCGGCTTGTTGCGGCCTTGCGCCTGCTGCATCTGCTGCTGTTCCTGCTCGCGGCGGCTCAGCTTGAACAGCGGCGTGCCTTCGTGCATCAGCGGGTTGCCGTAGGCGTCGCGCGCGGCGCGGCCGTTCTGCGGCGCGCGGCCCTTGCCGCCGTTGGCGCGGGCTTGGCCTTGCCGGGCGTTGGCCTCGGCCGGCTGGCCGTTGCGGTTCTTGATCATGCCGCCCTGGGTCTTGCCGCGCGGCTGAACGCCGCCGGTGCCCGGCTGGCGCGCTTGGGATGTTTCGCGACCTTTGACACGCGCCACCGGCTGGCGGGCGTGATTGCGTTGTCCTTTAGACATATGTGCTTTGCTCTTTCCGTGCGAGCAACCGGCAGAATGTCGATGTTATTCTGCGATGGGCTCGAAATTATCCGCCTCATCGTCGAGGGGGATGTCGTCTGTGGCCGCTGCCGGGCCTTGATCCCTAGGCATCGCCTCGGGCACTACCAGGCTTCCCAGCTCCGCCAACGGCGGCAGATCCTTGAGCGAGACAAAGCCCAGATCGTCCAGGAATTTTCGGGTAGTGGCATACAAGCCCGGCCTGCCGGGTACGTCCTTGTGGCCGATGACTTCGATCCAGCCGCGTTCCAGCAGAGTCTGCATCACGCCGGTG
Source organism: Chromobacterium sp. S0633 (assembly GCF_024158805.1). NCBI lineage: Bacteria > Pseudomonadati > Pseudomonadota > Betaproteobacteria > Neisseriales > Chromobacteriaceae > Chromobacterium > Chromobacterium sp. S0633. The sequence continues at coordinate 65,387 of NZ_JAMZGH010000030.1, read as the reverse complement.
GACACCGATACGCCGCGTATCGCTTCGATATCGCCACGGGTCACAGGTTGTTTGTAGGCGATGATCGCCAAGGTTTCCATTACCGCGCGCGAGTATCGCGGCGGCTTTTCCGGGTTCAAGCGGTTCAAGTATGGCGTGAACTCCGCTCGGGCGCGAAAGCGCCATCCCGACGCCAATTTGACCAGTTCAACGCCCTTGCCCCTCCAGTCGCTCTGGATATCGTCAAGGATGTCGTTGATCAGCGCGGCTTTCACCTCTTCGGTGAACAGCTTTTTGAGCATGGCAACCGACAGAGGTTCCTGCGCGGTCAGTAACGCCGTCTCCAGCACGATCTTCAGATATTTTAGGTCGGTGATGGTGGACATTGAGCCGTGAAGCCGAAACACGTTTGCGCAGGAAACCGGACATTCTACATGAACTCTCCGTCCGGAGCTAAATTAATCCTTCCGCCATGTCGTCCCAGGCCGCCAGCGCGGTCAGGCTGTAACGTCGGAACGCCCGCCCGCCGTGCTCCATCGTTTCCAGCAACTGGCCGCCGCAGGCCTCCACCGTGTGCACCGCCGCCGGCCGGTCCGCCGGACAGACCAGCACCCAGTTGCCGTGCGCCGGCTTCTCGCCCAGCGTCTGCACGTATTGCAGCAGCACCCTGCCGTAGCCGTGGCCACGCCAGGCCGGCAGCACTTCGAAGGCGATGTGGCCGATGCGCTCCACGATCAGCGCGCTGTCGGCCAAGCGCTGGCGGATCGCGCCTATGATCTCGGTGCGGCCGTTGATCAGGAACCAGGTGCGGCACGGCACCCAGCCCTCGGGCAGCGCCCGCCCTTCGGCGTGTTCCAGCAATTGCCCAAGCCAGGCGTCGGGGTCCGCGCCGGCACGGCGGTAATAGTCCAGCCCTTCCTCGTGGCAGGCCTGAAAAAAAGGCCGATAGGCTGGCAGATGTTTCTGGTCGGCCGCTTCGATGTGCATGGCATGCTCTCGCAATGGATACCTGTATCCTAATCGCTGCCGCGCCAACATCAAGTGCAAATCGGCGCGCGCCCGCCTCAGACCAGCGCAATCCTGACATAAATGGGCTGGTACGGCGCCTCCTGGCTGACCTTGACCATCCCCTCCTTCACCAGTTCCAGCACCGCGATGAAGTTGACCACCAGATGGGCGACGCCCTTGTCCGCGTCGAACAGCTCTTCGAAAGGCACGTACTCGCGGCCGTCCAGATAGCGCAGAATCCAGCTCATCTGCTCGCGCACCGACAGTTCGTCCTTCTCCACCTTGTGGTGGCGATGGTGGCGCGCGCGCGACAGAATCGCCATCCACGCCTGGCGCAGATCCACCGGGCTGACGTCGGGCAGCCGCTGCTCGGCGGACTGCTCGATCAAGACCGCCAGCCAGGCAAAGTCGCGGTCGGCCTGCGGCAGCTTGTCCAGCTCCAGCCCCGCCAGCTTCATCTGCTCGTATTCCAGCAGGCGGCGCACTAGCTCGGCCCGCGGATCGTCCGGCTCGCCCTCCTCGTCCAGCTGCGGCCTGGGCAGCAGCAAACGCGACTTGATCTCGATCAGCAGCGCCGCCATCAGCAGGTATTCGGCGGCCAGTTCCAGACGCCCGTCGCGCATCGCGTCGATATAGGCCATGTACTGGACCGTGATGTCCGCCATCGGGATGTTCAGCACGTCCAGATTCTGTTTGCGGATCAGATAAAGCAGCAGGTCCAGCGGGCCTTCGAAGCTGTCCAGAATCACTTGCAACGCGTCCGGCGGGATGAACAAATCCTGCGGCACTTCCAGCACCGGCTGGCCGAACACGTGCGCGATCGGCACGCTGGGCGGCAATTCCGGCGCGGTCAGCTGAAAATCGTCGGCCGAAGACCGGGCCTCGGGAAGGGGGGCGTTGCTCATGGCGGCAAGGATACCAGCACTGGCAGGCGCCGTGGCGGAACTTGTCCGCCGCCGGGCCCGCCACTCAAACGGCCGCGTCGGCGGGCAGCAGCTCGTCTATCTTGATTTCCACGAATTGATAATGCGCGGTCTGCTGCAATAAGCGCAGCGCGCGCACCCGGCACTCGCCGTCTGCGCCGCGCAGATGAAACGGCCGCATGGCCTGATACAGGCGGCCCGGCAACACCAGGATGCCGGAATGGCGGAAATGGCGCTCGGCCTGCATGCGCAGCGCCGGCTCGAAACCGCCGGCCGCGTGGCTGGTGACCGCGGCGACTTCGACCGCCTGCGGCCGCTTGCCGATGAACTCTATCCCGCACTCGGTCTGCATGTCCTCGCCGCCGAAGCTGACCCAGCGCACCAGGCCCAGCTGCCAGCCGAAGCCCCGGCGGCGCAGCATCACCACCTCGCCGGCGCGCAAGGGCTGCCGCAAGGATTCGCCCTGCAGCAACAGGCCGGAAGCGCTGAGATTGCTGATCTGCAAACGGCAGGGCTCCAGTTCGCCGTCGGCCGGCTCGCCGGCGGCCAGCCGCCAGCAGCGCGGCAGCAGGCTGACCAGCTCTACGGTTTCGACGCTGAGCCGGCGCAGCCGGACATGGCGCCGACGCGGCGGCGCGCCCCACTCCTGGCGCAGACGCGCCAGCAGCCAGGCTTCGTGGCCGTCGTCCAGGCCCTGTCGCTGGCGCTGACGGCCCAATTCGTCCAGGCGCTCCAGCAAGCGGCCGGCGTCCAGCCGCCACCATACGCCGTCGCCGTCCAGGTCCAGTTCGGCGCAGAAGCGCGCCGGTCGGTCGGCGTCGGCGCGGAAGGCCAGCGCGCCGTCCTCGCCCAGCGGCTGATCCAGCTGCTCCACGCGCAGCAGGCCGGCGTGCTGCTCCAGCCATTGCAGCAGCAGGGCGATCTTGGCCGCCTCCAGCCGGTTGCTGGCGGTCATGCCCAACAACATCAGCCGGCGGTAGCTGAGCCCCGGCGCCGCCGCGCCGCCCTGCGCCTGCCGGCCCTCCCAGCCCTGGGCCAGCGCGTAGGCGTACAGACGGTGGCAATCGCGCCAGAAGCCCTTGTGCAGCGGCGCGTAGCTGCGCGCGTGCAGCGCCAGCAAATCGTAGCCGCTGGCCAGCGCCAGTTGCAGAGCCTCCAGCCGCGGGCGCGAGCTGGAAAAACGGCCGGTCTCCTGCGCGCTGAACGTCTGGGCCAGCAGCTTGCACTGCTCATGCCATTGCCGCAGCACATGGCGGGCCGACTGCAAGGCCGCGCGCGCCTCCGGGGTGCAGGACAAATCCTGCCGCGCCGCGCTGCGCTCCAGCCGTGCCGCCAGCGCGGCCAACGGCGCTCTCAACGCCTGCAGCAGTTGCAGGCGTTCCGCCGGCGCCAAGGCAGAACGCTGCCATTGCGCCAGCCACTGGCCGGCCTTGTCCGCGGCGAGGGCGGCCGGCTGCGCCGCCAGCGCCTCCAGTTGCGCCTGGACCGCCTTGAGGTCCAGTGCCAGCCAAGGGCCATCCGGCAGGGCGTGAATCAGCGACAGTTCCATCATGACCAGGTCATAGCGAGAGAGAAGCCGCCGATGATACGCCCCGCCATGATTTTTGGCGCGGCATTATTGCCAGCGCAAAAAAATGCCCCGCGCTCGGCGGGGCATTGCTGCGGAAGCGGCGTCCGGCTTAAGCCGACAGCTCCAGCATCAGCTTGTTGATGCGCTTGACGAAGGCGGCCGGGTCTTCCAGCTTGCCGCCCTCCGCCAGCAGGGCCTGGTCGTACAGCACCTGGGCCAGATCGCCGGCGCGCGCCTCGTCGGCCTCCTCGGCCAGTCGTTTCACCAGCACGTGCTCGGGGTTGATCTCCAGCGTGGGCTTGCTGGCTTCCACCGGCTGGCCCGCCGCTTTCAGCATGCGCTCCAGATGGGCGCTCATATCGTGCTCGCCGGCCACCAGGCAGGCCGGGCTCTCGGTCAGGCGGGCGGTGGCGCGCACTTCCTTGACGCGGTCGGCCAGGGCTTTCTGCACTTTCTCCACCACCGGCTTGGCGCTTTCCTCCACCTGCTTTTGCGCTTCCTTGTCGGCTTCGTCCTCCAGCGCGCCCAGATCCAGCGCGCCCTTGGCCACGGACTGCAGCGCCTTGCCGTCGAATTCGAACAGCGAACCCGCCACCCACTCGTCGACGCGGTCGGTCAGCAGCAGCACCTCGACGCCCTTCTTCTTGAACACTTCCAGATGCGGGCTGTTCTTGGCCGCGGCCAGGGTGTCGGCGGTGATGTAATAGATTTTGTCCTGGCCTTCCTTCATCCGGCCGACGTAGTCGCCCAGCGTCACCGCCGGTTCGGCGCCTTCGGACGCGGTGGAGACGAAGCGCAGCAGCTTGGCGATGCGCTCCTTATTGGCCATGTCCTCGCCGACGCCCTCTTTCAGCACCTGGCCGAACTCTTGCCAGAACTCGGTGTATTTTTCCGGCTGATTGGCGGCGAGGTCTTCCAGCAGGCCCAGCACTTTCTTGACGCAGCCGTTGCGGATGGCGTCGATGTCCTTGCTTTCCTGCAGGATCTCGCGCGATACGTTCAGCGGCAGGTCGTTGCTGTCTATCACCCCGCGCACGAAGCGCAGGTAGTGCGGCATCAGCTTCTCGGTGTCTTCCATGATGAAGACGCGACGCACATAGAGTTTGACGCCCTGCTTGCGCTCGCGGTCGAACAGATCGAAGGGCGCGCGCGACGGGATGTAGAGCAGTTCGGTGTATTCCTGGCGGCCCTCGACGCGAGCGTGGCTCCAGGCCAGCGGGTCGGTGAAATCGTGGGCGACGTGCTTGTAGAATTCCTTGTACTGCTCTTCGCTGATCTCGCTCTTGCCGCGGGTCCACAGCGCGGAGGCGGAGTTGACCGCTTCCATTTCGTCGCTGACGATGACTTCGCCGTTTTCGCCGTAGCTATTGCCCTTTTTCATCTCGATCGGGATCGAGATGTGGTCGGAGTACTTGCGGACGATGCCTTTGAGCTTCCAGTCGTTCAGCAGCTCGTCCTCGCCCTCTTTCAGGTGCAACACGATCTCGGTGCCGCGGCCGGCCTTCTCCACCTGTTCCAGCGTGTATTCGCCGGCGCCCTGGGATTCCCAGCGCGTGGCGGCGGCGTCGCCGGCGCGGCGGGTGGTCAGCGTGACCTTGTCCGCCACAATGAAGGCGGAGTAGAAGCCGACGCCGAACTGGCCGATCAGATTGGCGTCCCTTTTGGCGTCGCCGGACAGCTGCTCGAAAAAGGCCTTGGTGCCGGACTTGGCGATGGTGCCGATATTGGCGATGACTTCGTCGCGGCTCATGCCGATGCCGTTGTCGGCGATGGTCAGCGTGCGCGCCTCGGCGTCGTAGCCGATGGTGATCTTCAGCTCCGGCTCGTTTTCAAACAGCTCGGGCTTGGCCAGGCCTTCGAAGCGCAGCTTGTCGGCGGCGTCCGAGGCGTTGGAAATCAGTTCACGCAGGAAGATTTCCTTGTTGGAGTACAAGGAGTGGATCATCAGCTGCAGCAGCTGCTTGACTTCGGTCTGAAAACCCAGGGTTTCTTTCAATGCGCTCATGGTGACTTAAACAAGAGTTGGTCAACGATGCGCATCAGATAAGGGCTGTCCCGGGGTTTTCAATACCCCTGCCCGCAACCCAGGATCGTCGCCGCGCTAACATGAAAAAGCCCCGCGACGAAATCGCGGGGCGGTTTGGCCTTTGGACCCGCCGGGCGGGCTCAGGCGCGCTTGTCTTCGCGCAGGGCCGGCGGCAGCGCGAACACGGTGTTTTCCTCCACGCCGTCCAGTTCGCTGACGCTGTCCGCGCCGAAAGCCTTGATCTGGTCTATCACCGCCTGCACCAGCACTTCCGGCGCGCTGGCGCCGGCGGTGACGCCGACGCGCCGCTTGCCGACGAACCAGGCTTCCACCAGTTGGCCGGCGTTGTCCACCATATAGGCGTCCACGCCCTTGAGCGCGGCCACTTCGCGCAAGCGGTTGGAGTTGGAGCTGTTGGGCGACCCCACCACCACCACGATGTCGCACTCGTCGGCCAGCACTTTCACCGCGTCCTGCCGGTTTTGCGTGGCGTAGCAGATATCGTCTTTTTTCGGGCTGGAGATCTCGGGGAAGCGCGCTTTCAGCGCGGCGATGATGTCTCGGGTCTCGTCCACCGACAGCGTGGTCTGGCTGACGTAGGACAGCGCCGCCGGGTTGCGCACTTGCAGCTTGGCGACGTCGGCGACGTTTTCCACCAGATACATGCCGCCGTCCACCTGGCCCATGGTGCCCTCCACCTCGGGGTGGCCGGCGTGGCCTATCATGACGATCTCCATGCCCGCCTTGTTCATGCGTTTGACTTCGACATGCACTTTGGTGACCAGCGGACAGGTGGCGTCGAACACCTGCAGGCCCAGCAGCGCCGCCTCTTCGCGCACCGACAGCGGCACGCCGTGAGCGGAGTACACCAGGGTGCTGCCGCTGGGCACGTCTTTCAATTCTTCGATGAACACCGCGCCCTTGGCGCGCAGGTTCTCCACGACGAAGCGGTTATGCACCACTTCGTGGCGCACGTAGATCGGCGCGCCGTAGAGTTCGATCGCCCGCTCGACGATGGCGATGGCCCGGTCCACCCCGGCGCAGAAGCCGCGCGGGTTGGCCAGCATGATGGTCTTCGTCATCACTCAATCCTTGCTCAAGCCGCGGCGCTCAGGCGCGCGGCTTTCTGAAACTGTCCAGCACCATCAAGGCGGCTCCCACGCAGATGAAGGAGTCCGCCAGATTGAAGGCCGGGTACGACCAGCTGCTGTAGTAATGCACCTGGATGAAATCGATCACATGGCCATGGACGATGCGGTCTATCACATTGCCGAGCGCGCCGCCCATGATGAAGGCCGCAGCCAGGTTCATCAGCCCGCTGAAGCGGTTCTTGAAGATATTCCAGCCCAGCCAGCCGGACACCGCGAAAGCCAGACCGGAAAACAGATACTTCTGCCAGCCGCCGGCGTCGTGCAGGAAGCTGAACGCCGCGCCCGGATTGTACAGCAAGGTAAACCCGAAAAAGCCGGGAATGATTTCCCGGACTTCGCCGTACTGGTAATTGCCGTTGAAATAGATCTTGGTCAATTGATCCAGCAGCACGATCACCGCGGCCAGCGCAAACCACTTCGGCCATTGCTTGGCCTTGGGCATAGTCATTGCAGATTCCATCAGACCTTTCCACGACGCGAAGCGGAACTCCGCGCACTCTATATCAAAGCGCCGGAAGCCCGGAACGCTGAGCGTTCCCATGCTTCCGGCCCGGCCATGCCGCCGCGTCGTCTACGCGGATCAGGCGAAGCGGCGCGTCTCGCCCTTGCCGTCGATATTGTCCACGCAACGGCCGCACACCGCGCCGTGGCCGGCGTGGCTGCCGACGTCGGCGCGATAGTGCCAGCAACGCTCGCACTTCTGCTGCGTCGACGACGCCACGCTGACGCGGGTTTGCTCGCCTTGCTTGACGCTGGCTTTAGAGACAATCAGCACGAACTTGAGTTCATCGCCCAAAGCGTTCAACCACTGCGACAGCTCGCCGTCGGCCTCGATTTCGATCTCCGCCTGCAGCGAGGAGCCCAGCTGATCGGCGCTGCGCAGCGCTTCGATCTGCTTGTTGACCTGGGCGCGCAGCTCGCGGATGGCCTGCCACTTGGCGGACAAGGCCGCTTCGCGCTCGGCGGACTGGGCCGGGAATTCATGCCAGACGTGATACAGCGGCGATTCTTCCTCACTGTCCACCAGCACGTTCCACGCCTCGTCGGCGGTGAAGCACAGGATGGGCGCCACCAGCAAGAGCAAGCTGCGGGTGATGTGGTACAGCGCGGTCTGAGCGCTGCGGCGCGCGTGGCTGTCCGCTTTGGTGGTGTACAAACGGTCCTTGATCACGTCCAGGTAGAAGGCGCCCAGATCCTCGGAGCAATAACCCACCACTTCCTGCACCACATGGTGGAAGGCGTAGCGCGAGTACAGTTCGCCCGCCGCCTTTTCCTGCACTTCGCGCGCGCGCAGCAGCGCGTACTGGTCCAGTTCCACCATATTGGCCAGCGGCACGGCGTGTTCCAGCGGATCGAAATCCGACAGATTGGACAGCAGGAAGCGGATGGTGTTGCGCAGGCGGCGATAGCTTTCCGTCGTGCGCTTCAGGATTTCCTGCGACAGCGACATATCGCCGGAGTAGTCGGCGCTGGCCACCCACAGGCGCAGGATGTCGGCGCCCAGGGTGCCGCAAATCTCTTCCGGCGCAATGCCGTTGCCGCGCGACTTGGACATCTTGTAGCCCTTGTCGTCCACGGTGAAGCCGTGGGTCAGCAACTGCTTGTACGGCGCGCGGCCTATGGTGGCGCAACCGGTTTTCAGCGAGGACTGGAACCAGCCGCGATGCTGGTCGGAACCCTCCAGGTACAGGTCCGCCGGCCAGGCCAGTTCGGCGCGCTGCTTGAGCACGGCGAAATGGGTGGAGCCGGAATCGAACCACACGTCCAGGGTGTCGGACAGCTTGCGGTACTGCTCGGCCTCTTCGCCCAGCAACTCCTTGGCGTCCAGGCTGAACCAGGCTTCAATGCCCTGCTGCTCGATGCGCAACGCCACTTCTTCCAGCAATTGCGCCGTGCGCGGGTGCAGCTCGCCGCTTTCCTTGTGGATGAAGAAGGTCATCGGCACGCCCCAATTGCGCTGGCGCGACACACACCAGTCAGGGCTGTTCTTGATCATTGCGTCCAGGCGCGCGCGGCCCCAGGCCGGGAAGAACTCGGTGGCGTCCACCGCGCGCTGGCTGATGGAGCGCAGGGTCTCGCCGCCGTGGCCGGCCTTGTCCATGCCGATGAACCACTGCGGCGTGGCGCGGAAAATGATGGGGGTCTTGTGACGCCAGCAATGCGGGTAGCTGTGCTCCAGCTTGGCCTTGTGCACCAGCGCGCCGTGCTCTTCCAGCGTTTCGATGATGCGCGGATTGGCGTCCCAGACCAGCAGGCCGGCGAACAGCTCGGTGCCGGTCTTGTAACGGCCATTGTCCGCCACCGGGTTGGCCACCGGCAGCTTGTAATGCAGGCCGGCCTGGAAGTCTTCCAGACCGTGGGCCGGCGCGGTGTGCACCAGGCCGGTGCCGGCGTCGGTGGTCACGTGGTCGCCCAGGATCACCGGCACTTGGCGCGCGTAGAACGGGTGTTGCAGCTGCAAGAGCTCCAGCGCCCGGCCCTTGGCCTCGCCCAACACCTGGCAGCTCTCGACGCCGTAGCGCTTCAAGGCCGCCTCGGCCAGCTCCTTGGCCAGGATCAGCTTGCCCTTGGGCGTGTCCAGCAATTGATAAACCAGTTCGGCGCCGGCGGCGACCGCCTGGTTGGCCGGCAAGGTCCACGGCGTGGTGGTCCAGATCACCGCCATCGCGCCGGAAGCGTCGGCGCCGAAGGCTTCGCCCGCCTTGTCCGCGTCCACCACCTTGAAGCCGACGTCGATCGCCGGCGACAGCTTGTCCTCATACTCGACTTCGGCCTCGGCCAGCGAGGAGCCGCACTCGATGCACCAGTGCACCGGCTTCTCGCCCTTGGTCAGATAGCCGTTCTCGAAGATTTTTCCGAGGGTGCGCACAATGTCGGCCTCGGTCTTGAAATCCATGGTCAGATAGGGATTGTCCCAATCGCCCAGCACGCCCAGGCGGATGAAGCCCTTCTTCTGGCGCGCCACTTGCTCTTTCGCGTATTCGCGGCACAGCTCGCGGAATTTGGCGGCGGGAATGTCCTTGCCGTGCAGCTTCTCCACCATCAATTCGATGGGCAGGCCGTGACAGTCCCAACCCGGCACATAGGGCGCGTCGAAACCGGCCAGCGTCTTGGAGCGGACGATGATGTCCTTCAGCACCTTGTTGACCGCGTGGCCCAGGTGGATGTCGTTGTTGGCGTACGGAGGGCCGTCATGCAGGATGAACTTGGGACGGCCGGCGGAGAGCTTGCGCAGCTTCTCGTAGCGCTTCTCCTCCTGCCAGCGCTTGACCCAGGCCGGTTCGCGTTTGGCCAGATCCCCGCGCATGGCGAAGGGGGTATCCAGCAGGTTTACGGTTTTTCGATAATCGATGCTCATGCCTGCTCTCGCTGCAAACTTGTCAAATAGGTCTTGGCGCTGGCCGCGTCTTTTTCGATCTGAGCGATCAGCGCCGATAAATCATCATACCGCGCCTCGTCGCGCAGTTTCTTCAGGAATCGCACCGTCAGCCGCTGGCCGTAGAGATCGCCGGCGAAATCGAACAGATGCACTTCCAGTTTGTAGTCCGGGGTATCGCTGACCGTCGGGTTCAAACCCAGACTGGCCACGCCGCCCAGCACGCCGGCGTCGGTCTCCGCCTGCACCACGAACACGCCCTGCAAGGCCGGACGCAAATGCGGCAGATGGATGTTGGCCGTGGGGAAACCTATGGTGCGGCCCAGTTTCTTGCCGTGCACCACACGGCCGGAAATCTGGTACTCGCGCCCCAGCAGGCTTTCCGCGCCGCTCAAGTCGCCGGCGGCCAGCCGCTCGCGCACCAGGCTGCTGGACGCTCGCTCGCCCATGGCCAGCACCGTCGGCATCGCCTCGGTGACGAAATGGGGACAGGAACTCAACATTTCGAAGTGGCCCTGCCGCTTGGCGCCGAACTGGAAGTCGTCGCCGATCAGCAAGTACTTGGTCTGCAAGCCCTGCACCAGGACTTTGTCGATGAAGTCCTGCGCCGACATGCCGGCGAAACCGTGGTTGAAGCGATAGACGAACACATAGTCGACCAGGCCCAGCCGCTGCAAGAAAGCCAGTTTGTCGCGCAGCGTTGACAGGCGGCCGGGCGGCTTGTCGCGCGCGAAGAACTCCCGCGGATGGGGTTCAAAGGTCAACAGAGCCGTCGGCAAGCCGCGCGCGTCGGCTTCCAGCCGCAGGCGCTGCAGCATTTTCTGATGGCCAAGGTGCACGCCGTCGAAATTGCCGATGGTCAAGGCGCAGGCTGGCAGCTGATAACGCCGCGGATCTCCAAAAAATACCTGCATGTGCTGGTCTTATTGCGTCCTGAAAACCTTCGATTGTATCTGCCAGCCACGGATAGCGTCCAGACATGAAACGCAATTGGGGCGGCGACGGCGAAAGGAGCCCGCCCTCCGCCGTCCAATGCAAAAAGCCCCGCAAGATTGCGGGGCTTTTTGAACAGAGCGACTAATCGAGATTACTTCTTCTCAACCAGGGACTCTTTAACCGCGTCGATGGTCAGCTCAACGCGACGATCAGACTCGATGCATTCCTTGATAGCCAGGTTCTGCTTGGAACCTTTCTTCTGGTATTTCGGGAATTTGGCCTTGCACTCGGCGGTCATCTTGGCTTCAGCGGAGCCGCGACCTACGGAGGTCACTTTTTCAGCCGGAACGCCAGCAGCGATGAAGTAGCCTTTAACAGCGTCGGCGCGCTCTTGCGACAGACGGTTGTTGTAAGCGGCGGAACCCATGAAGTCGGTGTAGCCAGCAACTTCAACGGACTTCAGGTAGCCTTTGCCGGCGTTGGCTTTCAGCTTTTCAACCAGCGGGTCCAGTTCGTTCTTGGCGTCGGCGCGCAGCTTGGCCTTGTCGAAGTCGAACAGCACTTTAGCGGACAGGGTGACTTTTTCTTTTTCGGAAACCAGCACCGGCTTCGGAGCTTCGGCTACCGGCTTGGCAGCTTCACGGTCGCCACATTCAACCAGGCCGTCCTTGGCCTTGTCGAAGAAGTTGGTTCTCCAGCACTCGCCGTAGTTGTTGCGAGTCACGGATTCGGTGGACTGGTCAACGGCATAGCCAGGTTTAGCAGCAAAAGCGCTAGCGGAAACCAACAGAGCAGCAACCAGGGCGCTCAGTTTCAGCTGTTTAGTCATGTTATTCCCTCTTTAATCTATAAAATGGGTAGCAATGCGGGCTGACGCAAAGACCACACGAACAATTTTACTGCAAACAACAGGGTGATCTGCAAACTGTGTTTATGCAGTTAACCCGCACTATAGAAACGCTGCAATCCCATGTCAACTTGAGGCGCCACAGATTGCGAGCAATCCGTTGCAAAAAAACGTCAAAAAAAGCGTTTTTTTTCAGCCTCTGTCTCGCATAAGCCACACATTACACCGATGTGACGCGCCTACGAAACAGTGGCAGCGGGTTCAGCACGGTAGCCTGATAGTTTTCGCTAAAAGTATTGAAACCATCCAGCGAAGATTCCAGTGTCTTGCCGTCCTTGATGGCAAATGCATCAAAACCAACTTGCGCCATGGAATGCAGCAAGTCTTGCCAGACATCCCCGATCGCCCGCAGTTCCCCGCGATAGCCATAGCGCTCGCGCAGCAAGCGCGCATGGCTGTAGCCGCGCCCGTCGGTGAAGGCCGGAAAATCGACGGCGATCAGCTCCAGCTCTGGCAAATCGGCCAGTAGCCGCCCCGGATCGTCCTCCGGTCCCAGCCAGACGCCCACCCGCGCCGCATGGCTGCGCCAGAACGCGCGTCGTTCCAGCCAATCGGACAGCGGCACGATCACATTGCCGCCCGCGGCGGTTTCCGGCAACTGGCCGTTTTCATCCTGGCGCAGCAGATTCCAATCGTCGGGCCGGACTTGTCCCTGTTTAATGATGTTTGGCATACACCCGCTCCTTGAAGGGTTCGATGCCGATGCGGCGCACGGTTTCGATGAAGCGCTCGCCCGGACCGCGTTGCTCCAGATAGACGCTCATGATAGTGGTGAAGGCCTTGGGCACGTCGGCCTGGGCGAACGAGGGCCCGATCACCTTGCCTATGCTGGTGGCGCTGCCCTGGCTGCCGCCCAGCGTGATCTGGTACCACTCTTCCCCGTTTTTATCCACGCCCAGAATGCCGATATTGCCGATGTGATGGTGGCCGCAGGCATTCATGCAACCGGAGAAATTGCAGTCGATGTCGCCGAGGTCGTAGAGATAGTCCATGTCCTCGAAGGTTTGCTGGATGGCCTCGGCCACCGGAATCGAGCGCGCGTTGGCCAGCGAGCAGAAGTCGCCACCCGGACAGCAGATGATGTCGGTGAGCAGGCCGATATTGGGAGTGGCGAAGCCGTGCTGACGCGCCAGCTGCCACAAGGCGTGCAAATCCTTTTCCGGCACGTCCGGCAACACCAGGTTCTGTTCATGGGCGACGCGCAGTTCGCCGAATCCGAAGCGCTCGGACAATTCCGCCGCCGCGTCCATCTGTTCCGCGCTGATGTCGCCGGGCGGCACGCCGGCGCGTTTCAGCGACAGCACGACCGAACGATAACCCGGCCGCTTGTGAGCGCGGGTATTGCGCTCCGCCCACCGGGCGAAGCCCTTGTCTTCTTCCAGCCAGGTCCGCAGCTCGGGCGGATTGGCCGGCAGCGTCTGATACGGCGGATCGGTGAAAAAGCTGGCGTAGTGCGCAACGTCCTCGTCGCGCAGCGTGGCCGGGCCGCCCTTGATATGCAGCCATTCGTCCTCCACCTTGGCGGCGAAGCCCTCCACCGTCATCGCCTTGACCAGGATCTTGATGCGCGCCTTGTATTTGTTGTCGCGGCGGCCGAAGCGGTTATAGACCCGCAGCACCGCGTCCAGATAGGTCAGCAGATGCGGGGTGGGCAGAAAATCCTTGACCACGTCGCCGACGATGGGCGTGCGCCCCAGTCCGCCGCCCACCATCACGCGGAAACCGACTTCGCCGGCCTCGTTGCGCACCACGTGCAGGCCAATGTCGTGCACGCGGGTGGCCGCGCGGTCTTCCACGCTGCCGGACACCGCGATCTTGAATTTGCGCGGCAGGAAGGTGAACTCGGGGTGCAGCGTGCTCCACTGACGGATGATCTCGCACCAGGGGCGCGGGTCCAGCAGCTCGTCGCCGGCCACGCCGGCGAAGGCGTCCGTGGTGGTGTTGCGCACGCAGTTGCCGGAAGTCTGGATCGCGTGCATTTCCACCGTGGACAGCTCTTCCAGGATATCCGGCACCCGCGCCAGCTCCGGCCAGTTGAACTGGATGTTCTGGCGGGTGGTGAAATGGCCGTAGCCCTTGTCGTAGCGGCGGGCGATGTCGGCCAGCTTGCGCAGCTGGCCGCTGCGCAGGTGGCCGTAGGGAATGGCGACGCGCAACATGGGCGCGTGGCGCTGCACGTACAGGCCGTTCATCAGCCGCAGCGGGCGAAACTCGTCCTCGCTCAGTTCGCCGGCCAGATAGCGCCGGGTCTGATCTCGAAACTGAACCACGCGCTCGCGCACGATGCGGTGATCGACTTCATCATATTGATACATGGTGCTCTTTCAGGCGGCGCTATGCCGGGCGTTTCAACGGGCTGGCCTTGACGTGCAGGCCGCATTCCTTGGAATCGGGGTTTTCCCACCACCAGCGGCCGGCGCGGACGTCCTCGCCCACCGAAATGGCCCGGGTACAGGGCGCGCAGCCGATGGAGGGGTAATGGCGGTCGTGCAGGGCGTTGTAGGGCACTTCGTGTGCGCGCAGATAGTCCCAGACCTCGCCCTCGCTCCAGTCCAGCAGCGGGCTGAACTTTTGCAGGCCGTTGTCGGCGTCGTATTCGCTGACCTGCAGATCCTGGCGCGTCGGCGACTGTTCGCGCCGCAGCCCGGTGATCCAGGCGGACCGCCCGGCCAGCGCGCGCCTTAGCGGCTCCAGCTTGCGCAGCTGGCAACAGGACTTGCGCGCGTCCACGCTGCGGTAAAAGCCGTTGATGCCGTGGAGGGCCACATACTGCTCCACCGCGGCGGACTGCGGGAAATACACGGCGACGGGGTGGCTGGGATAACGCTCTTCCACCCGCTGCATCAGGTCGTAGGTTTCCGCCGGCAGGCGGCCGGTGTCCAGGCTGAAGGCCGCGATGCCCAGGCCCAGGCGGGCGATCAGATCGGTCAGCACCATGTCCTCGGCGCCATAGCTGTTGGCCAGCACGGCGTCCGGATGCTCGGCCGCGATCGTCCTGAGGCAGGCGACGGTGGCGTCCAGTTTTGCTTCCAGGCTCATCAAAGGCTCCAGGCAGGAAATTTCATGACAATCCTACCCAAGCCGCTTATAAACCGAAAAGAATATTGTGTTAGTATTTAATTACTACAGGTTTTATAGAGGATGGCGTCGCATGAAGCTGCAACAACTGCGTTACTTGGTCGAGGTGGCCAAGCAAGGGCTGAACGTCTCGGAGGCCGCGGAAAAGCTGCACACCTCGCAACCGGGCATTTCCAAGCAAATCCGGCTGCTGGAGGACGAGCTGGGCATCCAGGTTTTCATCCGCAACGGCAAGCGGGTGGTCTCGGTGTCCGAGCCGGGCAAGGAGGTGCTGCGCATTTCCGAGCGCATTCTGCGCGAAGCGCAGAATCTGAAACGGGTGGGCGACGAATTCTCCAAGGAGGCGGAAGGCGCGCTGACCATCGCCACCACACACACTCAGGCGCGCTACGCGCTGCCGCCGGCCATCGCCGAGTTCGTTCGACGTTACCCCAAGGTGAGGCTGTCGATCAAGCAGGGCAGCCCCACCCAGATCTGCGAAATGGTGGTGTCCGGCGAAGCCGACCTCGCCATCGCCACCGAAGGCATCGCCTTGTATAAGGAATTGGCGATGCTGCCCTGCTATGAATGGAACCGCTCCATCGTGGTGCCGGAAGGGCACGAGCTGACCAAGCTGGATCGCCCGCTGACGCTGGCGGACATCGCCCGCTACCCCATCGTCACCTACGACTTCGCCTTCGCCGGCCGCTCCAAGATCAACAAGGCCTTCGCCGATCAGGGCCTGGCGCCCAATGTGGTGCTGACCGCGATAGACACCGACGTGATCAAGACCTATGTCAGCCTGGGGCTGGGCATCGGCATCATCGCCAGCATGGCCTACGAGCCGGAGCGCGATATCAATCTGCAGCTGCTGGACGCCGGCCATCTGTTCGAGCCGTCCACCACCAAGATCGGCATCCGCAAGGACGCCTATCTGCGCGGCTTCGCCTACACCTTCATCGAACTGTTCGCGCCCCATCTGCACCGGCGCGAAGTCGAAGCCGCGCTGCTGGCGCGCGACCCGGACAGCGAGGATTGAGCCGCTTCCGGCCAGACAAAACAAAACGCCCCGATATCGGGGCGTTTTCGCGTACAGGGGCGCAGGATCAGAGCGTCAGGCCGCCTGTCACCTCAATGGCCGCGCCGTTGATGTAGCTGGCCTCGTCGGACGCCAGGAAGGCGTAGACGTTGGCGATCTCGGTCGGGTCGGCCATGCGCCGCATCGGCACTTTGTCTTCCATCGCCTGGATCACTTTTTCCGGCATCGATTGCAGGATGGGAGTGGCGACAAAGCCCGGACACACCGCATTGGCGCGGATGCCCTTCTTGCCCAGCTCCTTGGCCCAGGTCTTGACGAAGCCGATGACGCCGAACTTGGACGCCGCGTAGTTGGTCTGGCCGAAGTTGCCGTAGACGCCCACCACCGAGGACGCGTTCAAGATCACGCCGCCGCCCTGCTCCACCATGGTGTCGATCACCGCGCGGGCACAGTTGTAAACGCCTTTCAGATTGATGTCGATCACCTTGTCGAACTGGTCTTCGGTCATTTTCATCAACTGGGCGTCCATGACGATGCCGGCGTTGTTGACCAGCACGTCGATGCGGCCGCGGCGGTTTTTCAGGTCGGCGACCATGTCGGCGATCTGGCCCTTATTGGTCACGTCCACCTTATAGCCTATGGCTTCGCCGCCGGCCTGCTGCAACTCCTCGACCACCGCGTTGACCGCGTCCAGATTGAGGTCGCAAACGGCGACGACTGCGCCTTCTTTGACGAATTTCTCGGCGGTCGCCTTGCCGATGCCGCTGGCGGCGCCGGTGATGATGGAGACTTTACCTTTCAAGCGCATGGATTTTCCTTACTGACTTTGTAGATGACAGGCAATCCGCCCGGAGGCCGGACTTACAACTCCACCATCGACCACCTATGGCCAAACACCTGTTTTTATTGGTTATTTTTTAAAGCAAAAAAGAAAAGCGGGAGTTTGTGCGCTGCAGCCATTGCAGCGCACAAGACGCACTGCAATATAGCGCACTGACTCCCGCCGGTAAAGCAACTGCTCTACAGGTCAGTTACCGCGTGTAACCGACCAAGAGCCGAGGCTTACTCCAGGCCCTTGCTGGCCAGATAGTCTTCGTAGTTGCCGGTGTAGTAGTCATAACCGCCCTTGCCGTCCAGTTCCAGCACGTGCGTCGCCAGCGAGCTGACGAACTGACGATCGTGGGAAACGAAGACCAGGGTGCCCTTGTACTTCTCCAGCGCCATGTTCAGGGACTCGATCGATTCCATATCCATATGGTTGGTCGGTTCGTCCATGATCATCACATTGGGCTTTTGCAGAATCAGCTTGCCGTACAGCATGCGTCCCTTCTCGCCGCCGGACAGCACGCGCACCGGCTTGCCCACTTCGTCGCCGCCGAACAACAGACGGCCCAGCGTGCCGCGGATCACCTGCTCGTCGTCGCCTTCCTGGCCCCATTCGCGCATCCATTCGGTCAGCGTCATATCGCTGTCGAAATCGGCTTCATGGTCCTGGGCGAAATAGCCGACCTGGGCTTTTTCCGCCCATTTGATCGAACCGCGGTCGGCGCTCAGGCCTTCGGCGAACGGCGCGTTGAAGGCGCCGGCCAGCAGCTTGACCAGCGAGGTCTTGCCCGCGCCGTTGGGGCCGATGACGGCCAGACGGGCGCCGGCTTCCAGGATCAGGCTCAGATCCTTGAACAGCACCTTGGCGTCGTAAGCCTTGTTCAGGTGATCCACCTCCACCGCCTGACGGTGCAGCTTGAACTTGTCGTCCATTTCAAAACGGATGAACGGGTTCTGACGGCTGGACGGCTTCACTTCCACCATTTCGGACTTCAGCTTGTCCACCTGCTTCAGTCGGCTGGTCGCCTGACGCGCCTTGGATTTGTTGGCGGAGAAGCGGGCCACGAACTCCTGCAGTTCCTGGATGCGTTCCTTGGCCTTGCTGTTGGACGACAGCTGACGCTCCCTTGCCTGAGCCGACGCGATCATATAGTCGTCGTAGTTGCCCGGGTAGATGCGGATGGTGTTGTAGTCCAAGTCCGCCATATGAGTGCACACCGAGTTCAGGAAGTGACGGTCGTGCGAAATGATGATCATGGTGGCGTTGCGCTCGTTGAGCACGTGTTCCAGCCAGCGGATGGTGTTGATATCCAGGTTGTTGGTCGGTTCGTCCAGCAACAGGATGTCCGGATTGGAGAACAGGGCTTGCGCCAGCAAGACGCGCAGCTTCCAGCCCGGCGCCACTTCGCTCATCGGGCCGGCGTGCTGTTCCACCGGAATGCCCACGCCCATCAGCAGCTCGCCCGCGCGCGCCTCGGCGGTGTAGCCGTCGTATTCGGCGAACTTGGCTTCCAGTTCGGCCGCGTGCATATAGTCGTCTTCGCTGGCCTCCGGGTTGGCGTAGATGGCGTCGCGTTCGCTCATCGCCGCCCACATCTCGGTGTGGCCCATCATCACCACGTCGATGACGCGCTGATCTTCATAGGCGAACTGATCCTGACGCAGCTTACCCAGGCGCAGACCGTTCTCGATGGCCACCTCGCCGCTGGTCTGCTCCAGGTCGCCACCCAGAATCTTCATAAAAGTGGATTTGCCGGAACCGTTGGCGCCGATCAGGCCGTAACGGTTGCCTTCGCCAAATTTGACGGAAACCTTTTCGAACAAAGGTTTGACGCCAAACTGCATGGTAATGTTGCTTGTGGTAATCACGCTTAGGGATCCTTCAGCCAAATAGCCGTAAGTATCGGAAAAACGTGGGATTCTAGCACAGTGCCGGCGTTTTCCCGAGCCGTCCGTCACGGAAACGCCGCCTACCTTTTGCCAGCATCTGGAATTCCGCTACAATCGTAAGCCTTGTTTTCTATTCCCTGAGATAGGCTGAACTATGCTTACCGGCAGCTTGGTCGCCCTGGTCACCCCGATGTCCGCAGACGGCTCGGTGGACTACGAGGCACTGCGACGACTCGTCGATTTCCATATTGAGAATGGCACCGACGGCATTGTCGCGGTTGGCACCACGGGCGAATCCGCCACATTGAACGTGACCGAGCATATCGCCGTGGTCAAGGCGGTTGTCGAATACGCTGAAGGCCGCGTCAAAGTCGTCGCCGGCGCCGGCGGCAACTCCACGGCCGAAGCGATCGAGCTGAGCCACCTGTCCCAGGAGGTTGGCGCCGATTACGTGCTGTCCGTCGTGCCTTATTACAACAAGCCCACTCAGGAAGGTCTGTACCAGCATTTCAAAGCGATCGCCGACGCTAGCAAGCTGCCGGTCATTCTTTATAATGTGCCCGGCCGCACCGTTGCCGACATGAGCAACGACACCGCGCTGCGCCTGGCCGCCCACCCCAACATCGTCGGCCTGAAAGACGCCACCGGCGACATCGGCCGCGCCTGCGATCTGGTCATGCGCGTTCCGGACGGCTTCACCCTTTATTCCGGCGATGACGCCACCGGCATGGCCTTCATGCTGTGCGGCGGCCACGGCGTGATCTCGGTCACCGCCAACATCGCCCCCAAATCCATGAGCGAGCTGTGCAAAGCCGCCACCAGCGGCAACGCCAAGCTGGCTCGCGAGATCAACGACAAGCTGCAAGGCCTGCACAAGCAGCTGTTTATCGAACCCAACCCGATTCCGGCCAAGTGGGCGCTGACGCGGATGAACCGGATTCCCTCCGGCATCCGCCTGCCGCTGACTCCGCTCTCCCCCGACGCGCAAGCGGCCGTGGAAGCGGCGATGAAACAAGCCGACGTCCTTTAACCCTTCCCCTGCCGAAACGATGGGAGACCGCATGAAACGAACCGCGCCCGCCGCGATTCTGCTGGCAACTGGCATTATCGCCGGTTGCAGCTCGCAACAGCCGCTGACCAAAAAGCTGGACTACCAGTCCGACAAGCCCAAAACCGTCAACACTCTGGAAGTGCCGCCGGATCTGACCGCGCCGCAAGTCCAGAACAAATACACCATCCCAGGCGCCGCCAGCGCCGCCGCCCAGGGCGCCAAGACCGACGCGCCGGCGCAACAGCCGGCGGCCGGTAGCTCGGTCGCGCTGAACCAGCTGGACAACGTCAAGATGGAACGCGCCGGCACCCAGCGCTGGCTGGTGGTGTCGGGCAAGAGCCCGGAACAGCTGTGGCCCGCGCTGAAAGCCTTCTGGCAGGACAACGGCTTCGTGATCAAGAGCGAAGACCCGGCCGTGGGCGTGATGGAAACGGACTGGGCGGAAAACCGCGCCAAACTGCCCAACGACGGCCTGCGCAAGCTGCTGGAAACCGTCGGCCTCGGCAGCGTCTACTCCACCGGCGAGCGCGACAAGTTCCGCAT
This sequence comes from Chromobacterium sp. S0633, assembly GCF_024158805.1. Classification (NCBI taxonomy): domain Bacteria; kingdom Pseudomonadati; phylum Pseudomonadota; class Betaproteobacteria; order Neisseriales; family Chromobacteriaceae; genus Chromobacterium; species Chromobacterium sp. S0633. The sequence goes on along the minus strand of NZ_JAMZGH010000030.1, from coordinate 45,106 downwards.
TCGTCTGGAAAAGACCGCCAACGGCACGGAAGTTTACTTCTCCCACCGCGGCATGGAAGAAGTCTATGCCGACACCACCAAGACCAATACCATCTGGCAGCCACGCGCCACCGACCCGGGCCTGGAAGCCGAGTTGCTGGGCCGCTTCATGATGAATCTGGGCATGGCGGAAGACAAAGCCCGCGAACAGGTCAAGCAGACGCTGAGCGCGCCGGCCAAGCCGCAAACCCCCATCGTCGACGGCCAGTTGCTGCTCAGCGACGAGTTTGACCGCGCATGGCGCCGCGTCGGCCTGGCGCTGGACCGCGTCGGCCTGGTGGTCAGTGACCGCGACCGCTCCCAGGGCGTTTACTTCGTCAAACCGGCCAAGAGCGAAACCGACAAGAACGAGTCCGGCGGTTTCTGGTCCGGCCTCGCCTTCTGGAAGAGCGACGACGGCAAATCCGCCAAACCCACGGAGCAGGAATACCGCGTGCAGATCAAGGAAACCGCGCCCGGCTCCAGCACGGTGTCCATCCAGGACAAACAAGGCAAGCCGCTGTCGGACGCCTTCAGCAAGGCCGCGCTGTCCAAGCTGCAAACCGAGCTGCAATAAGACGCGAAATCAACGCGTCCCAAAAGATAAAGCCCGCTGTCGCGGGCTTTTCTTTGCGCCTTGTTTTCCCAATGGCCGGTCAATGAATCCGGCCATCCGTTATCAGGCGAAATGTAACGCTTTGTAGCGAACAGACAATTGTGTTGTTTTCATGTTGCAACACCCCTTGTTCCATTTGCTACAGATACAAAAAAACCGGCCATAGCCGGTTTTTTTGTCGCAGGCCAAGAATTACTTGGCAGCGGAAGCCTCAGCAGCCGGAGCGGAAGCAGCAGCCGGAGCGGAAGCTTCAGCAGCCGGAGCGGATGCCGGAGCGGCAGCCGGAGCGGATGCTTCAACAGCAGGAGCGGAAGCTTCAGCCGGAGCTTCAGCTTTCTTACCGCAAGCGGACAGGGCTACAGCCAGCAGGGCAGCAACGAGGAGCGACTGTTTCATTTTTTCATTACCTTTGAGGATAAGTTGAACAAGACGTCAGTTATCGCACGGTCTTCGAAATAAGCCGGGCGACTGAAAATCCATCAGTGCGCAAATTGTATCACGAAAAAAAAGGCTGTATAGGGGGCAAAATTCCAAAAAAACACCTTTGCCCATAATCCTCTTCCGCAAAGCAGCATAGCCACAAAAACGGGCGTTTACCCCTGTCGTTGAGGCCAGAATTTGTCGATATCACTTGCGCATCCGAACAATTTCTGTGGTTATTTTGCTACATTCGTCGCCAAATGCCAATAGCCTGCCAGGTATCCCTCGTACAAACATTCCTGCATGCCAGGCCCAAGCGCCGCGCCGGCAATGCCTCTGGCATTGGCGAAGGCGCGCCAAGCGGCGAAATCCTCTTCCGCGACCTCCAGTTTCTCGCCGTTGCAATAGAAACTATCGCCACAGAACAGGATCTGGCTCTTGCGGTCCAGTTCCAGTCCGCGCAATGTCGCTTCGCTCTCGAATTCGGCTTCATCCAACTCCTCTTCCGGCGCGTCGTAAAATACATGCGCCTTGGGTTCGGTCAGATAGTGGCCCAGGAAGTCCCCCACCGCGGCCTTGTCCCAACGGATCTGCTCCAGCAGACGGCTGACCTGCTCCACCATCTCGTCGCCGATCCGCGCCGGGTCCTGCTGCAGCTTGAGCCCGGGATCGGCGTACACGCCTTCCGCGCAGATGCGGTCCTGCAGATGCACCAGGAATTGCGTCGCCAGCTCCTGCGCCGGCGGCGCGCGGAAGCCGATCGAATAAGTCATGCCCGGGTCCAGCGCCACGCCGTGATGCGCGCACTTGGGCGGCAGATAGAGCATGTCGCCGTGCTCCAGCACGAACTCCTGCTCGCAACGGAAGTCCTTCAGCACCCGGATCGGCGCGTCTTCGATAAAGTCGTCGTCGTGCTGGGTGGAGATCTGCCAGCGCTTGCGCCCGCCCACTTGCAAGAGGAACACGTCGTAGGCGTCGAAATGCGGCCCCACGGTGCCGCCCGGCGGCGCGTAGCTGATCATCAGATCGTCCAGCCGCGCGTAGGGAATGAAGTTGAAGCGCCACAGCAGCTCGTCGATATGCGGCAGATGCTGGTTAACGCCCTGCACCAGCAAGGTCCAGTCCGTCTCCGGCAACCGGCGGAAACGCGCCGGGCGGAACGGACCGCGCTCCAGGCTCCAGCGGCCGTTGCGGCATTCAATCAGACGCGACTCCGCGTCTTCGCGGGTCGCCAGTTGCGACAGCACCGAAAAATCCGCCAGCGGCCCCACCTCGGTCAGGGCGCCGCGGATCAGCAAAGGCTTCTTATGCCAGTACTCGGCGAGGAACTGTTCGGGCGACATCCCGCCCAGCAAAGTTGTTGTGTTCATGGCAGTTTCACGGGCTGAAACGCCCGGCAATGGTTTACAATATGGGATGCGCGCAATTGGCGGCGCATCTGAAAATCGTTTTCGATGGCCGGCTTGCGCCGCCATCCGCTTTATTTACCTTCCTTCACGGATCCGCACTCATGCAAATCTCCAAAAACACCGTCGTGACCCTCCACTACGAGATGTTCGACGCTGACAACAACCTCCTCGACAAGACCGAAGAGCCGATCAGCTATCTGCACGGTGGCTACGACGGCATCTTCCCGCTGGTGGAAGAAGCTTTGGAAGGCAAGGCCGTTGGCGACGCCATCGACGTCAAGATGACGCCGGACGACGCTTTCGGCGACCCGGAAGAAGAACTGATCCGCTTGGAAGACCTGGACGTGTTCCCGGCTGACGTCGAAGTCGGCATGATGTTCGAAGCCGACGATCCGGAAACCGGCGACGTGCTGCTGTTCCGCGTCACCGACATCGCCGACGGCAAGGCCGTGGTCGACGCCAACCACCCGCTGGCCGGCCAGAGCATCCGCTTCACCGCCAAGGTAGTAGAAATCCGCGCCGCCAGCGCCGATGAAGTCAGCCATGGTCACGCCCACGGCGAGCACGGCCACCACCATTGATCAGGCATCCGGCCCTGCCGGCACCGGCGTTATTGTAATGCTTTTGCCGGCGCGCCGGCCTGATTTCGACAAAGGCGGCCCATTGGGCCGCCTTTGTCATGCCGGAGCACGAACGCTCCGGCGCTATCCCAAGCGCGCGCGCCGCCAGCGCCAACAACCCGCGGCCAGCACCAGCGCGCACACCGCCAGCCTCAGGCCGTACTCCTCATGGCTGCCCGGCTTGTACAACAGCCACAGCAGCTGCAGCGCCAAGGCCGGCAGCATCAGCGACTGCAGCCGCGCGCTCAAGCCCGCCGGCCATCCCCGAGGCCAGGCCCAGCGGCAAGCGGCGCTCATGGACGCCCATCCCAGCAAGGCGCCCACCGTCACATCCAGCGGCCAGTGCACGCCTATCGCCAAGCGCGACAGCATCACCAAGGCCACGGCCGCCGTCAGCAAGGCTCCGCGGCGCAAGACGCCTGAATAATAAAGAAAGCTCGCCAGCGTGGCGGATGCCATCGCATGGCCGGAGGGGAAAGAGCCGTTGCCGGGCAAATCATCCAGCAATTGCACCGAGCCCGGCGGCAGCGCCAACGGCGGTCGCGGCACGGCGAAGCCCGCCTTGAGCACGATGGCCAGAAACACGCCGACGCCGCAGCCCGCCAACAAGGCCGGCAGCTTGTCCGGCCGCCGCCAGCTCAAGGCCAGCAGCAGGGCCAGCACCGTGGGCCAGTCGCCCAGCACGCTCAACAGACGCCAGAACGCGCCGGGCGCGACGCGGCCGGCCTCATGCAGGATCAGAAACAATTCTCGATTGAAATCCGGGGACACTGCCAGCAGGACAGCCAGCGGCGATAACAACAACGCCGGCCACAGCCGGCGCAAACAGGACAACTTAAACCACATCAGTCAGCTTTCATCGTTGCAAGGGTGATTCGATCCAGACCCGCCAGATCGACAATGGTTTCCACTTGCAGCAAACCCGCGTCGGCGAAAAGCCCGCGCACCGCCGCGCCCTGGTCGTAGCCGTGCTCGACGATCAAGCCGCCGCCCGGCGCCAGCCGTCGCGGCGCGTCGGCGGCGATGGCGCGCAGACAGTCCAGCCCATCGGCCTCGTCGGTCAGCGCCATCCGCGGCTCGAAGCGCACATCCCCCTGCCCCAGGTGTTCGTCGTCGCGCTGTATATACGGCGGATTGGACACGATGAGATCGAAGACCGCGTTCTCGGGCAAGGCTTGATACCAGCTACCCTGATAAAAATCGACGCGCGCGCCCAGGCGTTCCGCGTTGCCGCGCGCGATGGCCAGCGCCTCCGGCGACAGATCAACGGCGCAGACCCGCCATGCCGGCGCCTCCAGCGCCAGCGTCGCGGCGATGGCACCGCTGCCGGTGCCCAGGTCGACAACGCGGGCGGCGCGGTCGCCAAACCGCTGCAAGGCCGCCTCGATCAAGTGCTCGGTTTCCGGCCGGGGGATCAATACCTGCGGGCCCACAGTGAAATCGCGGCCGTAGAATTCTCGCCGGCCGATCAAATAGGCCACCGGCTCGCCGGCGGCGCGCCGGGCGGCCAGCCCGCGGAAACACGCCTCCTGTTCCGCGCTCAGCGTCTGTTCCGGGTAGGCCGCGATGCGGGCGTGAGTCAGCTCCGGCGCCGCCTGCTGCAACAGCATGCGGGCTTCCAGGCGGGGCAAGGGGTATAGGCGCAACGCCTCGGCTATCGTCAGCATGCTCGTCACAACAGGAACAGGGTGGCGAGACCCAGGAAAATAAAAAAGCCGCCGGAGTCGGTGCAGGCGGTGATCAGCACGCTGGAGCCCAGCGCCGGGTCGCGGCCGGAGCGCTGCATCAGGCAGGGAATCAACACGCCCATGGTGGCGGCCAGCATCAGATTGAGCAGCATCGCGCCCAGCATCACCAGACCCAGCGAAAAGCTGCCGTACAACAGCCAGGCCACGCTGCCTATCACCCCGCCCCACAGCACGCCGTTGATCATGCTGACTCGCAACTCCTTGCGCCACAAACGCCAGGCCTGGCTCAGCTGCATCTGCCCCATGGCCAGCGCGCGCACGATCATGGTGATGGTCTGATTGCCGGAGTTGCCGCCGATGCCGGCGACGATGGGCATCAGCGCGGCCAGGGCCACCAATTGGGAAATGGAGTGTTCGAACACGCCGATCACCCGCGAGGCGATGAAGGCGGTGCACAGATTGATCGCCAACCAGGCCCAGCGGTTCTTCACCGAGTCGATCACCGGCGCGAACAGGTCTTCTTCCTCTTTCAAGCCGGCCAGATTCAGCACTTCGCTGTCGGATTCCTCCCGGATCACGTCCACCATCTCGTCCACGGTCAGCCGGCCGATCAGCTTGCCGGCCTCGTCCACCACCGGCGCGGTGATCAAGTCGTAGCGCTCGAAGGCCAGCGCCGCGTCGGCGGCGTCCTCGTCCGGGCTGAAGCTGACCAGCTCGGTGGCCATCACTTCGGCCACCAAGGCGTCGGGGTCGGACACCAGCAGTTTGCGGATGGACAGCACGCCCTTGAGCAGGCCCAAGTCGTCGATGACGAAGATTTTGTCGGTATGCGCCGGCAGTTCGTCGAAACGGCGCAGATAGCGCAGCACCACTTCGCAGCTGACGTCGGCGCGGATCTTGACCAGGTCGAAGTCCATCAGCGCGCCGACCTTGTCCTCGTCGTAGGACAGCGCGGATTGCAGCTGGGCGCGCTCTTCCTCGTCCAGGCCGCCCATCACTTCGTACACCACCTGGCGCGGCATGTCCGGCGCCAGTTCGGCCAGTTCGTCGGCGTCCAGTTGCTCGGCGGCGTTGACCAGCTCGCCGTGCTCCATCACTTCGATCAGCGATTCCCTGACCGCGTCGGACACTTCCAGCAGGATGGCGCCGTCGCGCGCGCCGCCCACCTGGTCCCAGACCAGCAGGCGGTCTTCCAGCGGCAAGGCTTCCAGGATATGGGCGACGTCGGCCGGGTGCAGCTGCTCCAGCTTCAGCCGCAGCGCTTCCAGATTGTAATGCGGGGCCAGCGGGTCCGTCGGCGGCTCGGACGCCTCCTGACGGGATACAAGATCTTCCAACTGCCGCTGGCGCTCGATCAGGCGCTGCACCAGGGCCAGGCTTTCTTGCAGACGATCGGCGGATTGTTGCTTGAAGGCAACCGTCATGCACGTCTCCTTCCGCCCAGATGGCGCGCGCGGCGCGGGCGGTCTGAGGCGGGCGTTATTCTCTAACGGTAAATCGGGATTGGATTACGGGGTAACTGGGTAAGTCCATTGCGTAGCCGCCATGCCTCGCGCATGGCGCACTCAAAGAAAGTCGCGATTGTAACATGCCGCCTGCGCCGCTCCAATCCGGCCCCCGGGCGCTCACGGCAGTTCCACATAGCCCATACGCCGCTGGATGATGCGGGTCTTGCGCGCCAGGCCCGGCGCGCCGCGATGGCTGTCGTAATAGCGCGGATTGGGCACCATCGCCGCCAGCTTGGCCGCCTGCGACGAAGACAGCCGCGCCGCGCTGGAGCGGTAGTAATAGCGCGAGGCCGCCTCCGCGCCGAAAACCCCGTTGCCCCACTCGATCACGTTCAGGTAAATCTCGAAAATGCGCCGCTTGTCCAATACCGTTTCCAGCATCACCGTGATCAAGGCTTCCTCCACCTTGCGCCACGGCGTCTTGCTGCTGGACAGGAACAAATTCTTGGCCAGCTGCTGGCTGATGGTGGAGCCGCCGGCGACGATCTTTCCCTTCTTCAGGTTTTTTTCGAAAGCGGCCTCGATGCCGTCCCAATCGAAACCTTCGTGATCGACGAACTTGGCGTCTTCCGACGCGATCAGCGCGCGCTTCAGATTGGGCGAGATCTGCTCGTAACTCACCCATTTGTGGCGCAGCTCCGCCTCGGGATCGTCCTGCTGCAGCTTGGCCAGCTGTTCGTTCATGAAGGCGCTGGCCGACGGATTGTGGCCGCGCCAATAAACGATATGGCCGAAGATCCACAGGTTATACAGCAGAAAGGCGGCCATCAGGGCCGCCAGTACTTTCAGGAAGAGACGCATCATCTGACTCGCGAAGCGAGCCCCCTCGCAGGGCAAGGGGGATTGGGATTCAAACCGCGGGAGGGGAAAGCGACGCTTTGTTGATGGGTCCGGACCCGCCGGACCCGGCGAGCGTCAGGCCAGCACTTCCCGCAGCATATTGGTCACCTTGCGGGTGGCCGGCTCCACGCCGCGCCAGATGGCGAAGGACTCCGCCGCCTGCTCCACCAGCATGCCCAGGCCGTCGGCCAGCATGCCGGCGTTTTCCGCCTGCGCGCGTTGCAAGAAAGGCGTCAGGCCCTTGCTGTACACCATGTCGTAAGCCAGGGTGCGCGCGGTGAACAGGCCGTAGGGGATGGGCGGCAATTCATTGCTGAGGCTGGTCGAGGTGGCGTTGATCACGATGTCGAAGCTGCGGCCCTTCAATTGCTCGTAGCCTATGGCCTCCACCTTGCCCCAGGGCGCGAAGTGATGCGCCAGCGCCTCGGCCTTGATCAGCGTGCGGTTGGCGATGGTCAAGGAGGCCGGCTTTTGCGCCAGGATGGGTTCCAGCACGCCGCGCACCGCGCCGCCCGCGCCCAGGATCAGCACCTTGGCGCCGGCGATCGGGTAGTCCAGATTGTCCACGATGTCACGCACCAGGCCCACGCCGTCGGTGTTGTCGCCGTAGATCTTGCCGTCGCGGAAGCACAGGGTATTGACCGCCTCCGCCGCGCGGGCGCGCTCGGTCAGCTCATTGGCGAAACGGTAGGCGTCGCCCTTGAACGGCAGCGTGATATTGAGGCCCTTGCCGCCGGCTGAGACGAACTCGGCCACCACCTCGTTGAAACGCCCCAGCTCGGCGAACAACTTGTCGTAAGCGATATCCTGGCCGGTGGCCGTCGCGAATTCGTTATGGATGAACGGCGACTGGCTGTGCGAAACAGGGTTGCCGATAACGGCGTAACGGTCGGTCATGAGTCAGCTTTCCAAGATTTGGCTATGTTTTCGGTATTCGGATAGAGAGTGGCTAACAAAGCCCCGGCGCCGCGTCGCGCTTGGCTTTGTTGGCGGCTCTCGTCGCGTCCGCGCCGCCCTGCCGGCGGCGCTATGACACTTTGCCGTGGAATACGCCAAACTTCAACCACGACGTCGCCGCGCCGGCCCCGGCTCAGCCTTGTTGCCAGGGCAGGCCGCGCGCTTTCCAGCCGCCCACGGTGTTGCGGTGGCCGTCGGCGTCCTTGTCGCCCTCAAACCCCTCCAGCACGTTGTAGGCTTCGGTGTAACCGGCGGCGGCGGCCATGCGCGCCGCTTCGTCCGAGCGCACGCCGGAACGGCACATCAGCATCAGCACGCCGTCCTTGGGCAGCATGTCCTGCAATTGCTCGATGAAACGCGGATTGGGCTGCATGCCGGGAAAGCTCCGCCACTCCAGCCGCTGGGCATAGGGCACCACGCCGACGAACTGCCATTCCGCCGCGCTGCGCACGTCCAGCAGCACCGCTTCCGGCATCGCCTGCTTCAGCTGGTGCGCTTCCTGCGGCGTCAAGGCACCGCGATAGGGCAGGCCCTGTTCTTCCGCCCGGCGCCGCGCCTGTTGCAATAGCCGCGTCATCTGATCCATGCAAGCTCTCCCCGCGGCCCGGCCGCCTTGTCGAACCGCCGACACCCCTTGACGCTGCGCCGGCCGGCCTCAGCGTCTTAGCGGGGTTTTGTCAGCCGCTCTCGTTACCTTATATACGGAATATACGGATTATCCATATCGACGAAGACGGCCGCAATGCCGTCAACGCCCTGTTTTGGTGCATAAGCCGAATCCAGGCACCACCCTGGTTCATTCAACTCCGCTAGCGCCCGGTTTTGGGCTATGACACAATGGAATCTCAGTGATTTCATAGCTGGCACGCTTAATGCTTAAGAGCCTGCCATCCACTCATTCGCACATGATGCATGTAGCCTTTCAGGAGAAAACCATGGCGGTTGCAGACGTAGTCAAGCTGATTACCGAAAATGATGTCAAGTTCATCGACCTGCGCTTTACCGATACCCGCGGCAAAGAACAACACGTGTCGATTCCGGCCCATGTGCTGCTGGACGATCCGGACGCATGGTTCGAACACGGCCACGCTTTCGACGGTTCCTCGATCGCGGGCTGGAAAGGCATCCAGGCATCCGACATGCTGCTGATGGCCGACCCGGCCACCGCCCGCATCGACCCGTTCTACGACGAACCCACCGTCTTCCTGCACTGCGATGTGATCGATCCGGCCGACGGCAAGGGCTACGACCGCGACCCGCGCTCCATCGCCAAACGCGCCGAAGCCTATCTTAAGGCCTCCGGCCTGGGTGACACCGCCTATTTCGGCCCGGAACCGGAATTCTTCATCTTCGACAGCGTGACCTGGGGCACAGACATGTCCGGCTGCTTCGTCAAGATCAAGGCCGAAGAAGCCGCCTGGGCGTCCGCCGAGGAGTTCGAAGGCGGCAATATGGGCCACCGCCCGGGCATCAAGGGCGGTTACTTCCCGGTGCCGCCGGTGGATTCCTCGCAGGACATCCGCTCCGCCATGGTGCTGCTGCTCGAAGAGCTGGGCATCCCGGTGGAAGTGCACCACCACGAAGTGGCCACCGCCGGCCAAAACGAGATCGGCACCAGGTTCAGCACCCTGACCCAGCGCGCGGACTGGACCCAGATCCTGAAATACGTGGTGCACAACGTGGCCCACAGCTACGGCAAGACCGCCACCTTCATGCCCAAGCCCATCGTCGGCGACAACGGCTCCGGCATGCACGTGCACCAGTCCATCTGGAAGGACGGCAAGAACCTGTTCGCCGGCGACGGCTACGCCGGCCTGTCCGAAACCGCGCTCTACTACATCGGCGGCATCATCAAGCACGCCAAGGCGCTGAACGCGATCACCAACCCGGGCACCAACTCTTACAAACGCCTGGTGCCGCACTATGAAGCGCCGGTGAAGCTGGCCTACTCCGCCAAGAACCGCTCCGCCTCCATCCGCATTCCGCATGTGGCCAGCCCCAAAGGCCGCCGCATCGAAGCGCGCTTCCCGGACCCCTTGGCCAACCCCTATCTGTGCTTCTCCGCTCTGCTGATGGCCGGCCTGGACGGCATCCAGAACAAGATCCACCCGGGCGACGCCGCGGACAAGAACCTGTACGATTTGCCGCCGGAAGAAGACAAGCTGATCCCGACCGTGTGCGCCAGCCTGGACGAGGCGCTGGCCGCTCTGGACAAGGACCGCGAGTTCCTGACCCGCGGCGGCGTGTTCTCCAATGACTGGATCGACGCCTACATCGAGCTGAAGATGCAGGAGGTCAACCTGACCCGCATGACCACCCATCCGGTGGAATTCGCGATGTATTACTCGCTGTAATACCGGCGCATGGAAAAACGGCGGCCTTCGGGCTGCCGTTTTCATATATGACTTGTCCGGCGGATTTGCATATCATTGCAGAGCTGAAACCCGGAACTCGACACGCCGCCCATGAAAACTCTATCGCTTTGTCTCTTGCTGTTGCTGAGCGCCTCCGCTCACGCCACCGTTTACAAGTACGTGGACAAAGACGGCAACGTCACTTTCACCAATGTGCCGATACGCGGCGCGCAGGCGATCCGGCTCAACCCGCTCTCCTCCTATCCCAGCCAGCACAAGAAAAGCGCCTCCCCCGCCAACAGCAGCGGCGGCAACGGAGACGCCAAGCCCTCCGGCAGCTACCCCAGCGTCGATCCCGGCACCCAGAAGCAGCGCGACAACGGCCGCCGCAAGATCCTGGAGCAGGAGCTGGCCAATGAGCAAAAAGCGCTGAGCGAGGCGGAAAAAGCGCTGACCGACGGCAAGGCCACGCGCAACGGCGACGAAACCCGCAATTACCAGAAATACCTGAACCGGGTGCAGAAGCTGCAGGACGAAGTCACCGACCGCCAGAAAAACGTGGAAGCCTTGCGCCGCGAGCTGGGGCAGAACTAGTTTGACGCACCATCATGGTGCATACTGAAAAGAAATGGGCCATTCCCGGGCGCGCGGGCATGGCCCGAATTTTGCTCAGCCTGCGCAAGCCCTCCGCCTCAGCCTACAGGACACACCGCACCATGCCGCCGACCAGCTTTGCCGGACTAGAACTGCTGGACACCCCCGTGCTGATCGTCGACGCCGACGGCGCGCTGCATTTCGTCAATCCCGCATGCGAGAACCTGCTGGCGCTGGGCAGCCGCGAGCTGCGCCGCCACAGCCTGTTCGATCTGTTCCAGCCCTGCCCGGCGCTGCGCCAGGCGCTGTCCACCGCGCTGCGCCACAACGCCAGCTTCATCGAGCACGATCTGGAACTGATCCCGCAGCACAGCGAGCAGGCGCTGCACATCGCGCTGTCGGTGGCGCCGGTGGACGCGGACGGCGGACTGGCGCTGATCGAACTGCGGCCGCTGGATCAGCAGTTGAAGATCGCCAACGAGGAACGGCTGCTGCTGCAACACCAGGCCAATCGGGAGCTGATCCGCAACCTGGCGCATGAGATCAAGAACCCGCTGGGCGGCATCCGCGGCGCGGCACAATTGCTGGAGCACGAGCTGCTGGACCGCCCGGAGCTGAAGGAATACACCGCGGTGATCAAGGAGGAGGCGCTGCGGCTGCAATCGCTGGTCGACCGGCTGCTGGCGCCGCACCGCAGCCATGTGCGCGGCGAGATCAATATCCACGAAGTGCTGGAACGCGTGCGCAGCATCGCCCTGGCCGAATATCCGCAGGGCCTGCAGATTCGCCGCGACTACGACACCAGCCTGCCCCAGCTGGTGGCCGACAAGGAACAGCTGATCCAGGTGGCGCTCAACATCGTCAAGAACGCCGTTCAGGCGATGAAGGGCCGCGGCCAATTGATTCTGCGCACCCGGGTGGCGCGCCAGGTGACGCTGGCGCGCAAGCGCCACACCCTGGCATTGAAATTGCAGATCATCGACGACGGTCCCGGCATCCCCGACGAGATCAAGGACCATATTTTCTACCCGCTGGTCACCGGCCGCGCCGAAGGCACCGGCCTGGGGCTGACCCTGGCCCAGGCCTTCGTCCACCAGCACGGCGGCAATATCGAATTCGACTCCCGGCCGGGACAGACCTGCTTCACCGTGACCTTGCCTTTCGCCACGGATTGAGCGGACCCGCCCACCCCAAACACATTGCCGCCGCCCGCTCACGCCGGCGGCGCCGAGCACAAGGATTTCGCGATGAACCAAGCGGTATGGATTATTGACGACGACAAGGCGATACGCTGGGTGCTGGAAAAGGCGCTGGGGCGCGCCGGCATCGGCTTCGACAGCTTCGCCAGCGCCGACGACGCGCTGAACGCGCTCTACGACCGCGCCCCGCAAGTCATCATTTCGGACATCCGCATGCCGGGCACCGACGGGCTGAAATTCCTGTCCAAGGTCAAGTCCGAGCACTCGACGCTGCCCGTCATCATCATGACCGCGCACTCCGACCTGGATTCCGCGGTGGCGGCCTTTCAGGGCGGCGCCTTCGAATACCTGCCCAAACCCTTCGACGTCGATCAGGCGGTGCTGCTGATCGAGCGCGCGCTGGCGGAAAGCCGGCCGGACATCGCGGTCAGCGATCATCCGGAAGCGATGCCGGTGCTGCTGGGCCAGGCGCCGGCGATGCAGGACGTGTTCCGCGCCATCGGCCGGCTGTCCCAGTCCAACGTCACCGTGCTGATCACCGGCGAATCCGGCACCGGCAAGGAGCGCGTGGCCGAGGCCCTGCACCGCCACTCGGTGCGCGCGGGCAAACCCTTCATCGCGCTGAACACCGCCGCCATTCCCAAAGACTTGCTGGAGTCGGAACTGTTCGGCCATGAAAAAGGCGCGTTCACCGGCGCGCAAGCCACCCGTCGCGGCCGCTTCGAGGAGGCCGAGGGCGGCACCCTGTTCCTGGACGAGATCGGCGACATGCCCACCGAGCTGCAAACCCGACTGCTGCGCGTGCTGTCCGACGGGCACTTCTACCGCGTCGGCGGCCACACCCCGATCAAGGCCAATGTCCGCGTCATCGCCGCCACGCATCAAAACCTGGAACAGCGCGTGCGCGACGGCCAGTTCCGCGAAGACCTCTACCACCGCCTGAACGTAATCCGCCTGCGGCTGCCGCCGCTGCGCGAACGGCGCGAGGACATCCCGCTGCTGGCCCGCCACTTCCTGGCCAAGAGCGCCACCCAGCTGGGCGTGGAACCCAAGCGGCTCAGCGACGCCGCCATGGACGTGGTCAAGCACAGCCTGTTCTCCGGCAATGTCCGCGAACTGGAAAACCTGTGCCAGTGGATCAGCGTGATGGCGCCCGGCCAGACCGTGGAAGTGGCCGATCTGCCGCAGGAACTGCGCGACCCGGCCGCCGGCGCGCGCCATGCCGGCGGCGCGGAAGCGGGACAGCTTGACTGGCCGCAGCTGCTGGCCGAAGAGGTCAGCCGCCGCCTGCGCGCCGGCGAGGCCGGCATCATCGACGAGCTGACCCGGCGCTTCGAAACCAGCTGCATCCGCAGCGGCCTGACCCATACCGGCGGCCGCAAAGTGGAGGCCGCCCACCTGCTGGGCTGGGGCCGCAACACCCTGACCCGCAAGATCCAGGAACTGGGTTTGGAAGCCCATGCCGATGAAAGCCATGACAAGGCCGATCTCGGGCTCATAAAATGAATCCATGATCATTCCGCAAGGACCCGCCCATGTCCAAATCCGCGCTGGCGCTGCTCACCCTGCTGGCCGGCGGGTGGGTCCAAGCCGCTCCCGTCCTGCGCATCGTCGTCGGCAGCGCCGAACCGGCGCCCTTCATCCAACAGACCTCCTCGCAACTGTCCGGCCCCGTCATCGACCTCGCCCGGCAAGCGGCGGAACACTGCGGCCTGCACGCCCAGTTCCAACAGCTGCCGGCGCGACGCCTGCTGCGCAGCCTGGCGCTGAACCAGGCCGACGCCGCCGCCATGCTCTCCTTCCAGACTGACCGCGCCAAGCAGATGCTCTATCCGATGCGCGGCGAGCTGGCGGACAGCCGGCTGAGGCTGACCGCGCTGTCCTACGTGCTCTACGTTCCGCAAACTTCAACACTGCGTTGGGACGGCCACCGGCTGGACCTGCCCGAGGACGACAGCGTCGGCTTCAATCGCGGCTGGTCGGTCATCCGCGTATTGAAAGCCCGCCGGATTCCCACCGAGGCCGGCGCCGATCTGGAAGAAAATTTCGCCAAGCTGCAGGCGGGCCGCATCGCCGCCTTCGCCATGCACGAACCCGGCGGCGACGCTTACCTGGCGCAACACCCGCAGCTGCGCATGAAAAAGCTGCTGCCGCCGCTGAAGACCGAAAACAGCTATCTGGTGTTCGGCAAGGCTTACGGCCAGGCGCATCCGGAACGCATGCGCTGCGTCTGGAATCAATTGCCGTCGCTGCGCCGGCAATTGGACCTGCCCTAAGAGCCGGTTCACAGTCTCGTGAGCAAGGGCGAGACCAGCGGAGAAAGCGGAATCTACTCGTGGCGCATGAGCATGTCGCAGACGGCGCGCAGCCGATCGTAAACCGCTTCCCAGTCAGGCGGCCGCGCCCAGCGGCGTCAGCCCCGGCAAGGTGGCGAAGCTCTGCTCCCTCACCGTGACCAGAAAATCCTGCATATAGGCGAGGCCGCCGTCGTCGCTGCGCACCGCCGCGTACAACTCGCTGCTCAAACCGCTCTCGCCTATCGGCCGCGCCACCACATAGCCGCGCTCAAGATAGGGCTTGACCGCCCAGTAGGGCAAGGCCGCCACCCCGCGGCGGCTGGCCACCAGCTGGATGATGGCGATGGTCAGCTCGCTGCTGCGCCGCGCCGGGTTGACGCCCGCCGGGCGCAAAACCTTGCGCACCAGATCCAGCATCTCGTCCGGCACCGGGTAATGGATCAGCGTTTCCCCGGCGAAGTCCTCCGCCAGCCAGCAGCGCTTGTTCGCCAGCGGGTGATCCCGCGCCACGATGCCCACCATCTCATAAGCGAACAGCGGCTGGTAATCGACGCCGGCCTGCGGCTCCGCCTCCGACACGATGGCCAGATCGGCGCGATGGCTCAGCAGCAGGCTGACCGGATCGGTGTGGAAGCCGGATACGATGTCCAGTTCAACGCCCGGCCAATGCTGGCGGAATGCGTCCATCGCCGGCATCAGCCAGTCGAAGCAGGTATGGCACTCCACCGCCACCCGCAACTCGCCGGCCTCCCCCTGGCGCAGCCGCGCCAGATCGCGCTCAGCCGACGCCACTCGGGCGTTCAGGTCGTGCGCCAGCGCCAACAGCCGCTCGCCGGCGGCGGTGAAGCGCAGCGGCTGGGTCTTGCGCTCGAACAAGCTCATGCCATAGCCCTGCTCCAATTGTTTCAACTGGTGTGAGAGCGCGGACTGGGTCAGGAACAGGCGGCTGGCCGCCAAAGACACGCTGCCGGTTTCGGCCAGCGCCAGCAGGGTGCGCAGATGTCGGATCTCCAGAATGCTCATCATGAATTCATTTCATGTTAACTGGCAAAATAATGAGTTTGTATCATACAACAGCTTGCGCAATGCTAGGGACATCACGAACCAAGGAGTCCGCCATGACCACCCTGCACCTGCTCGGCTTTCCCCGCATCGGCGCCAAGCGCGAACTGAAGACCCTGCTGGAAAACTACTGGAAAAACGAAATCGACGAAGCCGCGCTGCTGAGCGGCGCGCGTGAACTGCGCCAGCGCCACTGGCTGCTGCAAAAAGGCGCCGGCGTGGAACTGTCCCCGGTAGGCGATTTCTCCCTGTACGACCACGTGCTGGATGCGCAGCTGCTGGTGGGCGCACTGCCTCCGCGCTTTGGCTTCGACGCCGCCCGGCTGAGCACCGAGCAATATTTCCAACTGGCGCGCGGCAACGCCGGCCAGCCGGCGCTGGAAATGACCAAATGGTTCGACACCAACTACCACTACCTGGTGCCGGAATGGCATGAGGACACCGCCTTCCAGGCGCAGCCGGAGCGCCTGCTGGCGCAAGTGCGCGAAGCCCAGGCCCTGGGCCTGCGCGCCAAGCCGGTGCTGCTGGGACCGCTGTCGCTGCTGTGGCTGGGCAAGGCCAAGCACGCCGGCCTGGACAGGCTGTCCTTGCTGCCCGCCCTGCTGCAGGCTTATCGCGACGTGCTGGCCGCGCTGGCGGCGGCCAAGGTGGAATGGGTGCAGATCGACGAGCCCATTCTGGCGCTGGACCTGCCGCCGGAATGGCTGGCCGCCTTCGAACCCGCCTACCGGCAATTGCAGGACGGTTCCTTGAACCTGCTGCTGGCGACTTACTTCGGCAGCGTCGCCGAACACGCCGAGCTGCTGCAACGCTTGCCGGTGGCCGGCCTGCACCTGGACCTGGTGCGCGCGCCGCTGCAACTGGCGGCCTTCGCCGACGGCTGGCCGCAGGACAAGGTGCTGTCCGCCGGCGTCATCGACGGACGCAATATCTGGCGCGCCGATCTGTCCCGCGTGCTGGCCAGCCTGCAACCCTTGGCCGCCGATCTGGGCGAGCGTCTGTGGATCGCCCCCAGCTGCTCGCTGCTGCACGCGCCCTTCGACCTGGCCGCGGAAACCCAGCTCGACGTCGACGTCAAAACCTGGCTCGCCTTCGCGGTGCAAAAACTCAATGAGCTGAAAGTGCTGAAACGCGGCGTGGAGCAAGGCCGCGAAGCCATCGCCAATGAATTGGCCGGCAGCGACTACGCCCGTCAGCAGCGCGCCGCCAGCCCGCTGATCCACCGCCCCGAAGTGCAGCGACGCCTGGCCACGCTGCCGGCCGACGCCGACCGCCGCCACAGCGCCTATCCGGCGCGCGCCGCCGCGCAGCAAGCCTGGCTCAAGCTGCCGCTGCTGCCCACCACCACCATAGGGTCCTTCCCGCAGACGGCCTCCATCCGCGGCGCTCGCGCCGCCTTCAAACGCGGCGAGCTGTCCGCCGACGCCTACCGCCAGGCGATGCGGCAGGAAATCGAGCTGGCGATCCGCCGTCAGGAGGCTTTGGACATCGACGTGCTGGTGCACGGCGAGGCCGAACGCAACGATATGGTGGAGTACTTCGGCGAGCAATTGTCCGGCTTCGTGTTCACCGCGGGCGGCTGGGTGCAAAGCTACGGCAGCCGCTGCGTGAAGCCGCCCATTTTGTTCGGCGACGTGGCGCGGCCGCAAGCAATGACCGTGGAATGGGCGGAGTACGCGCAAAGCCTGACTCCGCGTCCGGTCAAGGGCATGCTGACCGGCCCGGTCACCATCCTGCAATGGAGCTTTGTCCGCGACGACCTGCCGCGCGGCGAAGTCTGCCGCCAGATCGCCCTGGCGCTGAACGACGAGGTGCGCGACCTGGAGACCGCCGGCATCCGCGTGATCCAGATCGACGAACCGGCCATCCGCGAAGGCCTGCCGCTGAAGCGCGCCGACCGCGCCGCCTATCTGGATTGGGCCGGCGAGGCCTTCCGGCTGTCTTGCCACGGCGTGGCCGACGCCACCCAGATCCACACCCATATGTGCTATTCGGAGTTCGGCGACATCCTGCCGGCCATCGCCGCGCTGGACGCCGATGTGATCACCATCGAAACCTCGCGTTCGGACATGGAGCTGTTGCAGGACTTCGGCCACTTCCGCTATCCCAACGCCATCGGCCCCGGCGTCTACGACATCCACAGCCCGCGGGTGCCGCCGGAAGCGGAAATCCAGCAACTGCTGGAAAAGGCGCTCCAGGTGATCGAGCCGGAAAAACTGTGGGTCAACCCCGACTGCGGCCTGAAAACCCGCGGCTGGCCGGAGGTGGAAGCCGCGCTCTCCAGCATGGTCAAGGTCAGCAAGACGCTGCGCCGGCGTCTGGCGCAGGAGGCCGACGCCGTCGTTTGAAGCGTTCAATCTGTCGGCATAATAGAAAAGGCCCCTCGATCGAGGGGCCTTTTTTCGTTCCGACTCAAGGCTGCAACATGCCCGGCGTCATCATCGCCTTCAAACGCGTCTGCTCTATGCCGTGGCGCTCGCGGTGGCTCAACCACCAGATCGAGCCCTTCTTCACGCTCCACAACTGCTGCTGCTCGGACAACAGGCTGGACGCCAGCCAGCCGATATAGGGCTGATGGCCGACCAGCACCACGGTGCGGTCCGTCTCCGGCCAGCCTATCGCCTCCAGCACCTCCTCCGGCGACGCCGTCGGGTTCAGCGCCGGCAAGGTCTGAAAGCTTTTCGCCAGCAAGGCCGCCGTCTGCTGCGAACGCTTGGCCTCCGAGGCCAGCAGCAGATAATCGCGCGGCAGGCGCACCCGCAGCCAGGACGCCATCTGGCTGGCCTGCTGCTGTCCGCGCCGCGTCAGCGCGCGAGCCAGATCATCGGAGCCGTCCTCGGCCTCGGCGTGGCGCCACAAAATCAAATCCATACACACCCCTCGTCAAATATTTTTAATTCGGCGCAAGCGAGCCAAGTCGGGCACCCGCCCAGGGCGGGATGCGCGGCTTGGCGCGACTGCGAAATGAAAACCGCCGGCGCGCTACAACGGGAACAGCGCCAGCAGCAAGGGCACCAACAAGGCGGTGAGCACCCCGTTCAAGCCCATCGCCAGGCCGGCGAAGGCGCCCGCAGTCTCCGACAGCTGAAACACCCGCGCCGTTCCAATCCCGTGCGCGGAAATGCCGGTGGCCACGCCCAGCGCCATATCGTCGCGCAGGCGCAGACCGTTGAACAAGGGCCGCGCCGCCACCGCGCCGAAAACGCCGGACAGGATCACGCACATCGCCGCCAACTCCGGCACCCCGCCTATGCTTTGCGACACGCTCATCGCGATCGGCGTGGTCGCCGCCCGCGTGCTCAGCGACAGCAAAACCTCGCGCGGCAAGCCGAACAGCCAGCCCAGGCCCACGGCGCTGACGACGCCGGTGACGCCGCCCAAGGCGATGCTCAGCGCCAGCGGCCCGGCCGCGCGCTTGAGCCGGCTCAGATTGCCGTACAAGGGCACCGCCAAAGCCACCGTCGCCGGCCCCAGCAACATCTGTATCCACTGCGCGCCCTGCATGTACTGCCGGTAATCGGTGCGCGTCAGCAATAGCCAGCCCAGCACCAGCAACACCCCGATCAAGACCGGGTTGGACAGCGGATGGCCGCGGCAACGGCGATTAAACCCCAAGGCCAGCCGGTAAGCCAGCAGCGTGATGAACACCCCGGTCAGCGGCGATTCCCTCAGCGCGGACAATACGCCGACGCTAGTCATGCCCGCCTCCTCGCCGCCGCGCCAGCATCCAATGCAAGGCCAGCCCCGGCACCAGCAAGGTGATCAAGGTCGACAAGACCAGCACCGTCGCCAGGCGCGCGCCGTAATCGGCCAGCAAGGCCTGATACGCCAGCACCGCGCCGCCGGCCGGGATAAACAGCAAGGACATATGCGCCAGAAAACGCGGCGCATGGGTCTGCAGCGTCGCCGGCGCCCCGCGGCGCGCGCACAAGGTGACGAACAGCAGCAGCATGCCCAGAACCGGTCCCGGCACCGGCACGCCCAAACCGCGCGACAAGACCTCCCCCGCCAATTGATAGCCCAGCAGCCACAGCGCAGTCTCCATCATGCGATCATTCCTCCTTCCCCTTGATGACGACATGATAATCCGCCGGCTTGCGCTTGGGGATAGACAGATGGGCGCGCGTCGCGTCGCAGAAGGGACGGGACAAGCCCCCGCCGGCTTTGGCATAATGCGCGCCATGCCCAATCCCCCAATCTGGCTGCCGGAACCGCCGGCGCTGTCCGCCGCCGCGCAATCCTGTCTCACCGAAGCCGGCTCGCTGACCGAACGGCTGCAAAGCACCGGCCGCCGCTTCGCCGTGCGCGTGCTGCGGCAAGGCCCCGACGCCTGCCTGGAAGACGAGGCGCAGCCGCTCGGCCTGGCCGCCGGCGCGCCGCTGCAGGCCCGCGAGGTGGCGCTGACCCTGGACGACACCCCGGTGGTGTTCGCCCGCAGCGTCACCCGTCTGGACTGCGCGGCCTGGCAGCCCATTCTAGACCGCGGCAGCCGCTCGCTGGGTCTGACATTGTTCGGCGGTCTGCCCGATTTGCTCCGCGACCCGCTGCGCTACCGCCTCATCGCCGCCGATCATCCGCTGTTCGCGCCGGCGGCCCGACTCAGCCCGCACGCCAGCTACCCGGCGCGGCGCTGCCGCTTTCTGCTGCGGCAGGCGCCCTTGCTGGTTTGCGAACTCTTTTTGCCGGAGCTGGAGAATTTCCTGCGATGAACGCCACCCGCCTCAATGAACGTTTGACGGTTTACATGCAACTGATGCGCATGGACAAACCCATCGGCACTTTCCTGCTGCTGTGGCCTACGCTGTGGGCGCTGCTGATCGCCGGCCAGGGCCGGCCCGACCCGCTGATCGTGCTGATCTTCGTCGTCGGCACCTTTCTGATGCGCTCGGCCGGCTGCGTGATCAACGACTACGCGGACCGCGACTTCGACGGCCACGTGGCGCGCACCCGGCAACGGCCGTTCGCCCGCGGCGCGGTCGGCAAGAAGGAGGCCTTGCTGCTGGCCGCCGGTCTGGCCTTGCTGTCGCTGCTGCTGATCCTGCCGCTGAACGGCCTGACCCTGCTCTTGAGCGTGCCGGCGCTGTTCATCGCCGCCAGCTATCCGTTCACCAAGCGCTTCTTCCCGGTGCCGCAAGCCTATCTGGGCCTGGCCTTCTCCTTCGGCATCCCGATGGCCTTCGCCGCCCAGACCGGCGAGGTGCCGGCGCTGGCCTGGCTGCTCTTGCTGGCCAACGCCAGCTGGACGCTGGCTTACGACACCGCCTACGCGATCAGCGACAAACCGGACGATCTCAAGATCGGCATCAAGACCTCGGCGATCACCTTCGGCGACTACGACGTGCTGGCCATCATGCTGTTCCACGCCGTCTTCCTCGCGCTGATGGCCGGCATCGGCCTACACCTGGCGCTGGCCTGGCCTTTTTACCTGTCCTTGCTCGTGGCCGTCGCCTTGATGGCCAAGCAATATCAGGACATCAGGGAACGCGACCGCGCCGCCTGCTTCAAAGCCTTTCTCGACAATAATCGCGTAGGCGCGGCCATCCTCGTCGGCGTGGCGCTCAGCTACAGGTTGCCGTAAAACCCAATGTCATCATTTTGCGGCGCAGCGATACTTTGTGAATTCCTGTGAACTTTTCGAGAAGGGTTCAATCCCAGAGAAGGCATATTCCACCCATTTGGAATTGCAGCCGACATGCACCACCGGCTTCACACAAGAAAGGACATATCATGAAACTGATTTCCGCTCTGATCGCCGCTGCTTTCGCCACTAGCGCCCTGGCCGCCTCCCCGGCGTCCGCGCCCGCCGCCGAAAAGAAAATGGAGCATAAGGCCGAACACAAGCAGGCCGGCAAAAAGCACCACAAGAAGCATGCTTCGGGCGCCGCGCACCACAAGAAATCCGGCCACAAGCATTCGGGAAAGAAAGCTGAACACAAAGCGGCTTCCGCCGCCAAGTAATTGATCGCCGGGCCGAGGGCCCGACGCAAAAACGCCGCGGCTCGCCATGCGCCGCGGCGTTTTCATATCCGGGTACGATCAAAGGCCGGCCGGAGGCCGGCGGCGGGCGTCAGCCGGGCGGAGAATTATTCGCCGAAGCCACAGAACACCTCGCGCATCATCTTCAAGACTTCCAGCGTGCGGATGTCGCCGACGCGGTAATAAACGCGGTTGGCGTCCTTACGCGTGCGCAACACGCCCTTGTCGCGCATAATGGCCAAATGCTGAGAAATATTGCTCTGCGACGTGCCCACCTGCTCGACTATATCCTGCACGCTCACTTCCTGGTCTTCCAGCACCGATATGATCTTCAAACGCAGCGGGTGCGACATGGCCTTCATCGCCCTCGAGGTCTGCTCGATCTGGTCATCGTTGAACAGCAAGGCTTCTCTCCCTGTAGAGTCATTTTATTTAGTCTGACTGCGGTACAATACTACACTAAATCCAATACCATCAAGATTTTCTAATATTCAGAATGTGAATGCCATGAAATCCATCAAACCGGTGTTGTTGTTGATTCTCGACGGTTTTGGCCATCGCACCGAAGGCGATGACAACGCAATTCTTCATGCCTCGATGCCTAATTGGAACCGTCTGCGCCAGACCTTCCCCTACGGCACCATCAACGCCTCGGAAAACTTCGTCGGCCTGCCCTCCGGCCAGTTCGGCAATTCCGAAGTGGGCCACCTCAACATCGGCGCCGGCCGCGTGGTGCAACAGGACATCAGCCGCATAGACTGCGACATCGAAGACGGCCGCTTCGCCGCCAATCCCGCGCTGGTCTCCGGCATCGCCAAAGCCAAGGACGCGACGCTGCACATCATGGGCCTGCTGTCCGACGGCGGCGTTCACAGCCATGAAAACCACATTCACTCGCTGATCCGCGCGGCCCAGGCCGCCGGCGTCGCGCGCATCCACGTGCACGCCTTCCTGGACGGCCGCGACACCCCGCCGCGCAGCGCCAAGACCTATCTGGAACGGCTGGACGCGGTGCTGGCGGAATGCCCGGCCGCGCGCCTGGCGTCCGTGACCGGCCGCTACTGGGCGATGGACCGCGACAAACGCTGGGAGCGCCTGGAGCCGGCTTACCGGCTGCTGGTGGAAGGCGAAGGCCTGTTCCACGCCCGCAACGGCCTGGAAGCGCTGGAAGCGGCCTACGCCCGCGACGAGAACGACGAGTTCGTCAAGGCCACCGCCATCGGCGAGAGCGCCCGGATGCGCGACGGCGACGTCGTGGTGTTCATGAATTTCCGCGCCGACCGCGCGCGCCAATTGGTCAGCGCGCTGACCGACCCGGCCTTCGACGGCTTCAAGGCGCGCCAGCCCAAGTTCGCCGACTTCGTCACCCTGACCTCCTACGGCGAAGCCTACAGCCGCCTGTCCATCGCCTATCCGCCGCAGAAAATCAGCAACGGCTTCGGCGAATACCTGGCCAGCCAGGGCCTGAAACAGCTGCGCATCGCCGAAACCGAGAAATACCCGCACGTCACCTACTTCTTCAACGGCGGCGAGGAGCAGGTCTATCCCGGCGAAGACCGCATCCTGGTGCCATCGCCCAAGGTGGCCACTTACGACCTGCAGCCGGAAATGAACGCAGGCGAAGTCACAGACAAAATCGTCGCCGCCATCGCCTCCGGCCAATATCAGGCCATCATCTGCAATTACGCCAACGGCGACATGGTGGGCCACAGCGGCATCTTCGACGCCGCGGTCAAGGCGGTGGAAGCGCTGGACGACTGCGTCGGCCGCTGCGTGGAGGCGATGCGCGCCGCCGGCGGCGAGGTGCTGATCACCGCCGACCACGGCAATTGCGAACAGATGTACGACGCCGAACACCACCAGCCGCACACTCAGCACACGCTGAGCCCGGTGCCCTTCCTCTATGTCGGCCGTCCGGCCCGGATCCGCGCCGGCGGCTCGCTGCGCGACATCGCGCCGTCGCTGCTGGCGATGATGGGCCTGGAACAACCAGCGGAGATGACCGGTCAATCGCTGATCGAACTCCAATAAGACCCGCCGCCGCCGGCTCCGCCGGCGTCAAGGAGCCGGACCCCTCGCTCGAGGACGGGGCGTCCGGCCCGCGGCCCAAGCAGAAAGCATATTCCCGGCCATGAAACCCTATGTCCTGATGGCGGCCTTGATCGCCGGAAGCAGCCACGCCGCGCCTCCGGCCTCCGCCGCGCTGTCCACCGCCCCGCACCAGCAAGATCTCAAATCGGTGCGCAAGGAAATCGACACTCTGAAAAAAGACATCGCCCAGAAGCAGGCGGTGCAAAAAGAAGCGCAATCGGCGATCAAGGAGTCGGAACAAGCCATTAGCCAGACCAGCCAGGCGCTGGTGAAGCTGGAAAAGAAACAAAGCAGCTCGGAACAGCAGCTCGAAGCGCTGCGCGCCCAGATCAACGCCAGCCGCAACAGCCTGGCCGCGGTGCGCCAGCGCGTGGCCCTGATGCTGGCGCGCCAGTACAAGAGCGGCCAGCACGACGCGATGAAGCTGATGATGAACGCGAACGACCCCAATCAGAGCGCGCGCGACCTCGCCTACTATCAGCACATCGCCCGCGCCCAACAGCAATTGGTGGCCCAGCTGATCACCCACCAGCACGAGCTGGAAGCGCTGTCCTTCCAGCTGGAGCAGGAACTGGCGCGGCTCAACTCGCTGTCGGACCGCAAGAGCCAGGAAAAGAGCTCGCTGCAGCAGGACAAGGCCAGCCAGCAGCAAGAACTCAACAAGGTCACCGGCGAGATCAAGACGGGACAGAGCAAACTCAGCCAGTTGCAGGAAAACGAAAAACGCCTGACCGGCCTGATCGCCCAGATCAACAAGGAAATCCAGCGTCGCCGCGCCGAGATCGCGCGCAAGGCGGCGGAAGAACGCAAGGCCAGGCTGGCCGCCGCCCGCGAAGCCGCGCGCAAGGAAAACGAACGCCGCCGCAAGCTGGCGGAAAACGCCAAGAAACAAGGCAAGCCGGTGCCGGAGGAAGCCAAGCAGACGGTCACGGTGAAAGAGGAAGCCATCACCGACGTGGCCGACGACAGCGCCGCCGGCCGCGCCTTCGTCAGCCTGCAGGGGCGGATGAAAATGCCGGTGGCCGGACAATTGGTCGGCCGCTTCGGCAAGCCGCGTCAGCAAGGCGTCAGCTGGAAAGGCCTGTTCATCCAGACCGCCAACGGCACCCCGGTGCGCAGCGTGGCCGACGGCACCGTGGTGTTCGCCGATCAACTGCGCGGTTTCGGCAACGCCGTTCTGGTCGATCACGGCGGCAATTACATGACGGTCTATACCGGACTATCGGTGATAGGCAAATCCGTGGGCAGCAGCGTCAAGGCCGGCGACACGATCGGCAACACAGGAACACTGGACAGCGGCGAATCCGGCCTGTACTTTGAAATCCGACACATGGGACGACCCCTAAACCCGCAAGCCTGGGCGCGCTAAGCCAGGCAACGGAGACAGATAACAAACATGAGCAGCCAAAGAATGAAGAAGATTGCCTGGCTAGTGGCCGGCGCCATGGCCGGCGGCGTGCTGACGCTGAGCATGCAAGCCTTTGCCGACAAGGGCGAATCCCCTCTGCCGCTGAGCGAGCTGCGCACCTTCGCCGAAGTGTTTGGCCGCATCAAGCAGGACTACGTCGACCCGGTGGAAGACAAGAAGCTGATCACCGCCGCCATCAAGGGCATGCTGACCGGTCTGGACCCGCACTCCGACTACATGGACCCGGAGGCCTTCAAGGAACTCAAGGAAGGCACCCAGGGCGAATTCGGCGGCCTGGGCATCGAGATCGGCGCCGAGGACGGCCTGGTCAAGGTGGTGTCCCCTATCGAGGACACGCCGGCGCAGAAGGCGGGCATCAAGAGCGGCGACCTGATCATCAAGATCGACGACACCCCGGTGCGCGGCCTGTCCCTGACCGACGCGGTGAAGAAAATGCGCGGCAAGCCGGGCACCAAGGTCACGCTGACCATCGCCCGCAAGACCGAGACCAAACCGCTGGTGTTCACGCTGGCGCGCGCGGTGATCAAGACCAAGAGCGTCAAGTACAAGCTGTTGGAGCCGGACTTCGGCTATGTGCGCATCACCCAGTTCCAGGAGCACACCTCCGAGGACCTGGCCGCCGGCGTGCAGGCGCTTTACAAGGAAAACAAGCAGGGGCTGAAAGGCCTGGTGCTGGACCTGCGCGACGATCCGGGCGGACTGCTCAACGGCGCGGTCGGCGTATCCGCCGCCTTCCTCGCCAAGAACCAGCTGGTGGTCTACACCGAAGGCCGCACGCCGGACGCCAAGATGCGCTTGACCGCCAATCTGCAGAACTACGCCCGCCCCAACGGCAGCGACCCGCTGGCCCGGCTGCCGGTGGAAGCCCGCAACGTGCCGCTGGTGGTGCTGGTCAACGGCGGCTCCGCCTCGGCGTCGGAAATCGTCGCCGGCGCGCTGCAAGACCACAAGCGCGCGGTGCTGGTGGGCACCCAGACCTTCGGCAAGGGCTCGGTGCAATCCATCATGCCGCTGGGCAACGCCGGCGGCATCAAGCTGACCACCGCCCGCTACTTCACGCCCAACGGCCGCTCGATCCAGGCCAAGGGCATCGTGCCCGACGTGGTGGTGGAGGACGGCACGCTGACCGCGGCGGAACAAGCCATCCGCGTGCGCGAAGCCGATCTGGAAAACCACTTGGCCAACCCCAACGGCGAGGACAAGCCGGCGTCCAAGAGCAGCGTCAAGCCGGCTCCCGCTCCGGCCCCCCAGCCGGCCCCGGCCAAGCCGGACGACGGCAAGGACAAGGCCAAGCCGGAAGAAAAGAGCCAGTTCGGTCCGCGCGATCCCAACCCCAAGAACGACAACCAACTGTCGCAGGCGCTGAACATTCTCAAGGTGCAGCAAATCCTGCAGAAAAAAGGCAGCTGATCCCGCGACGGCAGCCATCGCGCGCCCCTGGTTTTTCCAGGGGCGTTTTTCATGCGCGCCCGCTATTGTCCTCCTGCAAAACACCGTCATTCCTGCTACGCTATCCGGCTCAACCCTAGTTTTCCGGCCGGAGCCGCTGACCCCATGCTTACCCGCGAATTCGTGCTTTCCTTTCGCGAAGCCGCCCCCTATATCAACGCCTACCGCGGCAAGACCTTCGTGCTGGCCGTCAGCGGAGAAACCCTGCAGGACGGCGAATTCGCCAGCCTGGCCCAAGACATCAACCTCTTGGTCAGCCTGGGCGTGCGCATCGTGCTGGTGCACGGCATCCGCCCCCAGATCGAAGGCCTGCTGAAACGACACGGCATCGCCCGCCTGTTCCACCGCGACCGCCGCGTCACCGACGCCGCCACCATGGATGTGGTCAAGCAGGCGGCCGGCGCCACCCGCTGCGACATCGAAGCGCTGCTGTCCATGGGCATGCCCAATTCGCCGATGCACGGCGCCCATCTGCGCGTGGCCGGCGGCAACTTCGTCACCGCCCAGCCGCTGGGCGTGCTGGACGGCGTGGACATGCAATACACCGGCCAGGTGCGCCGCGCCGACGGCGCCGCCATCCGCGCCCGCCTAGACCACGGCGAACTGGTGCTGCTGTCGCCCATCGGCTACTCGCTGACCGGCGAGGCCTTCAACCTGACCATGGAAGAACTGGCCACCCATGTCGCCATCACCCTGAAGGCGGAAAAGCTGATCTTCGTGATCGAACAACGCGGCGTGATGCTGGACGAGGAACTGATCAGCACGCTGACCGCGCAGCAGGCCGAGGACCTGCTGGCCTCCGGCCGGCTGCAGGAAGACGTCAGCGCCTACCTGCCCTACGCCATCCGCGCCACCCGCGAAGGCATTCCGCGCGCCCACTTGATCAGCCGCCACGCCGACGGCGCCTTGCTGGTGGAACACTTCACCCGCGGCGGCAACGGCACCATGATCGCCCGCGACCCGCTGGTGAGGGTGCGCAACGCCAGCATCGAAGACATCGGCGACATCATCGGCCTGATCCAGCCGCTGGAAGAACAAGGCGTGCTGGTCAAGCGCAGCCGCGAACACCTGGAAGTGGAGATCGGCGAATACTCGGTGCTGGAACACGACGGCAAGATCTACGGCTGCGTGGCCATGCACTCCTTCCCCGACTCCGGCACCGCCGAACTGGCCTGCCTGGCGGTGGCTCAGGACAAGCGCGACGGCGGCTTCGGCGAGATGCTGCTCAAACATGTGGAATACCAGGCGCGCACCCAGGGCCTGCAATCGCTGTTCGTGCTCACCACCCAGACCGCGCACTGGTTTGTCGAGCGCGGCTTCGCCGAAGCGGACAAGAGCGCGTTGCCGCTGGCGCGGCAGCAGTTCTACAACTATCAGCGCCGCTCCAAGGTTTTCGTCAAGGTCTTGTAAGCCTAGGGCCGCGTCGAGGTTGGAAGCGTTTCATCTCTGTGACACAATATTGAATTAACCTTTTTCCGATATTTTAAGGATTGCGCCATGAGCAGAACCGTCAATTGCGTCAAGCTGGGCCGCGAAGCCGAGGCCCTCGACTTCCCGCCGCTGCCGGGCGAACTGGGCAAGCGAGTGTTTGAGAACGTGTCCAAGGAAGCCTGGCAAGGCTGGCTGCGCTATCAGACCATGCTGATCAACGAAAACCGCCTGAGCCTGGCCGACGCCCGCGCCCGCCAGTATCTGGCCGCGCAGCTGGAAGCCTATTTCTTCGGCGACGGCGCCGACGCTCCCGCCGGCTATACTCCGCCGCAGAACTAATCGCCATGCCCAGCCCTCCAAGCGAGGGCTTTGTTTTTCCCTGAACTCTCCACTGTTGGCTTGAACCCCGTATGTCACACACGCAAGACCTGCTGATCAACCGCGAACTTGGCCTGCTCGAATTCAACCGCCGCGTGCTGGCCCAGGCGGAAGACGCCAACCTGCCGCTGCTGGAACGGCTGAAATTCCTGTGCATCGTGTCCTCCAACATGGACGAGTTCTTCGAAGTGCGCGTGGCCTGGCTGCAGGAAACCGCCGAGGCCACGCCGGAGCGCATCCTGGCCGACGGCTCCACGCCGGAACAGGCGCTGGCCAAGGTGGCCACCGCCGCCCACCAATTGGTGCGCGACCAGTACGCGGTGATGAGCGAAGTGCTGTTCCCGGCGCTGCGCGAGGAAAACATCATCTTCCTGCGCCGCAATGAATGGAGCCCGGCTCAGCAGCAATGGGTGCGGGATTTCTTCTTCCGCGAACTGATGCCCATCCTGACCCCGATAGGTCTAGACCCGTCCCACCCCTTCCCCAAGGTGCTGAACAAATCCTTGAACTTCGCGGTGGAGCTGGAAGGCCGCGACGCTTTCGGCCGCGCCTCCGGCATCGCCATCGTCCAGGCGCCGCGCATCCTGCCGCGGGTGATCAAGCTGCCGGCGGACGTCAGCGACGGCCACCGCCACACCTTCGTCTTCCTGTCCTCCATCCTGCACTCGCACGTGCACGAGCTGTTCAGCGGCATGGCGGTCAAGGGCTGCTACCAATTCCGCGTCACCCGCGACAGCGAGCTGACGGTGGAAGACGAGGAAGTGAAAAACCTGCGCACCGCCTTGCAAGGCGAGTTGCGCCAGCGCCAGTTCGGCGACGCGGTGCGGCTGGAGATCGCCGACACCTGCCCGGCGCACATGGAAGAATTCCTGCTGACCCAGTTCAACCTCAAGCCGCGCGACGTCTACCGCGTCAACGGCCCGGTCAATCTGGTGCGGCTGATGCAGGTGCCGGACCTGGTGGACCGGCCGGATCTGAAGTTCACGCCCTTCATCCCCACGCTGCCGGAAATGCTGCGCAAGAAGACGCCGCTGTTCGACGCCATCCGCAAGGGCGACATCCTGCTGCATCACCCCTTCCAGAGCTTCCAGCCGGTGATAGACATGCTGACGCTGGCCGCGTCCGATCCGCACGTGGTGGCCATCAAGATGACGGTGTACCGCACCGGCACCGACTCGGTGCTGATGGAATCGCTGATCGCCGCCGCCCGCGCCGGCAAACAGGTGACCGTGGTGGTGGAATTGATGGCCCGCTTCGACGAGGAAGCCAATATTGGCTGGGCCAGCCGGCTGGAAGACGCCGGCGCCCACGTGGTCTACGGCGTGATCGGCTACAAAGTGCACGCCAAGATGCTGATGGTGGTGCGCCGCGAGGAACACGGCCTGCGCCGCTACGTGCATCTGGGCACCGGCAACTACCACCCGCGCACCGCCCGCCTCTACACCGATTTCGGCCTGCTGACCTGCAATGAGCAGATCGCCAGCGACGTCAACGACATCTTCGTGCAGCTGACCGGCCTGGGCCGCGCCAGCCAGCTCAAGCTGCTGTTCCAGAGCCCGTTCACCCTGCACAGCATGGTGATGGAGGCGATAGACCGCGAAATCGCCCACGCCCAGGCCGGCAAGCCGGCGCAGATCATCGCCAAGATGAACGCCCTGCTGGAAAGCCAGGTGATTCACGCGCTGTACCGCGCCAGCCAGGCCGGGGTCAAGATCCAGCTGATCGTGCGCGGCGTGTGCGCGCTGCGGCCCGGCGTGCCGGGGCTGTCCGACAACATCGTCGTGCGCTCCATCGTCGGCCGCTTCCTGGAACACCCGCGCGTGTTCTACTTCCACAACGACCGCAAGGAAGACCTGCTGATCGCCAGCGCCGACTGGATGGGCCGCAACTTCTTCCGCCGCATCGAAACCTGCGTGCCCATCGTCGACGTCAAACTCAAGCGCCGGGTGATCAAGGAAGCGCTGCGTCTCTATCTGGACGACAACGTCAACGCCTGGGACATGCTGCCGGACGGCAGCTACAAACGCCGCACCTCCCGCGGCAAGCCGCACTGCGCGCAACTGCAATTGCTGGAAGAGTACACCCGCTGACACCCGGCCCGCGGCCAGGCCGCGGGCGCGTTCTCCCGCAAGGACCCCCATGGAAATCGCCGGCTACAGTCTTGCCGCCCTGCTCATCGTCGCCGGCCTGGCCGGCACCATGCTGCCCATCATCCCCGGCCTGCCGCTGATGTTCGGCGGCCTGCTGCTGGCCGCCTGGCTGGACAACTTCAACCATCTGGGCGCGATCAGCCTGATCATCATGGCCCTGCTCACCGCGCTGGGCCTGGTGATTGACTTCTTCGCCGGCCTGCTGGGCGCCAAGGCCAGCGGCGCCAGCAGCCAGGCGCTGTGGGGCGCCTTCATCGGCGGCATCGTCGGCATGTTCTTCGGACTGGCCGGCGTGCTGCTCGGCCCGCTGGTCGGCGCCGTCATCGGCGAGTTCATCGCCCGCAAGGACGCCTTCCAGGCCGGCAAGGTCGGCATCGGCACCTTTATCGGCTTCATCGTCGGCGCGGTGGCCAAGGTGGCCTGCGCCTTCGCCATGCTGGCGACGGCGGCGCTGGCGCTACTGTTCTAGCGGCCGCGCGACTGACCTAAGAACCTATTCAAAGTCTACTGCGCTTCGGCGATACGGCGTTGAAACCGGCTTCAGAATGCTCATGTACCGTATGTACATTCCGCTTCTTCCCCCGTTTTCGCCTTGTCTCGCCCTTGCTCGCGAGACTTTGAACAGGCTCTACACCGGGGGATTTGGTAGAATCCCGGTTTATCCCCTTCAATCCAGCGTGAATACCGATGGCACAATATGTAATGTCCATGCTCCGCGTGAGCAAGATCGTTCCGCCCAAGCGCCAGATCATCAAGGACATCTCCCTGTCCTTCTTCCCCGGCGCCAAGATCGGCCTGCTGGGCCTGAACGGCGCCGGTAAATCCACCGTGCTGCGCATCATGGCCGGCGCGGACAAGGAATACGAAGGCGAGGTGCAGCACCTGGCCGGAGTCAAGATCGGCTACCTGCCGCAGGAACCGCAGCTGGCCCCGGAAAAGACCGTGCGCGAGGAAGTGGAAAGCGGCATGGGCGACGTGATGGGCGCGCAAAAACGCCTGGAAGAGGTCTACGCCGCCTACGCCGACCCGGACGCCGACTTCGACGCGCTGGCCGAAGAACAAGCCAAGCTGGAAGCCATCATCGCCGCCGGCGCCAACGATAACGTAGAGCACCAGCTGGAAATCGCCGCCGACGCGCTGCGCCTGCCGCCGTGGGACGCCAAGATCGCCCCGCTGTCCGGCGGCGAGAAGCGCCGCGTGGCGCTGTGCAAGCTGCTGCTGTCCAAGCCCGACATGCTGCTGCTGGACGAACCCACCAACCACCTGGACGCGGAATCGGTGGAATGGCTGGAGCAATTCCTGGTGCGCTTCCCCGGCACCGTGGTGGCCGTCACCCACGACCGCTACTTCCTGGACAACGCCGCCGAATGGATTCTGGAACTGGACCGCGGCGAAGGCATCCCGTGGAAAGGCAATTACTCCAGCTGGCTGGAGCAGAAGGAAGCCCGCCTGGCGCAGGAATCCAAGAGCGAAGGCGCGCGCATGAAGGCGATGAAGCAGGAACTGGAATGGGTGCGCCAGAACCCGAAAGGCCGTCAGGCCAAATCCAAGGCGCGTCTGGCCCGCTTCGAGGAACTGTCCAGCTACGAAACCCAGAAGCGCAACGAAACCCAGGAAATCTTCATCCCGGTGGCCGAGCGCCTGGGTAATGAGGTGATCGAGTTCAACGGCGTGTCCAAGGGCTTCGGCGACCGCCTGCTGATCGACAATCTCAGCTTCAAGGCCCCGCCGGGCGCCATCGTCGGCATCATCGGCCCCAACGGCGCCGGTAAATCGACGCTGTTCAAGATGATCGCCGGCAAGGAACAGCCGGACAGCGGCGAGGTCAAGATCGGCCAGACCGTGCAGATGGCCTTTGTCGAGCAGACTCGCGAGGGCCTGGACGGCGACAAGACCGTGTTCGAGGACGTGGCCGCCGGCGCCGACATCCTCACCGTGGGCAAGTTCGAGATGTCCAGCCGCGCCTACCTCGGCCGCTTCAACTTCAAGGGCGCCGATCAGCAGAAGAAGGTGGGCATGCTCTCCGGCGGCGAACGCGGCCGCCTGCACCTGGCCAAAACCCTGCTCCAGGGCGGCAATGTGCTGCTGCTGGACGAACCGTCCAACGACCTGGACGTGGAAACCCTGCGCGCGCTGGAAGACGCCTTGCTGGAATACGCCGGCACCGTGTTCGTGATCTCCCACGACCGCTGGTTCCTGGACCGTATCGCCACTCACATCCTGGCGGCGGAAGGCGAATCGCAATGGACCTTCTTCGACGGCAACTATCAGGAATACGAAGCCGACAAGAAGAAACGCCTGGGCGAGGAAGCCGCCAAGCCCAAGCGCATCCGCTACAAGCCGATCAGCCGTTAAGAGCCTGTTTACGATCTGCTGCGCGTCGTGAAGCGTGACACAGTGAGTACCGCCTCGAAATGCTCATGTACCTCAAGTACATTCCGCTTTCTCTGCCGTTTTCGCCTTGTCTCGCCTTAGCTCGCGCGATCGTAAACACGCTCTATAGAAAAAAGCCCGGGTTCTCCGGGCTTTTTTCATGCGCTCACAGCGTCTTCAGCCGCCCGCGGAACTCATCCAGCCGCTGGTAGCCCTTGGCCTGCATGATGGCGGCCAACTCCGCCTCGATGCGATCGAAGGCGCTGACGCCCTCCTCGTGCAGGCAGGTGCCCACCTGCACCGCGGCGGCGCCGGCCAGGATGTGCATGAAGGCCTCCGCCCCGCTCTTCACCCCGCCGCAGCCTATCACATGCTTGTCGGCCAGCAGCAGGGCGAACTCGCGCACATTGGCCAGCGCCGTCGGCAACACGTAGTCGCCGCCCAAGCCGCCCAGCCCGCCCTTGGGCTTGATCACCGCGGCCTCGCTGTCCAGATCTATCACCAGGCCGTTGCCCACCGAATTGATGCAGGTGACGAAGCGCAGCAATGGGAAAGCATTCAACACCGCGGCCATGGCGGCGAAGTGCGCCGGATCGAAATACGGCGGCAACTTGACGCCGAACGGCCGCGCGTACACCCGGCTGATCGCCGCCAGAGCCTCGGCGCTGGCGGCGAAGTCATAGCCCAGCTGCGGCTTGCCCGGCAGATTGGGGCAGGACAGGTTCACCTCCGGCAGGCAGGGCAGCTTCAGCGCCGCCAGTTCGGTCAGGATGGTCAGGGTGTCGTCCAGCGTCATGCCGGACACGGACAGAAACAGCGGCTTGGCGTCGTCGTAAGCCTGGGCGTAGTCCAGGTAATAGCGGTAGCCCTCGTTGGGCAGGCCCATGGAATTGATGCTGCCCAGCGCGGTGCGCCGATAACGCGGCTCGGGATTGCCGGTGCGCGGCTCCAGCGTGCAGCTCTTGGTCACCACCGCGCCGGCGGCGGAGCGGCGCACCTGCTCCAGTTCCTCCCGCGTGCGGCAATAGACGCCGGAAGCGTTGAACAGGGGGCTGGCCATCTTCATGCCCAGCCAGGAAACGGATAGATCCAGCGACATCGCGCCCTCCGGCGAATTCATCTGCCGGCGATGATAGACGCAAGCCTCGCCGGCCATGCTGCGCCAAGTCAAAACCGGCGCGGGCGCCGCAAAACAAACGGCCGCCCTGAAGGCGGCCGCGTCTTAACGCCGAAATTCCCGGAGCTTACATTTGGGACTGGATATAGTTCTGCTCGCCCACCATATCGATCAGGCGCAGTTGCTGCTCCAGCCAGTGGGCGTGGTCGTTCTCGGTCTCTTCCAGCAGCACCATCAGTTCCTGGCGCGTCACGTAGTCCTTCACGCTCTCACAGTGGGCCACCACTTTTTTCAGCAAGTTGCCGACGCGGTATTCCACTTCCAGATCGCTGGCCAGCATCGCCCGCACGTTCTCGCCCACCACGATGGGCACGCGCTTGGCCACGTTCGGCTTGCCTTGCAGGAACAAGGTGCGCGCGATCAGCACCCGCGCGTGCGACAACTCGTCCTCGCGCTCGTGATCGATGCGCTCGAACAGCTTGTGCAGACCGAAGTCCTTGTACATCTCGGCATGAATGAAATACTGGTCCGCGGCGGACAGTTCTTCCGCCAGCAGTTCGTTCAGCAACTCGATGGTTTTGGGATCACCTTGCATAAAACGACCTCTTGTTGTTGTAGTTCAATAACGCCGGCGGGCGCGCCGCCGGCGCGAACGGAATTCGCGAACCATTCATTCTAAGCCCTCAGGGCCACAGTTGCACGCCGGCTTGATAAAACGCGAACGACAACAACCAGGCCAGTCCCACCGACCACGCCACCGACATCGCGGTGTAGGCCTTGCTGCGCGACTCGCGGTACATCGCCGCCACCGTGGACAGGCAGGGCACGTAGATCAAGGTGAAGATCAGGAAGCTCATCGCCGAGCGCCAATCCAGATGTTGCAGCAAGGCCGCGCCCAGGCCGGCCTCCGGCACCCCGTAGATCACCGCCAGGCTGCCCAGCAGGATTTCCTTGGCGATGAAGCCGAACAGCAAGGCCGCCGCCAGTTCGTGGCGGATGCCTATCGGGTCCAGCACCGGGGCCAGCAGGCTGCCCAGAGCGTCGGCCAGGGTCTTGCCCTCGCCCGCCGGCACATGGGTCAGCAGCCAGACCAGCACCACGCCCAACAGGATGAAACTGGAGGCCAGTTGCAGAAAGGCCCGCACCTCCCCCACCGCCCGGCTCAGCAAATGGCTCAAGCCGGGCAGCCGGTACGGCGGCACTTCCAGCAAGAAGGCCTCGCCGCCGGCGTAACGGCGCTTGAACACCCAGGCGGTGAACACCGCGACGGCGAAGCTCATCAGATAAAGGCCCATCAACACCCACGGCGCCTGCGTCGGCGTGAACAACAGCCCGGCGAAGAACACCACCACCTGCAAACGCGCCGAACACAGCGAAAACGGGATCACCAGCATGGTCAGCAGCCGCTGCTTGCGCTCGCGCATCACCCGAGTGCCCATGATGGCCGGCACATTGCAGCCAAAGCCCATCAGCTGCATCACGAAGCCGCGGCCGTCCAGCCCCAGCCGCGCCATGAAGGCGTCGGTCAGATAGGCGGCGCGCGCCAGGTAGCCGGAATCCTCCACCATCGCCATCAATACGAAAAACACCAGCAAAATGGGCGCGAAGGTCAGCACCGTCGACACCCCCTGCCAGATCCCGTCCAGCGCCAGGCTCTGCACAATCTCGGGCAAGGGCGCGAGCAAGGGCGTCAGCGCCTGCTCCTTGATCCAGTCCAGACCGGCGCCGGCCAGCTCCTGCAATGGGGTGCCGATCTGATACGTCAGATTGAACAGCAGCGCCATCAGCGCGAAGAACAGCGGCAGACCCAGCCATGGATGCATCAGCCAATGGTCCATCTTCTCCGTCAGCCCCGCCGGCAGCACGGGCGGCAAGGCCCAGCAGCCCGCCAGCCGCCGCTTGGCCTCCGCCATCGCCTCCCGGGTGTCCGGCACCGCGTCCAGCCTGGCGCGCGTCGCCGGGCCGCCGTCGTTGGCCAGCCGGTTCAAGCCCGCCATCAGCGGCGGCCAGCCCTGCATATGCCGGGCCGAGGCCAGAAACACCGGCGCGCCCAGGCGCTCCGACAAGCGCTCCACATCCACGCTCACGCCCAGGGCCTTGGCCTCGTCGGCCATATTCAGCACCACCAGGCAGTTGAGGCCGCTGGCCAGCACCTGCAAGGCCAGCGGCAGTTGCCGGTCCAGCTGGCTGGCGTTGAGCACCAGGACCGCGCCGTCGAAGGCGCTGGCCAGCAGCACGTCGCGCACCACCGCTTCGTCGTCGGAATAGCCGGTCAAATCATTGACGCCGGGCAAATCCACCAACTCCACCATGTGGCCGCCCAGCAACAGGCGCGCGCTGCTCAACTCTATGGTCAGGCCCGGCCAGTTGCCGACGCGCTGCGACATGCCGGTCAGACGGTTGAACAAGGTGGACTTGCCGGTATTGGGCAGGCCGATCAGGGCGAAACGCTTCATACCGCCACCCTCGCCACGATGAGGCGCGCCAGGCTGCGGCGCAGCAGGAAGCGCGTGGCGCCGACGTCCAGCAATAATGGCCCGCCCAAGGGCGCCGCCCGACGCAGATAAAACCGGCAGCCCGGCTCCAGGCCAAAGGCGGCGACGCGGCGCATGGCCTCTTCGGCCAGCTCCAGGCTGTCGACCACGCCGTGGCGTCCGGCGGGGAATGCATCCAAAGTCAACATGATGATCCGATCAAGAACGAGAATGGTTTGCATTAGTATATCCAGCCGAACCCCGTCGAATATCGGCAAACCGCGGCAATTCCCGCCCTGCTTGACCTGCATCAATAGCATTGTCCTATCCGGATCGACGATGGATTATCGATAGCCGGCCACTGCGCTTGCGGTTAAAATCGCGGACAATCAATCGACAAGCTACGGGCCCAAGACAATGAGCATCAAATCGGACAAGTGGATTCGCCGGATGGCGGACGAGTACAAAATGATCGAACCCTTCGAGCCCAACCAGATCAAGATGGTGGACGGCCAGAAGGTGATCTCCTACGGCACGTCCAGCTACGGCTACGATATCCGCTGCGCCGACGAATTCAAGGTGTTCACCAATATCAACAGCACCATCGTCGACCCGAAAAACTTCGACCCCAATTCCTTCGTGGAAGTCTCCGGCAAGGGCTATTGCATCATCCCGCCCAATAGCTTCGCGCTGGCCCGCACCGTGGAATACTTCCGTATTCCCCGCTCGGTGCTGACCGTCTGCCTGGGCAAATCCACTTACGCCCGCTGCGGCATCATCGTCAACGTCACCCCGTTCGAACCGGAATGGGAAGGCTATGTGACGCTGGAGTTCTCCAACACCACGCCGCTGCCGGCCAAGATCTACGCCAACGAGGGCGTGGCCCAGGTCTTGTTCTTCGAATCCGATGAAATTTGCGACGTGTCCTACAGCGACCGCGCCGGCAAATACATGGGCCAGGTGGGCGTAACCCTGCCGCGCCCCTGAAACGCTTCCCGCCAGCAAAAAAGGGATGGCTTAGCCATCCCTTTGTCATTTAAATCCCGCCAAATCCGTCCTCGCAATTTCACCTTAATGTTCTAGGATAAACAGAGGGTTAGCTGACTTTCCCGGTTGGTCGGCCCTTGTACAGCAATTGATTTCTTCTTGGGGCGTAGCGGTTCCCCCTTGCCGTTGCGCCCCTTTTTTTATCCGCCGATCCCATTGCCCTGCCTCCGGTTTCTTGCCATGATCTTCGCTTTGGCGAAAGGCGGAAATATGCCGGACATATATGATTTTTCCATTGAGTCTTTAAACGGGCAGACCCTGCCGCTGGCGAGCTATCGCGGCAAAGTGCTATTGCTGGTCAACACCGCCAGCGAGTGCGGCTTCACCGCGCAATTGGGCGGCCTGGAACAGCTGTACCAGCGCTACCGCGAGCAAGGCCTGGAGATCATCGGCTTCCCCTGCAATCAGTTCGGCGGCCAGGAGCCTGGGGACCCCGCCGCCATCGGCCAGTTCTGTCGGAAGAATTTCGGGGTCAGCTTCCCGCTATCCGCCAAGATCGACGTCAACGGCGCCGACGCGCATCCGCTCTGGCGTCATCTCGTCGCCGCCAAGCCCGGCTTGCTGGGCAGCCGGCGCATCAAATGGAATTTCACCAAATTCCTGGTGGACGGCGAAGGGCGCATCCGCAAGCGTTTCGCCCCCTACGTCAAGCCGGCGGCGCTGGAGCGCGCCATCGAAAGCCTGCTGCGAACGCAGAAGCACTAGATTCTCTAGCGACAGCTCAGCTCAGTTCGCCGGACAGATAGAACCAGCGGCCGTCCTCGCGCAGGAAGCGGCTGCGCTCGCGCATGCGTTCGGCCTTGCCGCCCACCTTGTAGCGCGCGGAGAACTCCACCACGCCCTCGGCGTCGGCCGCGCCGCCGGCCTCGGTCGCCAACACCTCCAGGCCCAGCCATTTGACCACGCCGGCGTCCGCGGCCAGATCCAGCGCCTGCGGCCGGGTGCTGGGATGCCAGCTTGCTAGCAGATACGCCTCGTCGCCGCGCGCGTAAGCGGTGTAGCGCGAACGCATCAAGGCTTCCGCCGTGGGCGCGGGCGCGCCGTCCGCCCCCAGGTAACGGCCGCAACAGGCCGCGTAAGCGCCGCCCAGCCCGCAGGGACAGCCGGCCGCGTCCGGCTTGGCTTTCTTGCCCATGCTCAAGCCCCCAGGGCCGGCAAGCCGTACAGCTTGAGCAGGAAGTTGGTGAAGGCAGGCTCGGCCGGTTTCGGATTCATCTTGGGCCAGCGTCGCATCCATTCGCGCAGACGCTCGTCCATCTTGGCGCGAAACGTTTCCTGGTCGATGCGGCCCGCCTCGCGCTCCACCGTCAGATAGCGGTACATGGCGAAGGTGTTGTCGTCGATGGGATTGGAGCCCACCGCCTTGAGCCGGAACGCGCCCAGTTGATCCGCGGCGGCCAGCCGGGTCAACTCGCCGCTCTTGACCTTGTCGGCCAGGCGGTTGGCTTCCCGCAGCAAGGCGTCCGATTTGGCGCTGGGCGCCGGCGCCGTCTGCGGCCGGCCCTTGGCCGGCGAGGAAGGATGCGAGCTGATGGGCGCGCCCAATTGCTGCAGCGCGCTGCAGGCGGACAAGCTCAGGGCCATCGCGGCCCACAAGAAATAACGTTTCATGCCGGGAATTCTACTCCTGTCCTGATTCGGCGCCGCCGCGCGGCGCGTTCTGCTGCGACCGCCCCGC
Source organism: Chromobacterium sp. S0633 (assembly GCF_024158805.1). Classification (NCBI taxonomy): domain Bacteria; kingdom Pseudomonadati; phylum Pseudomonadota; class Betaproteobacteria; order Neisseriales; family Chromobacteriaceae; genus Chromobacterium; species Chromobacterium sp. S0633. Next base: position 5,931 of record NZ_JAMZGH010000030.1, on the reverse strand, counting down.
CCACGCCAATGTTCCGTCCCGCCAATGCAAAACAGCCTGACAAACGGATCTGTCAGGCTGTTTTACGTTCATGCCACGCGGCCGCGGCACGCTTATTCCGCCGCGTCGCCTGCGGGTTCGGCCGGAGCCGGGGCAGGGGCCGCCGCGGCCGGCTTGGGCGCGGACATCTGTTCCGCCGCCTTTTTCTCCTCGGCGCTGACTTCGCCCACCGGCTTGTTGGCCAGATCGAACCGCTTGCCGCCGCGCGCCAGAGACTTCACGTAGCGCGGCTTGCGACAGTGATTGGCCACCACGCGGGAGATCAGCGTAGAGTCGAACTGCGGCAAAGCCGCGATCAGGCTCTCATGGATGCCCAAGGCCAGCGGACGAAACTGGCGGAAAACGTCGAACTTGCTGTAGACATGATCCGCGATCATCTCGGTCTGCTTTTTCTTGGACAGACTTTGTACAGCGGACTTAAGTGCAGCACCGAGTGCCGTTTCAGTATTTGGCTTCATGAACTTCTATCTAGATCCATTGATGCAAAAGCAGCGCATGCTGCCCAATCAAGCGAAGCGCCGCAACCCGCCGCCCGGCCAGCTTGACAGCCGGTGAAAAAATGACGACATCGTAATGCGGTTTGACCAAGGCGCTCCGACAAGACGCCGGCGCGCCGTAAAAAATCGCCGAACATGGCGAAGGCCTGGAACCGGGCCCAAGCGGCGCGGCCGGTCCGAAGACCAGGCGCCCGCCCCCATCGACCGCCGCTGTTTGTCGGCGGAGGAGCCGACTTGGCGGTCATGGGCGAAAACACCAGACGGAACGCTCCGGGCGTTCCCTCGCTCGGGCTGGCGCTTACGAGGGAGGGAGAGTACTAAGTAATGCCCCTTGATGTCCAGCATTAGACGCCGATTGCGCCCTTTCCGCCCTTATCCCGTCTTTCTTTTGCCACTTTCTCAAGCGTGAGCCGGCGGCTTACAGGCAGGCGACGGGAAAGCGGCGATTCAAGCTGTCCCAGTCCGTCGCCGCGTCAGGGCCGGCGCTGGCCACCACGCAGGCCGCCAGCCGGTTGCCCAGATCCACCGCGTAATGCAGCGGCCAGCCGCTGGACAGGCCGGCCAACAAGCCGGCGCAATGCGCGTCGCCGGCACCTATGGTGTCCACCACCGAAACCTGGTAGCCGGGCAGGTGCCACGGCGCGTCGGTGCCCGGGCACACCCAGGCGCCGTCCTGCCCCAGCCGGCAGATCAGCGTCAGCCGGTAATCCTTGGCGAAACGCTGCGCCGCCGCCACCGGATCGCCGTCGCCGCACAACAGGGCGATCTCGTCCCGGTTCAGCGTCAGCAAGGTCTCGGTGCCGCTCAGGGCGGACAGAAACGCCGGCTCCAGCAAGACGACGCGCGGACCGGGGTCTATCACCCGCAACTGTTCCGCCGGCAAGGCCAGCAGCCAGGCGCGCAACGCCCTTCCGCCCTCTCCGGCCAGTTCATAGCCGTTGGCGTACACCAGGCCGTCGGCGGGCAAGGGCAGCGCGTCCAACTGCTCGCGCGTCCATTCCGTCTCGCAACCGGAGATCGAAATGAAGCTGCGCTCGCCGCTGGGCTCCACCATGGCCACGCACCAGCCGTTGTCGCGATCCGCGTTGCGCAGCAGCACCGGCAAGCCCAACTCCCGCATGGCCGCGTCTATCGCCGCGCCCCAAGGGCCGTTGCCCACCGGCATGCCGTTGATCACGGGAGCGTTCAACTGGCGCAACGCTCGCGCCACATTGAAGGCGCAGCCGCCGATCTCGCGTTCCTGCTGCAACGCCTCCACGTCGGCGCCGCTGCGCGGCAAGGCCGGGAGGGTCAACACCACGTCGCCCACGGCGCCGCCCAAAGCCAGGATGGCTCTGGTCGGATGATAGTTTGGACACGGAATGGTCATGCGCGTCGCTCCTTCAGCAACAAATACAATCCATAAGCCAGCAAACTGGTCCCAAAGGATACAAACAGTCCCAGGCTGGAATCTGCGAAAACGCCCACCGCCAGCGGGCCGTCGATGAAGCCGGTCTTGCTCACCAGCAGGCCGCAAGCGGCGCCCAGCAGCCAGCACAGCAGCGGACCGCCGCAGAAGGCCTGCCGCCCGCCGCCGGACAGGGCCGCGGCCTCATAGCCTTGGCGGTGACGCAACAAGAGGTAATCCAGCACGAACACCGCCTCCCAGGCCGCCAGAAACACGCCGCAAAACAATAGAAACGCGATGAAGGGTCCCAGGAAGTCGCTGGACACGAACAAGACGTAAGCGGCGATGGCCAGCACGATCAGCGCATTGATGGACACCGCCTGCGCCTGACGAACCTTGACGCCTATGGTCAGCAGATTGAGGCTGGCCGAATACAGGCTGAGCACGGCCATGGTGACGATGCCGGCGGTAGCGGTCAGCAGATAGGGCACCGCCATCCAGGCCGGCAGCACCGCGCCGATCTTGGCGATGGGATTGGCCGCGCTGGCCAGATCCGGGATCTGCGCCGACAACAGCACGCCGGTGAAGATCAGCAGCATCAGCGGCAGCGACGCCCCCACCATCACCGCGCCGAAAATGCTGCCGCCGGACGCTCCGCTCCGCTGGTAACGGCTGTAATCGGCGCCGGCGATGGCCCAGCTGATGCCGGTGCCCGCGGCGATCACCGATACCGCCGGCCAGAAACCGGTCAGCCAGTCGCCGTCCGGCCGCGCCAAGATGGCGCCCCAGTTCGCGGTCGTCGCCACGTACAGAATCACCACCAGGGTCATGCTGCCGAAGATCCGGCTCAGCCAGCTTTGCATCCAGACCACGGTGGCCTGGCCCAGCAGGCTGACCACGATGGTCAGACCGATGAACAGGAACAAGCAGACCGCGGTCAGCGGACGGCTTTCCGCCATGCCCAGCGACTGGCACAAGGCCGCCAGCGTCAAGGCGCCGGTCACCACATTGACCGCCTCCCAGCCCATCAGGTTGAACCAGCTGAAGGCGGTGGGCGCGGCGTTGCCGCGCAGGCCGAAAATGGCCCGCGACAAGGTCAGCGTGGAAGTGCGGCCGCGCTGGCCGGCAATGCTGGTCAAACCCACCAGCGCGAAACTGGCCACTCCGACCGCCGCGGCCAGCAAGGACTGGTAGAACGACAGCCCGAAGCTGGTGACGATGCCGCCGTACACCACGCCCAGGATGCCGATATTGGCGGCCAGCCATACCCAGAACAACTCCACCGGCCGGCCCTTGCACTCATGCTCCGGCACCAGATCTATGCCCGCGCTCTCCAGCCGCCAGCCGTCTACCGCTTGTACATCGCTCATCCCCTCACCCCCTAAACCGCAATGCGCACAAAGCCCGCGCGTAAGATTCGAAATCAACGCCATTCACGTCCCGGATGCGTTCCCGCCATGCGACCGGCAAGGCGTCCGCCCCCTGCAAGGCGCCGCACACCGCAGTCGCCATCGCGCCTATGGTGTCGGTGTCTCCGCCCAGATTCGCCGCCAAGACCGCGCAGCGGCGCGGATCGCCTTGCGCGCAGTCCACCAGGGCCAAGGCGGCGGGCACCGACTCTATGGTGTCCATGCCGGCGCCCAAGGTCTGGTACAGCTCGGCCACCACGGCCGCATCGTCTTGGCCCCGCAAGCCTTCCGCCAGCTCGAAGCCCCAGGCCAGGCGCCGGCTCAGCAAGGGGCTGAACGTCGTCACCCGCTCCAGCTGCGCCAGATCGGCAATGGCGGGCAGCTCGGCCTTGATGTCGGACCAGGCCGCGCCCTCCACCGCCCGCGACACCGCCCAGGCGATGGCCGCCGCGCCGGCCACCGCGATATCGGACTGATGCGTGGGGCTGCAACTCAGCCTCACCGCCTGCACGAAAGCCGCGCGGTCCTGGCTGGACAGCAGGCAACCCAGCGGCGCCACCCGCATCGCCGCGCCGTTGGTCACGCCGTTGGCGCCCAGAGAATCAATGGACTGGCCGGACAAAATAGCCCTGAGCGCAGCCTTAGAACTGGGCCCCAGAATATTCTTGTTGAAGGCGTCGATGCGCTCGGCCCAGGCAATGATGTTGTCCGCGATGCGCTCCGGCTCCACCGCGCCGTCCGCGGCGATCAACGCGTCCATCAAGGCAATGGCCTGCTGGGTGTCGTCGGTAAACTCTCCGGCGGCGAACTCGGAAGCGGCGAAATTCTCGGCCGGGCCCGGCAGAAAATCGTCTATCCAGCCAAAAAACGCCCGTACCTGCCGCTGCGGCCACAGCTCGGAAGGCATGCCCATGGCATCCCCCGCCGCCTGCCCGTACAGGGCCCCGAGAATGGACTGGTAGCCCTTGCTGATCATCGTCAAACCTGCCTCTCCGCCAGGATGCCCATCGACCGCCAGAACCCGTTTACGATCCGCCACGCGTCAAGGAAACCAGGAGCCGCCCGCGAAACGCCCATGCCTCGCAGGCGCATTCCGCTTTCCCGGCTGTTTCGCCTTGCCCCGCCTTCGCGCAACGCGAGCGTAAACAGGAACCATGGACTTCGATTGGCATCGTATGATAAGTCCAATACAAATCCAATAGTACATAACCATACTATTGATCAGGAAAGCATGCCACAGAGCTCAGCCCACCCCATTGCCGTCGGCATTGATTTAGACTGAAGCCCGCACGCACAGGAGCTTTCACACGATATGAGCGAGATTCTGGAATGCCTGTCCGCCAGCCTGCGGCAGCCCGGCGCAACGCCGCGCTATCTGCTGATCGCCGACGCGCTGGAACAGGCCATCCGCCAGCACCAGTTGCCCGAAGGGGCGTTCCTGCCGACCGAGCGGCAGATGGCGGAAAAACTGGGACTGTCGCGCGTCACCATCAGCAAGGCGATGGCGGAACTGGAACGCAAGCGGCTGATCACCCGTCAGCAAGGCCAGGGCACTCGCGTCGCTCAAGCCTTTCGCTATTCGCTCAACGACAGCGGAGGTTTCACCGAGCAGGTGCTGCGCAGCGGCGGCAGCGTGGCCAATCAGTGGCTGTTGCGGCGACGGGAAAGCGCGCCGGCCGCCATCGCCAGCCTGCTGCGCCTGCCTGTCGGCGCAGACATCGCCAAGCTGCGCCGCCTGCGGCTGATGGACGGCACGCCGGCGGCGCTGGAAACCACCTATATCCCGCTGGCCTACCTGCCCGAACCGGAGCGTCTGGAACACTCGCTATACCAATGGTGGGAACGCCATGGCGTCGAGATCGGCCGCAAGACCTTCCGTCTGACCTCCTGCGCGGCGGATCAGGACAGCGCCGCCCTATTGCATGTGCAGGCCGGCACGCCGCTGCTGCGCATCCGGCAGACCAGCTTGAACGCGGCGGAGCAGGTATTGGAATTCAGCGAAGTTTTGTGCCGCAGCGATCTCTATGAATTCGAGGCGCAGCTTTAAGAGAAGCCGATAAAAAAACCCGCCCAGCGCCAGGCTGTGCGGGTTGTTTTCGTCTCGTGGACGGTTTTGCCGTCGTGGTGCCCCGGGCCGGAATCGAACCGGCACGACCGAAGTCGAGGGATTTTAAGTCCCTTGTGTCTACCAATTTCACCACCGGGGCGGGCAAAGAGACGGCGATTCTATCCCAGAGCCGGGCCGCTGGCAAACAGGGATGGCGATCAAGGCCATGGCACGCCGCCGCGGGGGACGGCGGGCTTGATCCCGATCCGGGACAAAGAGGAGAAACCACGCAGAGCTTGGCGATTGCGGGCGCGGGCCGAACAAAGCAAAAGCCCCGCAAGTCTTTGACTTACGGGGCTTTAACTGGAGGCGGGGGTCGGAATCGAACCGGCGTAGACGGATTTGCAATCCGCTGCATAACCACTTTGCTACCCCGCCGTTGCCGGCGAACCATCAGCCATGACTGATGATTTTAATTTGGAGCGGGAAACGAGGCTCGAACTCGCGACCTCAACCTTGGCAAGGTTGCGCTCTACCAACTGAGCTATTCCC
>NZ_JAMZGH010000029.1:0-74827 GCF_024158805.1 Chromobacterium sp. S0633 | reverse complement strand
TCGCCATGTGAAAGTAGGACACCGCCAGACGCCCCATTGCAAAGCCCAGCTCAATCGAGCTGGGCTTTATGCATTGCGCTGCCGGACGGCACTAGAAGCAAGCCTCCCCAAAGGGAGGCTTTGTTGCGTCCGGACGGAGCCGCCGCTTCTCCTTATCTTCCGTTTTCCTTCTCTTTTCCTGGCTTGTTGTTGGGTGCCGATGCGGCAAACGCCATACCCATGTCTTAATTGCGGGTTTGATGAACTAAGTCGACGGTGATCATCTAAATAAATAGTTACTGAATAAAATTAAAAAACTTTATACCACTGCACTAGGAAAGGACGCGAATGAGCGAGCATCTGTGTCGGGAAGGCCATTGCGGCGAAACCATCGGCCGGCGGACGGTGATGAAAACCGCGCTGGGAGCGGCGGCGCTATTTGCCATCGGCGCCAACGGGGGCGTGAACGGCGTGGCTTACGCGGCGTCTTTGAGCAAGACGCAGCGGGACGCGATGACGCCGGAGCAGGTGCTGGCGGAGATGGCCAAGGGCAATGAACGTTTCCGCACCGGCAAGCCGATGCAGCACGATTACCTGGCGCAAAAGCGTTCCAGCGCCGAGGGGCAATACCCCGCCGCGGTGGTGCTCAGCTGCATAGACTCGCGCGCGCCGGCGGAAATCGTGATGGACGCCGGCATAGGCGACACCTTCAATTCGCGGGTGGCCGGCAATGTGGTGAATGACGACTTGCTGGGCAGCATGGAGTTCGCCTGCGCGGTTGCCGGCGCCAAGGTGGTGCTGGTGATGGGGCATACCGCCTGTGGGGCGATCAAGGGGGCGATAGACCATGTGGAGCTGGGCAATCTGACCGGCTTGCTGGCGCGCATCCGCCCGGCGATTGCGCAGACCCGCTACGAGGGCGAGCGCAGTAGCAAGAACGCGGAGTTTGTCGACGCGGTGGCGCGCAGCAATGTGCTGCATACCATTGATCAGATCCGCAAGCGCAGCGATGTGCTGGCCAAGCTGGAGAAGGAGGGCCGGATCAAGATCGCCGGCGCCATGTACCATTTGAGCGGCGGCCGCCTCGAGTTTCTGTAAGCGCCGTCGATAGGGGGCCGGCGGCGTTCAGCTCGCCGGCGCTCTCAGCCCCGCCATGTCTTCCTCCGAACAGACCTCGATGCCGGCCTGCCGCAATAGGCTGGCGGCCACGCCTTCCCCATCCTTGAGCATGCCGGAAAACTCGCCGTCGTAGATGCGGCGTGTGCCGCAGGAGGGGCTGTTGGCTTTCAACAGCGCTTGTCGGCAGCCATGGGCTTGCGCCAGACGCAGGCATGCCTGGGCGCCGCGCAGAAAGGCGGCGCTGATGTCTTCGCCTGCGGCGGTTTCCACGGTGGCTTGGCCGTGCAAGGCGGCCGCGCCGTCGCCGCCGCGCAGTTCCGCCGCCGGCCTAGGCGTGGGCAGCCCGCCCATGCATTCGGGACAGGCGGAGATCAGGGTGAAATCCCGGCGCAACCGCGCCCAGTCCCGTTCGGCCAGCGGTTTGGCCTGGCCGTCGTAGCGCACGGGCTGCCCCAGCAGGCAGGCGCTGACCAGCAAAGTCGGTTTCATTTCCATCGCGTTTCCAATAGCGCCGCCAGCTTGAGCGCGGCGGCGTGAAGTTCCTGTTCCTCCACACCTGCGTAGCCCAGCACCAGCCCGCTGCGGTCCGGCCGTCCGATGAAGTGCTTGGCCAGCGGGCGCAGCCACAGTTGCTGCCGGGCGGCGGCCTGGCTGAGTTCCTCTTCGTCGAAGCCGTCCGGCAGTTGCGCGACCAAGTGCAGGCCGGCTTCGCCTGCGGACAGCGGCAGCGCGTCTCCCAAGGCGCGCTGCAGGGTGCCGCGCAGCAGTTGTTGCCGCAGTTGGTAGAGTTCGCGCATATGTTTAATGTGGCGGGCGAAATGGCCTTGTTCGATGAAATCGGCCAAGGCCGCCTGCACCTGATAATTGCCTTCTCGGTACAAGCGCGCCTGCACGCGGCGGAACGGTTCCACCAATTCTTCCGGCAGGATCAGATAGCCCAGGCCCAGCGCCGGAAACATCACTTTGCTGAAGGTGCCGAGATAAATGACGCGTTCGCTGTCGGCCAGGCCTTGCAGGGAGGCGATGGGGTGGGTGGCGTAGCGGAATTCGCTGTCGTAGTCGTCTTCGATGATCCAGCTGTCGTGCTGTTTGGCTAATTGCAGCAGCGCGAGCCGCCGCGCCAGCGACATGACGACGCCGGTCGGGTATTGGTGGGACGGCGTGATGTAAATCAGGCGCGGCGGCGCGGCCTGATGCGCGGGCGTCGGGGCCATGCCCTGGGCGTCGACCGGGATCGGGACGATGTCCAATTCCGACGCGCGCAGCGCGGCTTGCGCGCCGCTATAGCCGGGGTCCTCCACCCAGGCGGCGTCGCCGGGGTCGGCCAATAGCCGGGCGAGTAATTCCAGCCCTTGTTGCGCGCCCTGGATGATGACGATTTGCTCCGGCTGGCAGCGCACCGAGCGGGATAGATACAGGTATTGGCTGAGGGAACGCTTGAGTTCGGGCAGGCCGCCGTCGTGGCGATAATGCAGATGATCCAGTTGCGGACGCTGGATATGGTGTTGCAGGCAACGCTGCCACTGGGCGTGGGGGAACTGCTTCAGTTCCGGCGTGCCGGGGGCGAAGGCGCCGGCCAGCCCGGTGGGCAGCGAGCACTGCCCGGAGACGCGTTGGCCGCGCTGAGACAGCCCCGGGTGTTGCGGAGCGCGCAGAGGCGGCGAGGCGCTGGGGCTGAACAGGGCGGCGACATAAGTGCCGGAGCCGTGGCGGCTTTCCAGATAGCCTTCGGCGGCCAGTTGCTCGTAGGCGTTGAGAATGGTGTTGCGGCCCAGCGCCAGCTCCGCCGCCAGCGCGCGGCTGGCGGGCAAGGGCGCGCCGCCGGCCAGCTGACCGGCGCGGATCAGTTCGCGCAATAAACGGTAGAGCTGGCGCGCCAAACTTTCGGCGCCCTGGCGTTGCAAGCGCTGACGCAGGAAATCGATCAACCACTCGGCGGACAAAGTGGTTCCTTCGGATTTTGCATGGTGGCACTGTTTGGGGTATGACTTGTCGCTTAGGCTAACAGCATTCCCAGAGCCGCAGGAGAAAAAAATGTTGAGTCAGCAGGATTTTTACGCCGCCAAGCTGGCGTACGAGATGGACGCGGCCGATGTCTGGAGCGCCTTGCAAGCCGGGGAGAAACTGGTTCTGATCGACGCCCGCGCGGAAGAGGCCTTCCGCAAGGAAACCCTGCCCGGCGCCGTGTCCGTGCCGCACCGGACCATGGATGAGGGGAGCACCGCGCATTTGCCCAAGGATGCGGTCCTGGTGTCGTTCTGCGACGGCATAGGCTGCAACGCGTCGACCAAGGGCGCTTTGAAGCTGGCGCGTCTCGGCTTCAATGTGCGCGAACTGCAAGGCGGCCTGGATTGGTGGGTGCGCGATGGCTACGCGACCACGGCGCGCGCCGGCGTCGCCGTGTCCTGCGCATGCTGAAAGGGGCAGCGATGTTGGAAACGGGCATGGCGCAGGCGGGCGAGGCCAACGCTCTGGGGCAGGCGGTGGGATGGCCGGTGGCCGACTGGCGCGAGGCGGCTTGGCCGCCTAAGACGGATCTGCAGGGACGCTTCTGCCGGCTGGAGCCGTTGCAGGCGGAGCGGCACGGTCCCGCTTTGTTCGCGGCGATGGGCGCGGACGCGGAGGCGCGCAACTGGACTTATCTGAGTTACGGGCCGTTCGCCGATTACGCCGACTACTACGGCTGGCTGGCCGAGCAGCAATGGCGGCGCGATCCGCATTTTTACGCGATCGTGGACGCGGTCAGCGGGGAGGCGCTGGGCGTGGCCGCCTATCTGCGCATCGATCCGGCCATGGGCTGCATCGAAGTCGGGCATCTGAATTTCTCGCCCTTGCTGCAGCGTCGGCCGGCGGCGACGGAAGCGATGTATCTGTTGATGCGCCAGGCCTTTGAGCTGGGCTATCGCCGTTATGAGTGGAAGTGCGACGCGCTGAACCTGCCTTCGCAGCGAGCGGCGCAGCGGCTGGGCTTCCGCTTCGAAGGCGTGTTCCGGCAGGCCATGGTCTACAAGGGGCGCAATCGCGACACCGCCTGGTTTTCCATCCTGGATCAGGAGTGGCCGGCCTTGCGGCAAGGCTTCGAAGCCTGGCTGTCCGCGGACAACTTCGACGCGGCGGGCGGGCAGCGCCGGACGCTGGCGCAATGGCGGGACGGGGATTGATTTTGCCGGCGGACTTCAAGCCGCCCCGCTAGGCAGGTACAATGAGTGTTTGATTTATTGAATAGATTTGCTTGCCAGATGAAATCCCTGCCGCGTAATGCCCGCATCAAGGGCGAGCCGTTCTTGCCCAACCGCTTCATTTTTGGTGATGCCGTCGACGATCAGGGCCTGGAAGGTTCCGAGTACCTGATTCACACGGAAACGCCGGCTTTTGTCTGCCGCCTGCTTGGCGACGACGACACCGACTTTCCCGGCCGCGAGCGGGAAGGCCTGGTCAGCGCCATGCTGTTCGACGAGGCGGACAATGTGACGGTCTATGTCTGCAATCTGCGCCTGCGCTTGTTCGACTTCAACTTCAGCAATGAAGACGAGATGCCGACCGTGGGCCAATTGCAGGCGATCTGCGACGAGGCGATGCAGGCTTATCAGCGCCTGCACAAGGCTTACGCCGACCGCGAGGCCGCCGGCCCGGTGCCGCGCGAGATGCGCGCCGGCCCCACCGAGCCGCTGCCGCCGGCGGAGCGCGGCCGCGCGGTGAACCAGTTGGTGGAACTGGCGCGGCGCGCGGTGGATCAGCCTATGGACCGGGCGCAGCTGGCGGGCGAGGTGCAGATGGCGCTGGCGGCAGGCGATCAGGCGGTGTTCACCGAATCGCAATTGGCGCTGTTGTCCCAGCCGGCCGCGAGGCAGTTGCTGGTGAATTGCGCGCGCGACGCGATCGCCTTCCCCGAGGTGATGCGCAAGGACGGCGCCGTGGTGTCGTTCGAGCTGTGGGCTTTGCCGTTCGCGTTTTCACGCGCCCAGGGCGGAGTGTGGTGGCATTTCCCGCAGCTGGAGCGGCTGGAGGTGGCGCTGGCGGACGCGCTGGAGGTGCCGGAGCAGTCGATATTGTGGATTTCTCCCACCTTGTTCACGCTGGAGATGCTGAACGAGCGCGCCTGCCAGGACTTGGTGCAATTGGCGCCGGTGATGGACGCCGGCTGCGATTTCGCGCCGCTGGACCCGGACTCCTCGCGTGCCACTTACGAGGCGGCGCGCAAGACCAATGAGCCGCAATTGGTGCTGGCCTGGATTCCCTTCCTGGTGGAGCGCGGCGCTTTGCCGCCGGAGCAGGCGCGCCGTCTGGCGCGCAAGGCGCTGGACGCGGCGATGCCGCTGGTGCAGCAGGCGGTGGGGGCCGAGATGGAATACGGCGAGGCCGAGCTGTTCGCGCCGTTGCCTTGGTGGGAGGCGGTGCAGACCGGCGTGCGGGCCTGGAACCGTAAGCGCCTGGGCGTGACCGCGGCGCTGCTGGCCGCGAGCGCCGGTGGGGTGCAGGAACTGGAGGCGGTGGCGGAATACCAGCCGGAATTGCAGGGCTATGAGGTGGGCTTCCGCCTGCGCGGTCGCGAGGAGTCCGCCGCGCACGCGCCGTGGCTGGTGACGCCGGACGTGGCGCCTGAGCGCGACGAGGCCTGGCGCGATCTGGCTGACTGCCTGAAAGAGGCCGGCATCCCCTTGTCGGAGACCTTGGCCAAGTTCCACTAGGTGCAGGGCTGAAGTGGTCAAAAAAAACGGGCTGGAAATCCAGCCCGTTTCGCATTGGCGCGGCGCTTTACTGGTCGATGCCGCCCAGCAGCACGTATTTGATTTCCAGATAGTCCTCGATGCCGTACTTGGAGCCTTCGCGGCCAAGACCGGATTGCTTGACGCCGCCGAAGGGCGCGGCCTCGTTGGACAGGATGCCGGTGTTGACCGCCACCATGCCGTATTCCAGACCCTCGGACACGCGGAAGATGCGGCCGATGTCGCGGGCGTAGAAGTAGCTGGCCAGACCGAACTCGGTGTCGTTGGCCATCTGGATCGCTTCCGTCTCGCTGTGGAAGCGGAACAGCGGCGCCAGCGGGCCGAAGGTTTCCTCCTTGGCCACCTTCATCCGCGGCGTGACGTCGGTGATCACCGTCGGTTCGAAGAAGCTGTGGCCCAGCGCGTGGCGCTTGCCGCCGGCCACCAGCTTGCCGCCCTTGGCCAGCGCGTCGGCGATGTGCTCTTCCACTTTGCTCACCGCGTTCATGTCTATCATCGGGCCCTGGGTGACGCCGGCCTCCAGGCCGTTGCCCACCTTGAGCTTGGCCACCGCGGCGGCGAACTTCTCGGCGAAGGCGTCGTAGACGCCGTCCTGCACCAGCAGCCGGTTGGCGCAGACGCAGGTCTGGCCGGCGTTGCGGTATTTGGAGATGATGGCGCCTTCCACCGCGGCGTCAAGGTCGGCGTCGTCGAAGACGATGAAGGGCGCGTTGCCGCCCAGCTCCATCGACACTTTCTTGACGGTGTCCGCGCATTGGGCGATCAGCTTGCGGCCCACTTCGGTGGAGCCGGTGAAGGAGAATTTCTTCACGGTGTCGCTGCCGGTCAGCACCGCGCCGATTTCGCTGGAGCCGCCGGTCAGCACCGAGAACACGCCGGCGGGAATGCCGGCGCGCTCGGCCAGCGCCGCCAGGGCCAAGGCGGACAGCGGGGTCTGGCTGGCCGGACGCACCACCATCGGGCAGCCGGCGGCCAGCGCCGGGGCCGCTTTGCGCGTGATCATCGCATTGGGGAAGTTCCACGGCGTGATCGCGGCGGTCACGCCTATCGGCTCCTTGTTGACCAGGATGCGTTTGTCGGCGCCGGGAGAGGGGATGGTGTCGCCGTACAGGCGCTTGGCTTCTTCGGCGTACCACTCGATATAGGACGCGCCGTAGGCGATTTCGCCCTTGGCTTCCGAGAGCGGCTTGCCTTGTTCGCAGGTGAGGATGACGGCCAGATCGTCCTGGTTCGCCATCACCAGATCGAACCAGCGGCGCAGCAGGGCGGCGCGTTCTTTCGCCGGCTTGCGCTTCCAGACGAGGAAGGCCTCGGCCGCGCCGGCCACGGCGCGCTCGGCTTCGGCCTTGCCCATCTTGGGCACGCTGGCGATGATTTCGCCGGTGGCCGGGTTGCTCACCGGGATGGTTTCGCCGTTGTCGGCGTCAAGCCAGGCGCCGTTCACATAGCACTGCTGTTTCAGCAGCGAGGGGTCTTTCAGGTTCAACATGCGGCTCTCCAACGCGGAAGATGTCGGATAAGGCCCACGCCGGGCGGCGCGGGCCTTGGACTTTGAACAGGCGCTTAAGCTTTGAGCGCGGCTTCCAGCTTGGCCAGGGCTTCTTCGAACACCGCGTCTTCTATGGTCAGCGGGAACAGGAAACGGACCACGTTGGCGTAGACGCCGCAGGTCAGCAGGATCAGGCCGGATTCCAGCGCCTTGGTCTGCACTTTCTTGGCGAAGTCCGGATCAGGCTGCGGGCTGCCGGGCTGATTGAACTCCACCGCCAGCATCGCGCCCAGTCCGCGGACTTCGGCGATCTGCGGCACCGCGCTTTTCAGGCCGTGCAGTTTTTCCTTCAGCAGCTCGCCCAGACGGTTGGCGCGCTCCAGCAGCTTTTCTTCCGCGATGACGTCGATCACCGCCAGCGCCGCGGCCACCGCCAGCGGGTTGCCGGCATAGGTGCCGCCCAGGCCGCCGGGCGCCGGAGCGTCCATCAGTTCGGCGCGGCCGGTCAGCGCGGACAGCGGGAAGCCGCCGGCCAGCGATTTGGCCATGGTGATCAGGTCGGCCTGCACCGGGTAGTGTTCCATCGCGAACAGCTTGCCGGTGCGGGCGAAGCCGGACTGCACCTCGTCGGCGATCAGCAGGATGCCGTGCTCGTCGCAGATCTTGCGCAGCTGCACCACCCATTCGCTGGGCGCGGCGTAGAAACCGCCTTCGCCCTGAACCGGTTCGAAGATGATGGCGGCGACGCGCTTGGGATCGACATCGTATTTGAACAGTTTTTCCAGACCGTGCAGGGAGTCTTCCACGGATACGCCGTGCAGCGCGTTGGGATAGGGAGCGTGATAGACGTCGCTGGGGAAGGGGCCGAAGCCCACTTTGTACGGCGCCACCTTGCCGGTCAGCGCCATGCCCAGCAGGGTGCGGCCGTGGAAGGCGCCGCCGAAGGCGATGACGCCGGCGCGGCCGGTGGCGGCGCGCGCCACTTTCACCGCGTTTTCCACTGCTTCGGCGCCGGTGGTGAACAGCGCGGTTTTCTTGGCGTGCTGGCCCGGGGTCAGCTGGTTCAGCCGTTCGGTCAGGCGGATATAGGATTCGTAGGGGACGACTTGATAGCAGGTGTGGCTGAAGCGGGACAGTTGTTCCGCCACCGCGGCCTGCACCTTGTCGTGCAGATGGCCGGTGTTCAAGACGCCGATGCCGCCGGCGAAGTCGATGTAGCGTTTGCCGTCGGTATCCCAGACTTCGGCATTCTTGGCGCGCTCGGCAAAGAAGCCGCACATGACGCCCACGCCGCGCGGGGTGGCGTCGGCCTTGCGTTGCATCAAATCCTTATTGCTCATCTGCTCTCTCCTCGACGTTGTGCGGTCGGCGCCGCATCGGACGGGCCGCCGCGAATCGGTGTCGGAACGGGGCCGGTCTGTCATGGCGCCGGTTGCCGCTCCGTGGTTTTTTGCTTTCATTATTGCTGTCTGACCATCTCAGGCATTCTATGTTCGTGTTTAGCAAAAAGCTACACATGCCCTAAAAAATTAAACACCTGTTGCGTGGACGTCAGCGGGGGAGGGAGAGGGACGGAAAGCAGCGGAAGAAGGCGGCGGCCATGCCGGTTGGCATGGCCGCGGAGAAGGGGTCTTAGAACGTGTTTACGATCTCGCGAGCTAAGGCGAGACAAGGCGAAAACGGCTGAGAAAGCGGAATGTACACGTGGTACATGAGCATTTCGAATGCTGTTTTCAACGCCGTATCGCCGACGCGCAGCAGATCGTAAACAGGTTCTTAACGGCGGATGACGGCGTTGACCTTGCTCAGCACCTCGCTATCCAGCTGGCCGGCGGCCTGGGATAAGGACAGCCGCGCGATCAGATACTCGTACTTGGCGGTGGCCAAGCTGGTCAGCGTCGAGTAGTAAGCCTGCTCGGCCTGCAGCAGATCGATATTGGTGCGGATGCCGACCTCCTTGCCCAGGCGGGTGGATTCCACCTTGCTCTTGGCCGAGATCAGCAGCTGTTCCTGGGCCCGCACCAGCGCCGCGCCGTTGGTGACGCCGAGGAAGGTGCGGCGCACGTCTTCGCGCACCTGGCGGCGGGTGGCTTCCAGCTTGTCCTTGGCGGACTCCTGCTGCGCCGCCGCCTCGCGCACTTGCGAATTGATGCCGCCGCCGGCGAACAGGGGCAGGGTGACGCCGACGCCTATGCTGCTGCCGCGGGTGTGCGGCTGCTGCATCGGGGCGCGGGTCTGGGTGTCGCTGTAGCCGGCGGTCAGGCTGATCACCGGCAGGTGGCCGCCCTTTTTCTCGGTGACGTTCTTGTCGGCGATCTCCAGCGCCTGCTCGGCGGTCTTGATGCTCAGGCTGTTGCGCAGGGCCAGCCCGATCCAGGCTTCCAGCGTGGCCGGGGTCGGCAGTTCCAGCGGCAGTTTGTCCAGCACCGGCTGGATGGTCTTGGGGTCCAGCCCGGTGACGCGGCGCAGATTGTTTTCCGCCAGCTCCAGGCTGTTGATCGCCTTGATTTCCTGGGCCACCGCGCCGTCGTAGCCGGCCTGAGCCTCGTGCGTGTCGGTGATGGTGGCGGTGCCCACTTCGAAGGCGGTCTTGGCCTGCTCCAGTTGTTGCTGGAAGGTTTTCTTGCTGGCGCTGGTGGCGGAGAGGGTGTCCTTGGCCAGCAGCACGTTGAAATAGGCCTGCGAGGTGTCCAGGATCAACTGCTGTTCGGCGGCGCTGAAGCTGGTTTCCGCCTGCTGCGTCGCCAGTTTGCCTTTTTGATAGCCGGTGTATTTGCCCACGTCGAACAGCGGCTGCTGCAGATTGACGCCGTAGGTGGTGGAGTCGTAACGGCCCTGGCCGGCCGGCGCGATCGGATTGGTGTAATTGTAATTGGCGGTGGCGCCGACCTGGGGCATCAGCAGCGCGCGGCCCTGCGGCGCTTTTTCGCGGCCGGCGTCCAGGTCGGAGCGCGCGGCGGCGAAGTCGGCGTTGTAGTCGCGGGCGGCGCGCCAGGCTTCCACCAGGTCGAAAGCGTGGACCGGCAGGGCGAAGCCCAGCAGCAACAGGCTGCCCAGCAGGGGCGAGCGGAATCGGGTCTTGTTCATTGGTGTTTATTTGCTCGGTTTGTTTTGTGTGCTTGTGTGTGGCGGCAAGGCGCCGTCAGGCCGGAGGCCGCCGTATCTTGAACCATTGCGCGTACAGCGCCGGCAGGAACAGCAGGGTCAGCACCGTGGCCACCAGCAGCCCGCCCATGATGGCCACGGCCATCGGTCCCCAGAACGTGCTGCGGCTCAGCGGGATCATCGCCAGGATCGCCGCCAATGCCGTCAGCATGATAGGCCTAAAACGTCTAATTGTGGAGCCGACAATCGCATGCCAGGGATCGATGCCGTCGCGAATATCGTGCTCGATCTGATCGACTAGGATAACCGAGTTGCGCATGATCATGCCGGACAGCGCGATCACCCCCAGCATGGCGACAAAGCCGAAGGGCGCGCTGAAGGCGATCAGGGTCAGCGTCACGCCTATCATGCCCAGCGGCGCGGTCAGCAGCACCATGATGGTGCGCTGCACGCTGTGCAACTGCAACATCAGCAGGGTCACCACCACCACCAGCATCAGCGGCGCCACCGCGGCGATGGCTTTTTGCGATTTGGCGCTGGATTCCATGCTGCCGCCGGTTTCGATGTGATAACCCAGCGGCAGCGTCCGCTCCAATTCTTGCATCTTGGGCTGCAACTGCCGGGAGATGTCCGCGCCCTGGGCGCCTTCCGCCGGGTCCGCGCTCACGGTGATGGCGGGCAGGCGGTTGCGCCGCCAGATGATGCTTTCCTCAGGCTGGTATTCGATGTGTCCGATTTGCGACACCGGCACGAAGCGGCCGCTGCCGGTTTGTATCATCAAATTGCCGAGGCCGGCGACGTTCTTGCGCTCGTCCGGATTGAGCCGGGCGACGATGGCGATGGCCTGGTCGCCTTCGCGGAAGCTGGTGACGGCGGCGCCGGAAATCAGCATCTGCAATTGTTGGGACAATTGCTGCGAGGACAGGCCGAGCGCGCGCGCCTTGTCCTGATCGATGCGGATGCGCAGCGCCTTCACCTGCTCGCCCCAATTGATGTTGACCTGGCGGGTGGACGGATGCGCGCGCATCAGCGCCTCCACCTGGGCTGCGATGGCGCGCACCTTGGCGTGGTCCTCGCCCATTACCCGGAATTGCACCGCGTAGCCCACCGGCGGGCCGTTTTCCAGCCGGGTCACCCGGCCGCGGACATTGGGGAAGTCGTTGTCGAACAGCTTTTCCAGCCGTTTCTTCACGTCTTCGCGCACATGTTCGTCGCGGGTCATCAACATCAGCTGCGCGTAGTTCAGATGCTGCAGCTGCTGATCCAGCGGCAGATAGAAGCGCGGACTGCCGCTGCCCACGTAGCTGGTGACGCTGACGATGTCCGGGTCGCGCTTGAGCAGCGCTTCCAGTTTTTCCACCTCGCGCTCTGTGGCCTGATGGCTGGCGCCGCGCGGCAGCCACATGTCCACCATCAGCTCGGGCCGGTTGGAGGAGGGGAAGAATTGCTGGGCCACCAGCAATTTGAAGGCGAGCAAGGACAGCACGAAGGCGGCCAGCGTCAGCGCGATCACGGTCTTGCGCCGCTCCAGGCACCACTCCACCACCCGGCGGAAGCGCCGGTAGAACGGCTTGTCGTAGACATCGTGCGCCTCGTGGTGTTGCAGGTTTTCCGGCAGCAGCTTGTAGCCCAGATAGGGGGTGAACACCACCGCGACGATCCAGGACAGCACCAGCGCGATGCCCACCACGGCGAACAGGCTGAATACGTATTCGCCGGCGTTGGACTTGGCGATGCCCACCGGCAGGAAGGTGGCGGCGGTGATCAGGGTGCCGGTCAGCATTGGGAAGGCGGTGCTGGTGTAGGCGAAGGTGGCGGCCTGGAATTTGCTCCAGCCCTGCTCCAGTTTCAGCGCCATCATTTCCACCGCGATGATGGCGTCGTCCACCAGCAGGCCCAGCGCGATGATCAGCGATCCCAGCGAGATGCGTTGCAGGTCGATGTTGAAGAAATACATCGCCAGAAAGGTCATCGCCAGCACCAGCGGGATGGACAGCGCCACCACGATGCCGGTGCGCAGGCCCAGGCTGAAGAAGCTGACCGCCAGCACGATGACCACCGCCTCCACCAGAGAACGCATGAATTCGCTCACCGCGTTCTTGACCACCTTGGGTTGGTCCGATACCGAGTGGATCTCCAGACCCACCGGCATCTTGGACTGGATCTGCCGCATGGCCTCGTCCAGGTTTTTGCCCAGGCGCAGCACGTCGCCGCCGGCCTTCATGGTGATGGCCATGCCCAGCACCGGCTTGCCGTTGAAGCGCATGGTATTTTGCGGCGGGTCGATGTAGCCGCGTTTGACCGTGGCGATGTCGCCGAGGCGGAAGGTTTTGCCGTTGACGGTGACCGGGGTGGCGGCGATGGCCTCCACGCTGGCGTAGTTGCCGGTGGGACGGACCCAAATGCGGTCGCTGGCGGTTTCGAACACGCCGGACGGCGTCATCGCGTTTTGCTGTTGCAAGGCTTTCCAGATCGCGCCGGTGTCCAGGCCCAGCGAAGCCAGCTTGGCGGTGGACAGGTCCACGTAGACGCGCTGCTCCTGCACGCCCAGCAGGCTGACCTTGGCCACGTCCGGCACGCGCAGGATCTCGCGCTTGGCGTCCTCCAGGTATTGGCGCACTTCCTCGTAGCTGAAGCCGTCGCCGGCGAAGGCGTAGATATTGCCGAAGGTGTCGCCGAACTCGTCGTTGAAGAAGGGCCCCTGGATGTCGGCCGGCAGGGTGGCGCGGATATCGCCTATCTTCTTGCGCACCTGATACCAGAGCTGCTGCACGTTCTTGGGCGGCACGTCCTCGCGCACCGAAATCAGCAACAGGCTCTCGCCGGGCTTGGTATAGCTTTGGACGAAGTCGATTTCGCCCATTTCCTGCAGCTTCTCCTCCAGCTTGTTGGTGACCTGCTGTTCCATTTCCAGCGTGCCGGCGCCGGGCCAGTAGGCTTGCACCAGCATGGCCTTGAAGGTGAATTCCGGGTCTTCCTTCTGGCCCAGCTGGGTGTAAGCCCAGACGCCGGCCAACATCAGCATCACCATCAAATAGCGCACCAGCGACTGGTGGCGCAGCGCCCATTCCGACAGGTTCAGTTTTTTCATGGCCGTCTCAGTGCTCCAACAGTTTCACTGCCTGGCCGTCGCGCAGCAGGTGGATGCCGGCGGTGACGATCTTGTCGCCCGCTTGCACGCCCTGGGACAAGGTGGCGGAGTCGGCGTCGACGCGGCTGACCGTCACCGCGCGGCGGGCGACCTTGCCGTTGGCGGCGATCAGCCAGACATAGTGCTTGCCCTGCTCGTCCAGCAGCGCGGTCAGCGGCAGCCGCATCTGCGCGTCGGCGGCGTCCGGCAGCGCGACGCTGGCGGTCATCCCCAGTTGCAGGCGGCTGGAATCGCCGCCGATGGCGACGCGCGCCGGATAGGTGCGGGTGGCCGGGTCGGCGTCGGCCGCCAGTTCGCGCAGCGTGCCCGTCATCGGCGCGCCGCCGTTCCACAAGAGCACCTGGAACCGCCCGGCGCGGCGCACCTTGTCCAGCGCGTTTTCCGGCACCTGGATCGCGGCCTCGCGCGGGCCGTCCTGGGACAGACGCGCCATCGGCTGGCCGGCGGCCACCACCAGGCCGGGTTCGGCGGCCATCTGGCTCAGCACGCCGTCGGCGTCTGCCACCAGGCTGGTGTAGCCGGTCTGATTGCGGCTGGCCGCCAGCTGGGCCCTGGCCTGGTCCACCTTGGCGCGGGCGGCGTTGACCGCGTTTTGCTGGCCGTCCACCTGGGACTGGCTGACGAACTGCTTGGCCAGCAGCTCGCGGTAGCGTTTCAGATTCAGTTCCTGCTGGCCGAGATCGGACTGCGCGGCGGCCAGTTGAGCTTGTTTGGCCGACAGGTCCAGCGCGTAGTCGCTGGGGTCCAGCCGCGCCAGCGTCTGGCCTTTCTTCACCCGGTCGCCGCTATTGGCCAGCTTGGCCACCACCTTGCCGGCCACGCGGAAGGCCAGATTGGTCTCGTGGCGGGCGCGGATTTCGCCGGCGTAGCTGTCGCCCTGCTGTTGGGCGGCGGCGCCGGCCACCACGTAGCGGACCGGGCGCGGCGCTTCCGGCGGCGCCTCCGGCTTGCTGCAGGCGGCGAGGGTCAGGCTGGCGATGCCCAGCCAGAGGCAATGAGCGGCAGTTTTCATGTCAATTCTCGTAGGTGGGATTCTTCAGGCCCTGCAGCACCAACTGCAGGGCTTCGCTCAGGTGCGCGCGGGAGTATTGATGCGAGTAGCCGCAGACATCGGGCACCACCTTGGCGAAGGAGTGGGCCCAGGTCATCGCCATCACCAGCGGCGCCAGCAGGGCGTCGCTGCTGCTGGCGATGGGCAGGACGCGGAATTCCCCGCTGTCCATGCCGCGGCGCAGAATGTGCTCGACCATGCGCAGACAGGGCGAGATCACTTCCGTGGTGTAGAAACGCGCCAGCTCCGGAAAATTGGTGGCTTCGGCGATGGCCAGCTTGCACAGGCCGGCGGCCGGCGTGGCGCCCACTTCGTCCCACCATTTGAGCAGCAGAATCTGCAGCAGCTCGCCCACCGGGCCGGTGTGTTGCTGCTCCAGTTCGACAAAGGCGCCGAGACGGCTGGACAGATGGTGGCGGACCATGGCCTTGAAGATTTCTTCCTTGTTCTGGAAGTACAGATAGGGCGTGCCCTTGGTCACGCCGGCGGCGCGGGCGATGTCTTCCATCTTGGTGGCGCTGAAGCCTTTCTCTACGAACAGGGCCAGCGCGGCGTCCAGGATTTCGCTGGGGCGGGCGTCTTTTTTGCGCTGCCAGCGCGAGGCGGGGGCTTGGGCCATGGCGATATAGCTGAATTCTGGTTCATTAATGATGTGGACTGTATTGCATAATGCCGTTGTTCTGCAATTAATAAATCACAGTTCATTAACAAGCTTGATTAAAATGCAACAGATCAGACCATTGGGTCAGAACCGTCATCTCGCCGGCCGGCAACGGCCCGGCGCAACCATGGAGAACGCCGTGCCGACCGACGCAGCAGAAAAAGCCCTGATTCTTGCCGAAGCCCTGCCCTATATCCGCCGTTTCGCCGGCAAGACCCTGGTCATCAAGTACGGCGGCAACGCGATGACCGACGCGGCTTTGAAAGAGGGCTTCGCCAAGGACGTGGTGTTGCTCAAGCTGGTGGGCATCAACCCGGTGGTGGTGCACGGCGGCGGACCGCAGATCAACGAGCTGCTGAACCGCGTTGGCAAGCAGGGCGAGTTCATCCAGGGCATGCGCGTGACCGACTCGGACACCATGGACCTGGTGGAAATGGTGCTGGGCGGCCTGGTGAACAAGGAAATCGTGTCGCTGATCAACAAGCACGGGGGCAAGGCCGTGGGCCTGACCGGCAAGGACGGACATTTCATTCGCGCCAGCAAGATGTATTTGAAGTCCGAGACCGACGATGAGATCGACATCGGCCAGGTGGGCGAAATCTCCAGCATCGATCCGGCGCTGGTGTCCTTGCTGGACAGTCAGGACTTCATCCCGGTGGTGGCGCCGATAGGCGTTGGCGAAGACGGCGAGGCCTACAACATCAACGCGGATCTGGTGGCCGGCAAGCTGGCGGAGACCCTGGGCGCGGAAAAACTGGTGCTGATGACCAATACTCCGGGCGTGCTCGACAAGAACGGCAAGCTGCTGACCGGGCTGTCGGCGCAGCAGGTGGACGGCTTGTTCGCCGACGGCACCATACACGGCGGCATGCTGCCCAAGATTAGCTCGGCCTTGGACGCGGCGCGCAACGGCGTCAACGCGGTGCACATCATCGATGGCCGCGTGCCGCACGCGCTATTGCTGGAGATCCTGACCGACGCCGGCGTCGGCACCATGATCCGGGCTTGAGGCGAGGCTCCGCCCCGGCAGGGCGCCGCGCGCTTACCGAGGCGCCGCAGCCTGCGCTATAGTGGATTGGTAGGCGCTCGTCCGCGTCGCCAAGCGGCGGGCGGGGCCACGGGAACGGCCGGATTGCCGGTTTGAAAGGGGACATGCATGCAAACGGTAAGACAGTTGTTGGACAGCAAGCCAAACCGAGCCTTGGTCTACGTGAACCCGGACAGCACGGTGTTCCAGGCCTTGCAGGTGATGGCGGAAAACGACATCGGCGCGGTGCTGGTGATGGAGGAGGGCGGCATCGTCGGCATCTTCTCCGAGCGAGACTACGCGCGGCGCATCGTATTGCAGGGCCGCACCTCGGCCGGCACCAAGGTGCGCGACATCATGACCAGCCGCGTGGTCTACGTGACGCCCAGCCAGACGCTGGACGACTGCATGGGCCTGATGACGGAAAAGCGCATTCGCCACCTGCCGGTGTTGGAAGGCAGCGACGTGATGGGCATGTTGTCGATCGGCGATCTGGTGCGTGCCACCATCGAAGAGCAGGAGCAGGTGATCAACCACCTGGTCCATTACATCCAGTCCGCCTGAGCCCGGCGAACGGAGCCGCGCGCTCAGCCCAGCGGCGCCAGCCGCTGACGCAAGGCCTTCAAGGCCGGCGCGATGCGTTCGCGCATCGCGCCTTCGCTCAAGGCGAAGGCCGGGCCGCTGGCGTTCAAGGCCATCGGCGCCTGGCCGGGCACGGCCAAGTGCACGCCCACGGCCATCACATCCGGTTCGTATTCTCCGAAAGACGCTGAATAACCCTGGCGCAGATAGGCCTGGCGGGCCTCCTCCAGGCGCGCGCCTATTTCCGGCCACTCCGCGCCGTAGCGCGCGGCCAGCAGCGTTTGCAGCTTGGGCTGCTCCGCCGCCGGCAAGCCGGCGTAATAAGCGCGGCCGATGGCGGTGGTGGCCAAGGGCACCCGCGAGCCCACGGTCAATTGCACCGAGATGCGGGCCGGGCTGCGGCAGGTTTCCAGATACACCATATCGCTGCCGTCGCGCAGCGCCAGGCTGATGGACAGGCCTTGCTCCAGCGCGAACTCGCGCATCAGCGGCCCGGCGATCTGGCGGATGTCGTAGCTGGCGAGCACCGTGGAGCCCAAGGCCAGCACCGCCAGTCCCAGCCGGTAGTGGCCGCTGGCTTCGTCCTGCGCCAGATAGCCCAGGCGGGTCAGAGTGTAGCTCAAACGCGACACTGTTGATTTGGGCAGGCCGGTGCGTTTGGCCAGCTCCTGATTGGACAGCGCCAGTTCGCCGGGGCGAAACGCCGCCAGTACTTCCAGTCCGCGCGCCAGCGCGGTGACGAACAGCCTGTCCTTGTCCGTTTCCAAATCCATTGAATCCATCTTGTCTCGTGAGCCTCCGCTTGGGTTGCGCGCCGGGGGCGGGCGTCGAGTTTCGCAAAAACGCTTTACATCCGTCCAGGCGACGATTAGCCTATTCTGCAATGTGAAACCAAGTTCCGCAATGCGGAACAAGTAACGCGGAGACAGAACCTATGGCAGCCCCCTCCAGTCGCGCGCCGTTCAGCTGGGACGATCCTTTGCTTTTGGCCGAATGCCTGAGCGAAGAAGAACGCATGGTGCAGCAGAGCGCCCATGACTACTGTCAGGACAAGTTGTTTCCGCGGGTGTTGAGCGCCAACCGCGAAGAACGCTTCGACCGCGAAATCATCAACGAGATGGGCGAGCTCGGCCTGCTCGGCTGCACCATAGAAGGCTATGGCTGCGCCGGCCTCAACCACGTGGCCTATGGCCTGGTGGCGCGCGAAGTGGAGCGGGTGGATTCCGGCTACCGCTCGGCGATGAGCGTGCAGTCCAGCCTGGTGATGCATCCGATCTGGGCTTACGGCTCGGACGCGCAGAAGGATAAATACCTGCCGCGGCTGGCCAGCGGCGAATGGCTGGGCTGTTTCGGTCTGACCGAACCGGATTCCGGCTCGGACCCGGCCAGCATGAAGACGCGGGCGCGCAAAGTGGACGGCGGCTATCTGCTCAACGGCAGCAAGATGTGGATCACCAACAGCCCGCAGGCCGATGTGTTCGTGGTCTGGGCCAAGGACGACGAAGACGAAATCCGCGGCTTTGTGCTGGAGAAGGGCATGGCTGGGCTGTCCGCGCCCAAGATCCACGGCAAGTTCTCGCTGCGCGCCTCCATCACCGGCGAGATCGTGATGGACGACGTGCTGGTGCCGGAAGACGCCATCCTGCCGGGCGTCAAGGGTTTGAAGGGGCCGTTCGGCTGCCTGAACAAGGCGCGCTACGGCATCGCCTGGGGCGCGCTGGGCGCCGCCGAATTCTGCTGGCACGCGGCGCGCCAGTACACGCTGGACCGCAAGCAGTTCGGCCGTCCGCTGGCCGCCAATCAATTGATCCAGCTGAAACTGGCCAATATGCAGACCGAGATCGCCCTAGGCCTGCACGCGGCGCTGCGCGTGGGACGCCTGATGGACGAAGGCAAGGCCGCGCCGGAAATGATCTCGCTGATCAAGCGCAACAACTGCGGCAAGGCGCTGGACATCGCCCGGCTGTCGCGCGATATGCACGGCGGCAACGGCATCGCCGACGAATTCCACGTGATCCGCCATGTGATGAACCTGGAGGCGGTCAACACTTACGAAGGCACGCACGATGTGCATGCCTTGATTCTGGGCCGAGCCCAGACCGGTATTCAGGCGTTTGCCTGATAAGCCGGCGCGGCCGGGAGGCCGGCCGCGCCGTTATTCCTGTCTGTCCTTGGAGGCCCGGCTTGCCGGGCCGCTTTTTTTTCGATGGGCTGCATGTATCGGGAGACGCAGATGAGGGGCGCGCTGGAAGGCATCAAGGTATTGGATTTGTCCAGGGTATTGGCCGGGCCGTGGACCGGCCAGTTGCTGGCCGACCTGGGCGCGGAAGTGATCAAGGTGGAGCGCCCGGGCTGCGGCGACGATACCCGGCAATGGGCGCCGCCCAGCCTGCCGGACGGCACCGCCGCTTATTTTCTGTGCGCCAACCGCGGCAAGAAATCGCTGACCGTGGACATCGCCAAGCCGGAGGGGCAGGAGATCGTCCGCCGGCTGGCCGCCGACGCCGACGTGCTGATTGAAAACTACAAGGTGGGCGGGCTGGCCAAGTACGGGCTGGACTACGCCAGCCTGGCCGAGCTCAACCCGCGGCTGGTGTATTGCTCGGTCACCGGCTTCGGCCAGGACGGGCCGTACGCGCAGATGGCCGGCTACGACTACATCGTGCAGGGTATGTCCGGCCTGATGAGCATCACCGGCCCGGCCGACGGAGAGCCGCACAAGGTGGGCGTGGCGGTCACAGATCTGTTCACCGGACTCTACGCCGCCAACGCGATCCAGGCCGCGCTGTGGGCGCGGCAAGGCAGCGGGCGCGGCCAGCATATCGATATGGCCTTGTTCGACTGCGCGCTGGCGATGCTGGCCAACGTCAATATGAACTGGCTGGTGGGCGGCGCGGTGCCGCCGCGCCTGGGCAACGCCCATCCCAATATCGTGCCCTACCAAGTATTCAAATGCGCCGGCGACGGCCACTTCATCCTGGCCTGCGGCAACGACCGCCAGTTCCGCTCGGTGTGCGAGCTGATAGGCCGGCCGGAACTGGCCGACGACGCCCGTTTCGCCAGCAATCCGCAGCGCGTCGCGCACCGGGACGAGCTGGTGCCCTTGCTGGCCGCCGGCTTCCTGGCTCAGCCGCGCGACGCCTGGCTGGCGCGGCTGGATCAGGCCGGCGTGCCCTGCGGACCGATCAATACCGTGGACGAGGCCTTCGCCGATCCGCAAATCCGGCATCGTCAGATGCAGATCGAACTGCCGGGTCTGGACGGCCAGGCCGTGCCCCTGGTGGCCTGCCCGATCAAACTGTCGGACACGCCGCCGCAATATCGCGAGGCGCCGCCCCGGCTGGGCCAGCACACCGACGCCTTGCTGGAGAAGGCCGGCTACGGTGCCGAGGACATTGCCCGCCTGCGCGGGGCGGGCGTGATCTGAGGCGAGGCAATGCCTTTGGCATGGTTTGGGCCTGGGTGCCGCGCGCGGATTCGTGCGAAAATGCGCCGTCGAGTTGCCGCCGGCGGTCTGCGCCGGGGCAAGGTCCACCGCTTGTTCAATGAAATGCCTAGCGTGAAGAGCCGCTTCTTTGCTGTCTGTTGCCTGTTTGCCGGGCTCTTGTCCTGCGCCGGGGCTTACGCCGCCTTGCCGGCCGCGTCCAAACCCGCGGCCAAGCCGGCGGCTTCGGCGCCCGCGGTCAGCGTGGCGGACAAGCTGTCCGAGGCGCAGCAGGCGCTGGATCAATTGGAAACCATCAAGCTGGACAAGTTGCCGGCCGGCGTCACCCCGGGCGAGCTGTTGTTTCGCCGCGCCTTGCTGGAACGCTTGGTGGCGTCTTACGCCTGGCAGCTGGATCTTGCGGGGGAACGCGATCAGAGGCTGAGGCAGCAAGCCGAGGCCGAAGAGGCCTTGCGGAGCTGGAGCGGCTTTGCGCAAGCCGGCCCCTATCCGGTGTCCTTGGTGGAGGGCTTGCGCAGCCGCCTGCAGACCGGCGGCTGGGAAAAGGATACCCAGCAGGCGCAGCAACTGATGTTGTCGCAGATGCAGGAGGCGATGCGCAACAGCCTCAAGCTCAACGAGGTGAGTCTGCGCCAGGCGCGGGAGCAGTTGGAAGGGGCCGCGGCCGGCGAGGCCGAGGCGCTGCGCTGGCGGATGGACGGCGCGCGCTGGCGCCGCGACATCAGCGCGTCGGAATTGCTGCAGTTCGACGCCTTGGGGCAGGTGCTGCGCATCCGTCAGCAGACCTTGCAGGCGCAGTTGGACTTGTGGCGGAAACAACTGGACGGCGTCGGCAAACAGGTCCGTTTCCAGCCGGCGGAGCTGGACGGGGTGCAACGGCGCTTGGGAGAGGAACGCCTGCGCCTGGAGCGGGAGATGAGCGCGCACGAGCAGCGCCGCCGCCGGGTCAAGGCCGAGCTGGAGGAACTGGAGCGGCAGTTGGCGGCCTTGAAGCAGAAAAAGGACGCGCCGGCGCAGGCCGCGCTGTTACAGGATTTGACCCAGCGCACAGTCGAGCAGCGCCAGGCTCTGGACAATAGCGACCTCGCGGTGCAGCTGATGCGCATCCGTCAGGAGGCGAACTCGCAGGAGGGCGGCATCTGGGAGTACCGCTACCAGTTGTACGCCGGCAAGGCGGCCAATCTGGCCGAGGTGGCCAGCGCCAGCCGTCAGGCCGGCGAGGAATTGGGCGCGGTGCGCGATTACCTGCAAAAAGAGGCGGAGCTGACCATGGCCAAGATGGCGGACGTGCAGCATGAAGTCGGCCTGGACCGCGGCGGCGGCCACGCGCTGGCGATGCTGCAACTGCTGCGCCAACGGCTGGACATCGTCAACGCCGCCCAACAGCCGGTGCAGGCGGCCTTGACCGGCATTCTGCTGTTGCAGCAGGAGTTCGACGTCGGCGCGCCGGCGGAGGGCACGCCGCAGGAGGTGTCCCGCCGGCTGAGCGAGCGCGTGTTGCAGGCGGCGCGGGCGCTGTGGAATTATGAACTGTTCAGCGCCGACGACAGCGTGGAGATCAACGGCCAGAAAGTGCAGGCCACCCGCAGCGTGACCATAGGCAAGAGTCTGGGCGCCATCCTGGTGCTGCTGATAGGCTACGCCGCCAGCACCGCGCTGCTGCGCGCTTTGCGGCGCTTGGCCACGCATAGGCTGGGCTTCAGCGAGGCCGCCGCCAATATCTGGTGGCGCTGGAGTTATGTCTGCGTGATCGCCCTGCTGGTGGTGTTCGCGCTCAATCTGGTCAAGATTCCGCTGACGGTGTTCGCCTTCCTGGGCGGCGCGCTGGCGATCGGCATCGGCTTCGGCACCCAGAACCTGCTGAAGAACCTGATCAGCGGCGTGATGCTCTTGGTGGAGCGGCCGCTGAAAGTGGGCGACTTCGTCCAGGTCGGCGGCATCAGCGGCACCGTCAGCAGCATAGGGCTGCGTTCTTCGGTGGTGCGCGCAGGCGACGGCATCGAGACGCTGATCCCCAACTCCACCTTTGTGGAGAGCGCGGTGACCAACTGGACTTACAGCAACCGGCGGATTCGCCGGAAAATCGCCATCGGCGTGGCTTACGGCAGCCCGCCGCGCGAGGTGTGCAATCTATTGCTGGCGGAGGCGGAGCGTCACGGCCTGGTGCTCAAGGAGCCGCCGCCGCGGGTGTTGTTCAGCAACTTCGGCGCCGACGCGCTGGAGTTCGAGCTGGAGTACTGGCTGGACATCGGCGACGCCGATTCCGTGCTGGTGGCCAGCGATCTGCGTCACATGATAGACGGCGCGCTGGCCAAGGCCGGCATCGAGCTGCCCTTCCCGCAGCGCGATGTGCATTTGCAACAGGGTGAGCCTTTACAGATTGAAGTCAGACGGGCGGCCGGCGGTCGGGCGTCTGACAGTTTTTAAACGGTTGTTTGATTTTTGATCGCGCGCCATGCAACATGCATGCGGTAGCGGGGCTTTTGAACCCGGCGCGCGATTAAGGAGATGCAGTGGAACGCGATTACATGGAATACGATGTGGTGATCGTCGGCGGCGGCCCCTCCGGGCTGACCGCGGCGATTCGCCTGAAGCAGCTGGCGGCGGAGCAGGGCCGGGAGATCAGCGTCTGTCTATTGGAGAAGGGCTCGGAAATCGGCGCCCACATCCTGTCCGGCGCGGTGATCGAACCGCGGGTACTCAATGAGCTGATCCCGGACTGGAAGGAAAAAAGCGCGCCGCTGAACACCGAGGCCAAGTCCGACCGTTTCCTGTTGTTGACCGAAACCGAATCCATTCAGCTGCCGACGCCGCCGCAGATGCACAATCACGGCAACTACATCGTCAGCCTCGGCAATTTCTGTCGCTGGCTCGGCCAGCAGGCCGAGGAACTGGGCGTGGAAATCTACCCCGGCTTTGCCGCGGCCGAAGTGCTCTATCACGAGGACGGCTCGGTCAAGGGCGTGGCCACTGGCGATATGGGCATCGGCAAGGACGGCGAGAAAACCGACGCCTGGCAACCTGGCATGGAGCTGTGGGCCAAGCAGACCATCTTCGCCGAAGGCTGTAGGGGCTCCTTGACCAAGACGCTGTTCGAGCGCTTCCGCCTGCACGACGGCGCCGATCCGCAAACCTACGGCATCGGCATCAAGGAATTGTGGGAGGTGCGGCCGGAACTGCATCAGCCGGGCAGCATCACCCATACCGTGGGCTGGCCGGTGGACACCGCCACCTACGGCGGCTCCTTCATGTACCACTTGGAGAACAATCAGGTGGTGGTGGGCTTCGTCATCGGCCTGGATTACCAGAATCCCTACCTGTCGCCGTTCGAGGAGTTCCAGCGCTTCAAGACCCATCCGGCGATCCGCAAGGTGTTCGAAGGCGGCCGCCGGCTGTCTTACGGCGCGCGCGCGCTGACCGAGGGCGGCCTGCAAAGCCTGCCGCGGCTTACCTTCCCCGGCGGCCTGCTGGTGGGCGACACCGCCGGCTTCCTCAACGTGCCCAAGATCAAGGGCACCCATACCGCGATGCAGTCGGCGATGCTGGCGGCGGAAGCGGTGTTCGAACTGCTGGGCCAGGAGCAGCCGGCGCGCGAAGCCACCGCCTACAGCCAGAAATTCAAGCAAAGCTGGCTGCACGAGGAACTGCACCGGGTGCGCAATATCCGGCCCTCGTTCCGCTGGGGTCTGTGGCCGGCGATGATTTATTCGGCGCTGGACACCTTTTTGTTCCGCGGCAAGGCGCCGTGGACGCTGCGCCACCACCAGGCCGACCATCAGAGCCTGAAGCCGGCCGACGAGTGCGCGCCCATCGCCTATCCCAAGCCGGACGGGGTGTTGACCTTCGACCGTCTGTCCTCGGTGTTCATTTCCAACACCAATCACGGCGAAGACCAGCCGCCGCACCTGAAGCTGAAGGACGCCAGCGTGCCGGTGCAGTTCAATCTGGCCAAGTACGACGCGCCGGAACAACGCTACTGCCCGGCCGGGGTGTATGAGATCGTCGGCCGCGAAGAGGGCGAGC
The DNA here is from genome assembly GCF_024158805.1 of Chromobacterium sp. S0633. Classification (NCBI taxonomy): domain Bacteria; kingdom Pseudomonadati; phylum Pseudomonadota; class Betaproteobacteria; order Neisseriales; family Chromobacteriaceae; genus Chromobacterium; species Chromobacterium sp. S0633. Next base: position 50,468 of record NZ_JAMZGH010000029.1, on the reverse strand, counting down.
CGCGCTTGCAGATCAACGCGCAGAACTGCGTGCACTGCAAGACCTGCGACATCAAGGACCCGACCCAGAACATCGTCTGGACCGTGCCTGAGGGCGGCGGCGGCCCCAACTATCCCAATATGTAAGCGGGATGGTCTGGCGAAACCCCGGAGCATGCTCCGGGGTTTTTCTTGACAAGCCGGGCCTATTGTTGGCAGCATGCACGACATGACCCAATCTTTCGCCTTCTTCAACAGCTATTTTTATTGGTACCGCACACCGGCGGCGCCAAGGGATGGCTGTGGACTGAAAGATTGACCCAGCACTAGTAAAGATTCCCGATAAATGCCGCCGCGCTACCGGCGGCATTTGTTTTTCCTCCCCGAAATACATGACCTCCGGAAGCCAGGCCAGACCCCAGGAGGTCCGTTCCATGAATGAAGTCAGCGATGCCGCGCAAATCGCGCGCCAGTCTTGGTCCCTGCTGTGTCCCAGCGACGCCGTTCCGGTGAAAGTGTTGACCGACGGCGAACGCTACGCCAACCGCCCGGCGCCGGATGCCGCGTGGATGGCCGCCGCGCGGCGCGACGGCGGCGTGCTGGAAAGCCGGCTGCCGCAGCTGCGCGCGATGGCCATGCTGCTGGCCGCGCAACGTTGGCGCGAACGGAGCGGGGAGACGCCGGCGCGGCTGGCCGACGCGGCGGATTGGCTGGCCGCGCGCATTCTGCTGCTGGGCCTCAGCCACGTGCTGGTGACGGCGGAGAGCTTTGCCCGGCTGGATCTGGCGAACCGCCGCTGCCGCGCCTGGTCGGAACAGATCGGCCTGCCGTTCGCGCCGGCCTTGCCCATTCTGGTGGCGGACGCCGGCGGCGAATCGTGTTTGCAGGCCTGGAGCCGCAGCGCCGAGGTGGCGCTGGCCCTGGCCGGCGGCAGGGGGGAAGCGGCGTTGACGCGGCATTGCGAACAGCGCTTGCAAGCGCTGCTGGCTAGGGTATCTTGATAATTGTTTCGCATAAATTTTGAGCCGGGGAGGCATGATGTCCATGGACGTGATCACGCAAGAAGACGAACGCAAACTGAACAATCTGACCCTGGTGGTCTATATCCTGCAGGCAATCAGCCTGTTTGTCGGCCTGACCGGCTTGGTGGCGGTGATCATCAACTACGTCAAGCGCGACGATGTGCGCGGCACGCGCTATGAAAGCCATTTCAGTTGGCAGATCCGCACCTTCTGGTGGGCCTTGCTCGGCACCGTGTTGGGCGTGGCGCTGGCCTGGATCCTGGTGGGTTTCGTGATTTTGGGCGTTACCTGGGTGTGGTACGTGTACCGCATCGTGCGCGGTTTCCTGAATTTCAACGACGGCAAACCGATGCCGGAGTGAGCGGTTTCCGGACAAAAAGAGCGGGCGCGGGCATATGCAATGCCCGGCGCCCGGCAAGGTTCTGCGCGAACCGGAAAATGGGCGGCCGGCGAGCCGCTGGTTTTTGAAAGCCGCCTACATGCTAAACCGCGCGCCTGGCCGCCCCCAGCAAAACCCGGCCGGCGCTTGCGCCATGTCAAGCCAGGGGCGCGGGCATGGCCAGCGGGCCGCGGTTTTGGCACAATGCGCAGGCTGTTTGAACGAGAGGCGCAATGCAAGCCGATGATTTGCAAAGCCTGGTGACCCGGGCCATGCCGTTTGGCAAACACAAGGGCACGCTGATCTGCGATCTGCCCGGCAACTATCTGAACTGGTTCGCCCGCGAAGGCTTTCCTCCCGGCGAAATTGGCCGCCTGCTGCAATTGATGCAGGAGCTGGACCATAATGGCCTAACCTATCTACTTGATCCGATAAGAAAGCGCTAGAAGCATGGCAATCCAATGGTTCCCCGGCCATATGAACAAGGCCCGCAAGGATGTGGCCGAGCGATTGAAAGACATCGACGTGGTCATTGAAATGCTGGACGCGCGGCTGCCGGCTTCCAGCGCCAATCCCATGCTGGCGCGCATGGCCAAGGGCAAGCCGCGGCTGATGATCCTGAACAAACAGGACTTGGCCGACGCCGCCGCCACCCAGCAGTGGCTGGACTGGTATCGCGCCAAGAAAAACACCCAGGCGCTGGGCATGGACGCCGGTGAGCGCGCGCCGGCGCAAAAGCTGGTGGCCGCCTGCCGCGAGTTGGCGCCGACGCGCGGCGGCCTGGAAAAGCCGCTGCGGGTGTTGATCTGCGGCATTCCCAATGTGGGCAAGTCCACGCTGATCAACAGCATGAGCAGCCGCAAGGTGGCCAAGACCGGCAATATGCCCGGCGTCACCAAGAACGAGCAGCGCATCATCCTGGCCGACGACGTGGAGTTGTTCGACACCCCGGGCATGCTGTGGCCCAAGATCGAGGTGGAAGAGGGCGGCTACAATCTGGCGGCCAGCGGCGCGGTGGGCCGCAACGCGATGGATGAAGAGGAAGTGGCGTTGGAGCTGCTCAAGTATCTGATGCAGCACTACACGCCGGAGCTGAGCGCGCGCTACAAGCTGGACGACATCGCCGGTCAGCAGGATTGGCAGGTGCTGGAAATGATAGGCCGCAAGCGCGGCGCGGTGCAGTCCGGCGGCAAGATCAATGTGCAGAAGGCGGCCGAGATCGTGCTGACCGATTTCCGCGACGGCAATATCGGCCGCATCACGCTGGAACGGCCGGAAGAATGGCTGGCCTGGGAAAAGCGCGCCAAGGAATTGGCCGCCATCCGCGCCGCCGAACGCGAAGCCCGGCAACAGGAGCGGGACAGCAAGAAGTCCGGCCGCCGCTGAGCCTGCGTCCCTTCTTGCTCCGCCCAAGCGCGGCCCATTGCGGGCCGCGTTTTTTTTGCCGCCTCAAAGCGGCTGGCAGGGCTCGCTGAAACCATAGCCAACGCCCCTGGCCGCCAGGATGGGATTGTGTTGCGGCGCGATGGCGCTGAGCTTGCGCCGCAGGCGGCTGATCAGGGTTTCCAGTCTGCGTTCGTCGTAGTGTAGATAATTGGCGCCCAGCGCCTCCGCCAGTTCGCGACGGTGCGCCGGTTCCGGCGCGCGCCGCAGCATCGCGCTCATCACCTGGTGTTCCGCATGGGTCAGGTGCAGCTGCTGGCCGTTGGGCGCGGTCAGCGTTCGGTTGGCGGCGTGGTAACGCCAGCCGTCGGCGCGCTCCGCCGCGTCGCCGTCCAGCCGCCGCAGCACGCTGGCCAGCGTGGCCAGCAATTCCGCCAGCGGCGTCGGTTTGACCAGATAGGCGTCGGCGCCTTGCTGCAGGCCCTGCACCTTGTCGTCCAGCGCGCCGCGCGCGGTGAGCATGACTTGCCCCAGGCCGGGGTGGCTGGCGCGCAGCCGCCGGCTCAGCGCCATGCCGTCGATATCGGGCAAGCCCAGGTCCAGTATCAGCAGCCGGCAGGGATGTTCGGCCAGATGCCGTTCCAGCTCTTGGCCGCAGGCGAGGCCGGTGGCCTGGTAGCCGCAGCGCTTGAGCTGGAACAGCAGCTCTTCGCGCAGGTCCGGGTTGTCTTCAAGCAAGGCTATGTGCGTCATGAGCGGCTTTCGGTAGATGCAAGATGAAGCTGGCGCCGTGCGGCCAGTGAGGGTCCAGGCCCAGCTCGCCGCCGTGTTGGACGGCGATGCGCCGCGCCAGGTGCAGGCCCAGTCCCAGGCCGGGACGGTTGCTGGTTTCCGCCAAGCGGGTGAAGCGCTGGAAAATCGCTTCTTCCTGGCCCGGCGCGATGCCGGGGCCGTAGTCGCTGATTTGCCAGACGATGCGGTCGGCGAGGCGGTGGACGCCGATCTGGATGGGCGTGTCCGGGTGCGCGTATTTCAGGGCGTTTTCCATCAGGTTCTGCAGCAGCATCGTCAGCAATTGGTCGTCGCCGCACAGCGGCATGCGCGCGCCGCCGCTTTGCAGCCAGAAGCGCCGCTGCGCGTCCGCGTCCAGTTGTTCCAGGCTGCGCCGGGTCAGCTCCAGCAAATCCAGCGGGCGGCTGTGCAGGCCGGCGTCGCTCACATCGGCGCGGCCGTGTTGCTCGGCCAGCCGCATCAATTCCTGCATCCGCTGCAAGGCGCGCTGGATGCGTTCGTGGCGCGCCTGCCGCTGCGCCAGCACCGGCGGCGCCGGCGCGTCCTCTTCCAGCAGGCGCAGGCTGCTGCTGGCGGCGTCGATGATGGCCACAGGGGTGCGGATTTCATGGGTGATCATCGCCAGCAGATCGGCCTGCTCTTCGCGCGCCTCGCGCTGACGCAGGCTGTCGGCCTGGGCCTGGCTGGCCTGATGCAGCGCCTCGATGCGTTCGCGCTCCAGCGTGCGCATGCGCAGGAACAGGCCGATGTAGAGCAGGGTGATGGGCGGCAGATCGGCCAGGCGGCCGTATTCCTGGATCCAGGATTGATAGGGGATGTGTCCCAGATGCAATAGCAGCGCGGGGATGTTGAGCGCCAGATTGGTGGGCAGATGCAGCGCGATCAGGCGGTCGCCGCTGTCGTTGCGCCGCCACAGCCGCCAGCAGACCGGCAGGGTCAGCAGATTGATGACGATGATGGCGTAGAGGGTGACCGGAATGCTGTAAGCGAGGCCAAAGGGCCAGAACAAGGCGCACAGCACGGTGGCGGCGCCGGCGGCGGCCTGCAGCTGGTATAGCCGGTAGGTGCGGGGATAGTCGCGCTTCAGCTCCAGCAGATGGGCGAAATAGGCGCAGCCCAGCATGACGGCGGCGCCCAGGCCGACGTAATTGCACAGCAGCGCGATCTGGGGCTGCTCCGGAAACAGCAGCAGGCGGGCCATGCCGTCGGTGGCGAAGCGGTGGCAGGCCACCGCCAGGATGTAGCCGAACAGCTTGGCGTGCTGCGCCCGACGGGTGATCAGCCAGGCCGCCAGCGCGATCAGCACCATGGTCAGCATATAGCCGTATATCAGACCCAATTGCAGCAGGCGCTGATTGTTGTGGGCGGCCAGTTCCGCCTCGCTCCACAGGCGCGGCTGCGCGTTCAAGGCCAGCGACTGGACTTTGACGAAGACCGTTTGCTCATGCGGCAGCAGGGAAAAGCTGGCGGCGATCAGCGGCAGCTCCATCGCGGACACCGGACGCCAGGAACCGATGTCCCGCCGTTGCCAGCCGCCGTCCGGCAGCCGCTGATACAGGCTTAGCCGCGCCAAATAGCTGGGAATCAGCTCCAGCCAGGGCCGGGGCGGCACATCGCTCAGCTTGAGCCGCAGCCAGCAGGTGTCGTGGCCGTAGCCGCGCGCCAGTTTGCCGTCCGGCAGCGGCTGGAAACGCGTCTGCCAGCCGGCGCTGGCGACGCGGTCTATGTCCAGGCCGGCGTCGGCGCTGCAATAGACGGCGGCGTCCCGTTCGCTGAAGGTCCGGAAGCCGGCATGCGCGACGCCGCCGGCCAAGAGCAGGCACAGCAGCAGCAATGTCGACAGCGCGCGTGTCATCGGGTCAACGGCTCGAAGTTCGGGATTGGGGCGACATTGTGACGGCAATGTCATTTCTTGTCAGTGACTATTGGTGGTTATTTGGAAAATTTAATACCGTATAGTTATAGCAAAAATGACATTGGGTTGTTGCTTATACCCTAGTGTTCGAGTGTGAAATCTGTGGGGAATGATGGCGGCCATAGAGGCGGCATTCCGCCGCAAGCGCCAGCAAATTAGGGTCGCGTTCGCGTTTGCTGGCCATGAGCAAATGAATGCGCTGGGTTCGGCGATACTGAGCGGTCAGCGGAATCAACTGCAACTGCGGGCCGAACAAGGCCACGCGGCGTGGCAGCAAGGAATAGCCTATGCCGCCGCACACCAGATTGCTCAGCGAAAAAATGTCAGCTACGCGCATCACCACATTGGGCTGGATGCCTGCTATCGCAAAAGCCTGGGCAAAGTCCTGGCCGGTGGCAAAGGTGTCGTGCAAGGTGACGAAAGGCAGGTCGCGCAGCGTCGCCAAGTCAATGCTTTGGAATTGACTCCAAGGTGAGTTCAGCGGTGCGGCGAAGCAGATTTCGTCCTCAAACATGGGGATGCTTAAGCACGCCAATCCGGTGCTAGGCTCCCGCTCAACGATGACGATGGCGTCCAGCGCGCCATCAAGCAACTTCTGCCTCAGTTCTTGATTGGACGCAAGCGTCAGATCCACGGCCAGCTGCGGCCTGCGCGTCTTCAGACCGGCCAAAATATGCGGGAGTGCGCCGGCGGTCAGCGAGTACAGGGCGCCCACTCGCAGCCTGGCCGATCCGAAACCGGCCGCCTCCCGGGTTTGGCGCACGCCGTCCTCCAATTCCAGCAAGGCCCGCTCCGCGCTAAGCAGCAAAGCCTGAGCGGACTCCAGCGGAACGAGCCGACGGCCGCTGCGCTGGAACAGCGGGCAGGCCAAGGCTTGTTCCAGCGAGTGCAGGGCGCGGTGCACGCTGACCGGGCTTTGCCCCAAAGCCTCCGCCGTGCGGCTCATGTTTCCCAGGCGCATGAAGGTCAGGAACACGCTCAGTTTTTTCAGCGTGACTTCGTCATAAGTCCACATGCGACCTCCAGGCGGGTGATCTGAAGCCCATCGTTAACTTATTAGTAATGATGCGCCAGTGTGCTTGATTGATGGCCGCATTGCCAAGTCCGTATGGTAGTCGCATTGCGTGAGGGCTTGGAGGAGGACCTCATGAGTGAAACTCGCGATTGGGGACTGCGGCGGCAGGACAAGCAGCGGCGGATTGAGCGCTTGAGGGGGATGGCGTCGGGCAAGCAGTTGGCCGCTGCCGACATCGTTGCCGCTTTGCATGTTTTGCTGCAATCGGGCGACAAGGTCGTGCTGGAGGGCAATAACCAGAAGCAGGCTGATTTCCTGTCGCGGGCTCTGGCGCAGTTGGAGCCAGGACGGGTGTGCGATCTGCACATGATCATGCCCTGCGTCAGCCGCAGCGAGCATCTGGACGTGTTTGAGCGCGGCATTGCCCGGCGGCTGGATTTTTCTTTTGCCGGGCCGCAAAGCCTGCGCATCAGCCAGTTGCTGGAAGACGGCTTGTTGGAGATCGGCGCAGTTCACACCTACATCGAGCTGTATGCGCGGCTGGTGGTGGATTTGCGGCCCAATGTGGCCTTGGTGGCCGGTTTCAGCGCCGACCGCGCCGGCAATCTCTATACCGGTCCCAGCACCGAAGACACGCCGGCTCTGGTGGAGGCCACCGCGTTCAGCAACGGCATCGTCATCGCGCAGGTTAATCAAGTGGTCGACGATGTTTCCGATCTGCCGCGCGTCGACATTCCCGGCGATTGGATCGACTTCGTGGTGGCGGCGGACCGGCCCTTCCACATGGAGCCCTTGTTCACCCGCGATCCGCGGCACATCAAACCTTTGCAAGTACTGATGGCGATGTTGGCGATCCGCGGCATCTACCAGCGGCATCAGGTGCAGTCGCTGAATCACGGCATCGGCTTCAATACCGCCGCCATCGAATTGATTCTGCCCACCTATGGCGAGCGCTTGGGACTGAGGGGGAAGATTTGCCGGCATTGGGCATTGAACCCGCACCCGACGCTGATTCCCGCGATAGAGAGCGGCTGGGTCGACAGCGTGCATTGCTTCGGCAGCGAAATGGGCATGGAGGATTATGTCGCCGCGCGGCCGGACGTGTTCTTCACCGGCCGCGACGGCGCCTTGCGCTCCAATCGCCTGCTGTGCCAATTGGCCGGCCAGTACGGCGTGGATCTGTTCATCGGCGCCTCGCTGCAAGTCGACGGCGACGGCAACTCCTCCACGGTGACGCGCGGCCGGCTGGCCGGTTTTGGCGGCGCGCCCAATATGGGCCATGACCCGCGCGGCCGCCGCCACCCCACGCCGGCCTGGCTGGACATGCGGCCCCCCGCGCCGGAACCGATGCTGGAGCGCGGCCGCAAGCTGGTGGTGCAGATGGTGGAAACCTTCCAGGAAAACATGCAGCCGACTTTCGTCGAAACGCTGGACGCGTTGGCGGTGGGGCGCGTCAGCGGCATGGCCTTGGCCCCGGTGATGATCTATGGGGACGACGTCACCCATCTGCTGACCGAGGATGGCATCGCTTATCTCTACCGCGCGGAATCCCTGGAACAGCGGCGGCAGATGATTGCGGCGGTGGCCGGCGTCACGCCGATAGGACTGCGCAGCGATCCGTCGCAACGGGCCTGGATGCGCAGGCAGGGCTTGGTGGCTTTGCCTGAAGATCTGGGCGTGTCTCCTGGCGAGGCTGGCCGTGAATGGCTGGCCGCCAAAAGCATGGCCGAACTGGTGGAATGGTCCGGTGGTTTGTATCGCCCCCCTGCGCGGTTTCGGAGCGGATGATGCCGAGCCGGACCGAGCGGAGAGCGAGGCGTTTGTCCCCGGAGGCGCTGGCCGACGCCGCCGTAGCAGCCTTGCTGGCGGAGGCGGCGTTGACGCCCAAGCCGGGTTTGGTGGACCAGCGCGGCGGCGGCGCGCATCAAGACATGGATTGGGCTTTGCTGCGCAGTTCGGCTCAGGCCTTGCGTCCGGGTTTTCTGGCGATGGCGGAGGCGGGGGCGCAAGAAGGAGGGAGCGGCGACTTGCCGAGGCTGCGCGCCCGTATCGGCTTGGCGGGCAGGCAGGCCGAGGCGGCGATGCTGGCCGCCAGCGGCGGCATCAATACCCATCGCGGCGCGATCTGGGCCTTGGGCCTGCTGGTGACCGCCGCCGCCGCCTGGCCCGGGCTGACGTTGCGGACCCTGGCGTTGAGAGCGGGTGGCTTAGCGCGGATAGAGGATCCCGCGGCGCCTCCGTCGCTGTCCTTGCCGGGAGGGCGTGTTTGCGCCCGCTATGGGGTGGGTGGAGCGCGCCGCCAGGCGATTGCCGGCTTTCCGCAGGTGATCGACCATGGTCTGCCTGCCCTGCAAGCAGCGCGCCGGCGCGGTGTCGTCGAGGGACTGGCGCGGCTGGATGCGCTGCTAGCGATCATGCGGCAGTTGGACGATACCTGCCTATTGGCCCGCGGAGGCCGGCGCGGTCTGGTGTTGGCGCAAGGTGGCGCGGCTGCTGTACTGCGGGCCGGAGGCTGCGCCAACCGAGAGGGATGGCGGCGCTTGTTGAAACTGGACCAGAGCTTGCGCCGCCGGCGTTTATCGCCGGGAGGCGCCGCGGACTTGCTGGCGGCAACCTTAATGTTGGATGGCCTGGCGCAAGCGCCGGCAAAGGAGGGCCTGGAATGGAACGCTACACATTCTCTTACCCCGCAACGGCCAATCATGGCCTTAGGCGCGCGCTGGCCGGTGTAGTGGGGTCCGGAGATCTGGAGGTATTGCTGGAGCCGGCGCCGTCCGGCGACACCCTGGTTACGGTGAGCACCGCCTTGGCCGGCACCGAGCAGATCTGGTGGCGGGTGTTGGAGCGCGTGTTCGCCGAGACGGCGTGGCCGCCGGTCCGTTTGGATATTCATGATTTTGGCGCCAGTCCCGGAGTGATCCGCTTGCGGCTGGAGCAAGCGCTGGCAGCCAGCCGGAAGATAGGAGGAAACGATGAGCGCTGCTGACATTCTGCAACGCGACAGCCTGAGCGAGTGCGGCGCGCGTCAGCGGCTGCACAAACTGCTGGATCCCGGCAGCGTCCGTGAATTGTTGGATCCCTTTCAGCGCTTGGCGTCGCCATGGCTGGAGCAGCAGGGCATCGTCGCCCAGTCCGATGACGGCGTGGTAGCCGCGCGCGGCAGGCTGGACGGCCATGAAGTCGTCGCGTTGGCGATAGAGGGCGCTTTTCTCGGCGGCAGTCTGGGCGAAGTGTCCGGAGCCAAGATCGCCGGCATGCTGGAACTGGCCGCCGATGCCAATCGCGATGGCCGGCCGACGGCGGCCTTGCTGTTGTTGGAAACCGGCGGGGTCAGACTGCAGGAAGCCAATTTGGGCTTGGCCGCGATTGCCGACATCCATGCCGCGATTGTCGATCTGCGCCGCTACCGGCCGGTGATCGCGCTTAGCGTTGGACCGGTGGGCTGTTTTGGCGGCATGGGCATCGCCGCCGGCTTATGCAGTTACTTACTGTTGACTCGCGAAGCGCGCCTGGGGCTGAACGGGCCGGCGGTGATCGAGCAGGAAGCCGGGACGGCGGAGTACGACGCCAGCGATCGGCCCTTGATCTGGAGTTTGAGCGGAGGCGAGCAACGTCATGCCACCGGTTTGGCCGATGCGTGCTGCGTCGATGACCTAAGGGCGATCCGCCTACAAGTGCAGGACTGGCTGCGTTTGGGGCTGCCGCCTCGGCACCGTAGCGAGCACATTGACTATTACCGTGCGAGGCTGGCGCAGCTGGATGCGAAGGCGCAGGCGGATGCGGGGCGAGCGCGGCTTGCGCTCTCCTTGGCGCAAGGCGATGCCATAGAGGGAGGATTGTCATGATGACTGGGCAACAAGTCGCCGATCAGGCGCAGGCCTTCTTTGACCGCGGTGAGTTGCGGCAAGCGTTGGCGCGGCGGGTGGCGATGGCGACCGAAAGCCAAAACCCACAGGGCAGGGAGAGCTTGCTGCGGTATTTGCAAACTGAAATCGCCCCCGCCTTAAGCGCCATGGGTTTTACGTGTGAATTACTCGGCAATCCGGTGCAAGCCGATTGCCCGTTTTTGTTGGCGGAACGGCAGGAAGGGGATGGCCTGCCAACCTTGCTGTGTTATGGGCATGGCGATGTGGTGTTTGGGCAGGCGGAACATTGGCGCGAGGGCTTGCAGCCTTGGGCGCTGCTTGAAGAAGGCGACCGATGGTATGGCCGAGGCAGCGCCGACAACAAGGGCCAGCATACGATTAACTTCGCCGCCCTGCAGCAGGTGTACCAGGCCAGAGGCGGACGTTTGGGCTTTAACTGCAAAATCCTGTTTGAGATGGGCGAGGAAATCAGTTCTCCCGGCCTGGCGGAAATCTGCCGGCAGTATCAACAGCGTTTGGCCGCGGATATCTTCATCGCCTCGGATGGTCCGCGTTTAAGCGCGGAACGGCCCACCCTGTTTTTGGGTTCCAGGGGCAGCATTAACTTTCGACTGAGCTTGCAGGCGCGCCAGCAGGCCTACCACTCCGGGAACTGGGGAGGCTTATTGAGCAACCCCGCCATTCAATTGGCCAACGCCGTCGCCTGCCTGGTGAATGAGCAAGGGCAGATCCAGGTAAACGCTTTGAAGCCCCCGGCGCTAAGCGCTGGCCTGAAGGCGCTGTTAAGCGATATTCCGTTTGAGCCACAGCCGGGAGACCCGCCGATTGACCCGCACTGGGGCGAGGCTGGTTTAAGTCCGGTGGAGAGAGTGTATGGCTGGAATAGCCTGGAGGTGTTGTCCTTCCTTGCCGGGGATCCGGCAAAGCCCGTCAATGCGATTCCTCCTTGCGCCACCGCGGTTTGCCAACTGCGTTTTGTCGTCGGCACGGATTGGCAAGCCTGCGGCCAATATTTGCGCCGGCATTTGGATTCGCATGGTTTTGAACAGGTGGAGGTTGAAGTGCTAAGCAGTTCCCTCGCCACGCGTTTTGATCCGGAAAGCCCATTGGTGGCATGGGCTTTGCAAATCATGCAACAAGCCTCCGGGAAAAAACCGGTATTGCTGCCCAATATCGGCGGCTCGCTGCCGAATGAGGTGTTCGCCGATATCTTGCAACTGCCCACCTTATGGGTTCCTCACTCTTATCCTGCTTGTGGTCAGCATGGTGCTAATGAACATATGTTGAAGTCCATCGCCAGAGAGGGTTTGCAAATCATGACGCGACTCTATTGGGAGCTGGGCGAGTCGGGCGAGCATGTTCTGCAATTACTGGGAAAGGAGGCTGGGAAGTGAAATAGAGGGTCATTTCAGGCATGGCTAACAATATATTGCTCGCGAATGCGCTTCGCCGGGCAAAGAGGAGAGAGCATGGTTAATTCAGCTATAGCTACGCCGGATGAAAAAGTAATGGACAAACCTAATTTATACCGCACCTTGCTGGCCACATGCATTGGCAATGGCCTGGAGTGGTTTGATATTGCCATTTATGTGTTTTTCGCCAGCTATATAGGACGCGCCTTTTTTCCCAGTCAGGATATCAGTAGTTCCTTATTAATCACATTCGCCAGCTTTGGCGTGTCTTTCATCATTCGTCCTTTAGGCGCGATTGTCTTGGGCGCTTATGCGGATCGGGCCGGTCGCAAGGCTTCTTTGCTGGTGTCGATCTCGCTGATGATGTTGGGCAGTTTGATGATAGCTGTGATGCCCGGCTATGCCACGATAGGCATGGCCGCGCCGGTGTTGATCGTGCTGGCGCGCCTTATTCAGGGCTTCTCGGCGGGAGGCGAGTTTGGCAGTTCCACCGCTTTTCTGGTGGAGCACTTCCCCGAACGCAAGGCGTTTATCGCCAGTTGGCAGTTTGCCACGCAGGGGGCGAGCACTTTGTTGGCGGCGGCGTTCGGTATGGGGCTGGCGAGTGTTTTGAGCGAGCAAGAGATACAAGAGTGGGGGTGGCGCATTCCCTTCTTCTTCGGCCTGCTGATTGGCCCGGTTGGGCTATATATTCGGCGTTATATCCATGAGCCCCCCAGCTTTCAACGCGACCTTCAACAGGAGCTGCCGGCGAAGGAAATATTCGTAAGGCAAAAAACCTGGTTTTTCACTGCGATCGGGCTGATGATGGTTTCCACCGCCATTAATTACGTCATTAGTTATATTCCCACTTATGCCACCCAAAACTTGAAGTTGCCGAGTCTTGGCGCCTATACCTCTGCCTTTGTCGGTGGCGTAATCTTAACCGTGGTAACGCCGTTGGCTGGGTTGTGGGCGGAAAAAATAGGGCGCATTTCTTTGATGAAATGGTCGGTGCTGCTTGTGGTGCTCACCACATATCCTGGTTTTTATCTATTGGCTCAGCAGCCCAGTCAATTCAATTTGATATTGTTGGTGATGTGGTTGGCCTTGCTGAAGGCGCTGTACTTTTCCGTCATTCCTTCCGTGATGGCGGATCTATTCCCATCTACCACCAGGGCCACAGGTATTGCCTTGAGCTACAACATAGCCGTTACCCTGTTTGGTGGATTTGCGCCACTGATCTGCATTTGGCTGATTAAATTGACCGGCGATAATTTGGCTCCCAGTTATTACCTGGTGGTCTTGGGGGTGTTCAGCTTGATGGCGGTTTATCAAGCAAGAAAGAGTATTGGACAGAAAAAAACCGACGCCGATTTCAGTCAGGCAGGAACTTGACGGCCTATGCATGCCCTTTGGCCGGCAACAGTGTGATGGAGGCATGAGGAGATGGGAGAGCATTCGACATTGCAGAATCTGGCCAGCCGTTGGCTAACCGCGCTGAGCGGAGCGCAAGCGGCGGGCGGCGGCCCTTATGGCCCAGCCGTGCGGGTGGTCGATGCGCGCCTGGCTGGGGAGGCCGCGCGCTACATCGCCCTGGCGCCAGACCCAGGTAATCGTTTCGTCCGTGCGAGGCGGGGCGAGGCGGGGCTGGAACAGGGCTGGGCGCTGGCGCAGGCGGTGCGGGATTGCATGGCGGCGGATGCCGGCTGTGCGGACAAACGCGCCATTGTCGCGCTGATCGATACGCCAGGTCAGGCTTATGGCCGACGCGAGGAGGCTTACGGTATTCACTTGGCCTTGGCTGCGGCGGTGGACGCTTATGCCAGCGCGAGGCTGGTCGGCCACCCGGTGATTGGCCTGATCGTTGGCCAGGCGATGTCCGGAGGTTTGCTCGCCCACGGTCACCAGGCCAATCGCCTGCTGGCGCTGGACGCCGCCGAGGTGACGACGCAGGCGATGGGCAAGCAGGCGGCGGCCCAGGTGACGATGCGCTCGCTTGAGGCGTTGGAGGCGTTGGCGGCGGAACTGCCGCCTATGGCTTACGACATCCGCAGTTATGCCAGCTTGGGATTGTTGTGGCGTTTATTGCCGGTGGAGGCCATCCATGCTCCCACGGCGGCGGATATCGCGCGGGTTCGCGCGGCCTTGGGCGAGGCCCTGACCGATATCCGCCAGGCCGGCGACCAGGGGCGGCGACAAGGCGCGGCGATGGCGCAGAGGGCGTCGCGCCTGGTACGGCAACGGCTGTGCGAGCAATGGGAGCTGACATCATGGTGATCTATGGCACGGCTTTACTGGCGGCCTGCGTATTGTGCGGCCTGCTGTTGGGGGATGCGCTGGGGTGGCTGATTGGCGTCAAAGCCAATGTCGGCGGCGTGGGCTTCGCCATGCTGCTGCTGATCGCCAGCAGCGAGTGGCTGCGCGGGCGCGGCGCGCTGACGGCGCCCACGCAACAGGGCATTGCCTTTTGGAGCGCTATCTATATCCCGGTGGTGGTGGCGATGGCCGCCTTGCAAAACGTGGCGGCTGCTTTGCGGGGCGGCCTGGCGGCGGTATTGGCCGGGGGCCTGGCGGTGCTGGCTTGCGGCGTCTTGATCCCCTTGCTGGACCGCCGCGGCCGTTCCGGCGAGCCGGCGGCGGAGCCTTGAGCATGGGCGCGTTGCTGGAGCAGGTGTTGCTCCGCAATGGCTTGCTGACCGCCTTCGCCGTCATTGGCCTGACCCTGCTGCTGTCCTACCGGCTGTCGGCGCGTTTATGCGCCGGGCGGATCCACGGTTCGGCCATCGCCATCTTGCTGGGCCTGGTGCTGGCCTATGTCTGCGGCAGCTGGACCGGCGGCGACAAGGGGGCCGCCGATGTGCCGGTATTGGCGGGCATCGGCTTGTTTGGCGGCGCGATGTTGCGCGACTTCGCCATTACCGCGACGGCGTTTGGCGTGGATGTGCGGGTTTTGCGGCAAGCGGGGGCGAGCGGCGGAGCAGCCTTATTGCTGGGGGTGCTGGTTTCGTTCGCGGCGGGCGCGGCGGTGGCCTTGGCTTTCGGTTATGACGATCCGGTGAGCGTGACCACGATCGCGGCCGGAGCGGTGACCTATATTGTTGGTCCGGTGACCGGCGCGGCGATTGGGGCAAGTTCGGATGCCATGGCGCTGAGCATTGCCGCGGGCCTGGTCAAGTCGATGCTGGTGATGGTGGCGACGCCGTTCGCTGCGCCGTTCATCGGCCTGGACAACCCGCGTACCGCGATGATCTTCGGCGGCCTGATGGGCACCACCAGCGGCGTGTGCGGCGGTCTGGCCGCCACCGATCCCAAGCTGGTGCCTTATGGCGCGATGACCGCCACGTTTTATACCGGTCTTGGCTGTCTGCTGGGGCCGTCCTTGTTGTACCTCGCCGTGCGTGGGCTGATGGCTTGAGCGCCGGTTCACCATTGCGCGGGCAAGAGTGAGGCGAGGCGCGCTCGCCGTGGCGGCGCTCCACGCTGCACGGCGGGCATTGAACAGATTCTTGGGTACCCACCCGATCGCAGGAGGCTGCTATGTCGCTTGAGACTTCTTCCCGTTCTCGCATTCAACAGGTGGCGGCGGCCATCATAGGCAATGCCTTGGAATGGTACGACTTCATCATCTACGGTTTCATGACCGGAGTGATTTCCAAGCTGTTCTTCCCGGCGGATGGCAATGAATACATCTCCTTGCTGCTTGCCACCGCCACTTTCGGCGCCGGTTTCGTGATGCGGCCGGTGGGCGGGGTGCTGTTGGGCGTCTACGCGGATCGCAAGGGCCGCAAGGCGGCGTTGCAGCTCATCATGGGATTGATGAGCCTGGCCATTCTCATCATTGTGCTGGCGCCGCCTTATGCCGCCATCGGCGTGGCCGCGCCGGCGCTCATTCTGCTGGCGCGCTTGATCCAGGGCTTCGCCACCGGCGGCGAGTACGCCAGTTCCACCGCTTTTCTGGTGGAAATGGCGCCGCCTGGCAAGCGTGGCTTATACGGTTCTTGGCAGTTGTTCGGCCAGTCGCTCGCGGTGCTGACCGGCGCCGCCATGGGTGCGCTGGTCAGCTATGGTTTCACGCCGCCGCAATTGGAGGCTTGGGCTTGGCGCTTGCCCTTTGTCTTTGGCTTGCTGATTGTGCCGGTGGGGCTGTGGATGCGGCGTCATATGGAGGAAACCGAAGCCTTCGTCCACGCCAGCCGTCAGCCGGCCGCCGAGCCGCTCGTGCTGGGCTTGGCCGGCAATATGGGCGGCATGTGGACGACGCTGGCGCTGATCGTGCCGGGCACCGCGGTGTTCTATGTGGTCCTGATCAGCATGCCTGGCTATGCCAGCCGTCAGTTTGGCCTGCCGCTGGAACAGGCTTTCGCGGCCCAGACCGTTGCGGTGGCGGTGCTGACCCTGATGACGCCTTTGTCCGGGTGGTGGTCGGACCGAATTGGACGGCGGCCGATCCTGCTGGGCGCGCAGGGGATGATGCTGCTGCTGGTCTATCCGCTGTTCTGGTGGCTGGAGCAGACGCCTAGCATTACGCGCTTGCTGGCGGTGCAAGTGATCATGTGTGTGTTGCAAGGCCTGTGCAACGGACCGGTGCCGGCCGCGGTCAGCGAATTGTTCCCGGTCAAGGTGCGCTCCACGGCGATGTCGATTTCCTACAATCTGGCGGTGATGCTGTTTGGCGGTTTCGCGCCCTTCATCGTTACCTTGCTGACCCAGCGCAGCGGCTCCTCATTGGCGCCGGCCTTCTATCTGATGTTCTGTTTGCCAATTGGACTGCTGGGCGCTTACCGGCTGCGTGCGCCGGCCCAGAACGCCGGCATCGAGAGCCGCGGCGCGGCGTCCCTCAGCGAAGGAGCGGGCCGTGTTTAAGATCGAAACGCCTGCGGGCGCGCGGGAGATTGTTGAACTGGACGGCTGCGCGCTGTCCGCGGCGCTGCATGAGCGGCGTGTATCCTGCCAGGAGGCGATGCGGGCTTATCTGCAACAGATTGAAGCCCTGAATCCGGCGGTCAAGGCCGTGGTGTCGCTACAACCCGCCGACGCCCTGCTGGCTGAAGCCGCGCGTTGCGACGCCGAGCTGAGCCGCGGCCACAGCCGTGGCTGGATGCATGGCTTTCCGCTGGCGGTCAAGGACCTGGCCGCCGCGCGCGGTTTGGTCGCCAGCATGGGCTCGCCCCTGTATCGCGGCCAGGTGTCCACGCAGGACGACATCATGGTGGAGCGCATGCGCGCGGCGGGGGCCATCATCATCGGCAAGACCAACACGCCGGAGTTCGGTGCCGGCTCCCATACGTACAACCCGGTATTCGGCGCTACCGGCAATGCCTATGATCCGGCGCGCTGCGCCGGCGGTAGCAGCGGCGGCGCGGCGGTGGCCCTGGCTTTGCGCATGCTGCCGGTGGCAGACGGCAGCGACATGATGGGCTCCTTGCGCAACCCGGCGGCGTTCAACAATGTCTTTGGTTTCCGTCCCAGCGCCGGCGCCGCGCCGCTGGGCCCCTCGCCGGAGCTCTACCTTCAGCAACTGGCCACCGTGGGGCCGATGGCGCGGTCGGTGCCGGACCTGCTGGCCCTGCTGCGCATTCAGGCCGGGGCCGACCCGCGCGCGCCGCTGGCCTACGATTCGCCGGATTTGCGGCAGCCGCTGGAGCGTGATCTGCGCGGCGCGCGGCTGGGCTGGCTGGGTGACTACGATGGCTATCTGCCGATGGAAGATGGTGTGCTGGCGCTGTGCCGCGCCGCCCTGGCGGATTTCGAAGCGCTGGGTTGCACGGTGACGCCGGCGTCGCCGGCTTTCGACATGAGCGCGCTATGGCAGAGCTGGCAAACCTTGCGCCACTGGTTGGTGGCCGGCAGCTTGGAACACCATTATCGAGATCCGGAGCAGCGGCGCTTGCTGAAGCCGGAACTGCAATGGGAAATCGCGGGCGGGCTTGGGTTGAGCGCGCTGCAGGTTTATCAGGCGTCCAAGGTGCGCAGCGATTGGTATCGCGCGATGCTGGCGCTGTTCGAGGACTACGACTACCTGCTGTTGCCCAGCGCCCAGGTGTTTCCGTTCACGCTGGAGCAGCGCTGGCCGGAAGAGATCGCTGGCGTGAAGATGAGCAGTTACCACCGCTGGATGGAAGTCGTGCTGGCCGCCACCATGGCCGGCTTGCCGGCGGCCAGCGTGCCGGTGGGCTTTAATCGGCAAGGGCTGCCGATGGGCATGCAGATCATTGGGCGGCCGCGCGCGGATATGGAGGTGCTGCAACTGGCCCATGGCTATGATCTGCGTACCGCCTGGACCCGACGGCGACCGCCGCCGGCGCTTGGCGTGGTCTGAGTGCCTTGCTGGCAAGCGCATGATCTGCTGCGGGTGGGCGATGCTGCCGGCCTGCGTTTGCCGGCGGAGCGGCCGGACTGGCTGGCAGCAGACCGGCCATTGGCCGATCTGGCGGTGGTGCGGCGCGATGTCCGAGCCGGCGGTGATATTCCTGTGGGCCTGCGCGGTTGGCGGCGGGAGCAGCGGCTGGCGGCCTGGTTGGCCCCGGCGGCGGTGGCGGAACGCTTGAGCCCGGAAAGCCTGCTGGCGAGGTTGGATGATTGGAACGGACCTTGGCCGCTGGCCTTGCTGGCATTGGCCGCGCTGCGGCCCTGGATGGACGCCCGCGGCTGGGCCTGGGGGCCAACTGGCAGTTGCGGTTTCGCGCTGGCCAGCGGTTTGCCGCTGCTGCGAGAGGAGAGCGACCTGGATTTGCTAATCCGGCTGCCGCAGCGGCCTGGCCGGACGCAGCGGGATGATTTGCGTCGCTTGAGTTCATGGCCTGGGTGCCGGCTCGATATCCAGATCGATGTCGGCCACGGTGGCTTCGCGCTGGCGGAATGGCTGGCGGCGCGCGGTGCGGTGCTGTTGAAGACGGAACAGGGCCCTCGTTTGTTTGGCGATCCCTGGTTGAAGGAGGCGATGTCGTGAGCGTGTTGTTTGCTTTCCCCGGGCAGGGCGCGCAGCGCGCCGGCATGTTGCATTGCTTGCCTGAGCACTCGTCGGTGGCGCAAACCTTGAAGCAAGCGGGCGAAGTCCTGGCCGTCAATCCGCTGACCCTGGATAGCGTGGAGGCTTTGCAGTCCACCCGCGCGGTCCAGCTTTGCCTGCTGATCGCCGGCGTCGCGGCAACGCGTTTGCTGGCGGCTTCAGGCTGGCGGCCGGCGATGGTGGCGGGACTTTCCATTGGCGCTTGGCCGGCGGCGGTGGCGGCGCAGGTGGTGGGTTTCGACGACGCCCTGCGCTTGGTGGCCTTGCGCGGAGAATTGATGCAGACGGCTTTCCCGATGGGCTACGGCATGCTGGCGGTGACCGGATTGAACCAGATGCGGCTGGAAGGCTTGATCGCCGCGATACACTGCGCGGCTACGCCGCTGTATCTGGCGAATCTGAATGGCGATGTCCAGTTTGTGGCCGCCGGACACGGAAATGGCTTGGCGAAACTGGAGACCGCGGCCAAAGCGGCGGGGGCGCGGGCTTGCCGACGTCTGGAGCTTGGCGTGCCGTCGCACTGCCCGCTGCTGGAGCCGGCGGCTCAGGAGCTGCGGGCCGCTATCGCCAGGGTGGCAATATGCCGGCCGGCGGTGCCCTATCTAAGCGTGAGCCGCGCGCGGCTCTTGTTCGACGCCGAGGCTTTGGCCGATGATCTGGCCTGCAATATGGCGCGACAGCAGCGCTGGACCGATGCGGCGCGCCACGCTTGGGAACGCGGCATGCGGACCTTGTTGGAACTCCCGCCGGGGCGGGTATTAGGCGAGCTGAGTCGCGAGACGTTTCGCGATGGAAAAGTGATGGCTTGCGAAGCCATGGATCTAAGCGCGCTTAGCCCCGCGTATCGATGAGATCGCTGCCTGGATTGATTTCTGGGTGTGTGGGAAGGGCGCGCTTATGGGGTCGTCAGGAGACGCGCGTCAGCGCCGCAGCAAGAACAGGCCGACAAGGACCACCAGCGCGCCAACGGCCTGGGCCAGCCATGCCGACCAGTGTTTGCCCGGCTCCAGGCAGGCTTCTTCGGGATTCTGCGGGTTGTAGAACACCGGCACGGTCTTGCCCGCCGGATAGCGTTGCACGATCTCTCGCGCCTGCTCGTCGCTGCTGCCGTAGCCGGGGTTGGGGAAGCGCAGCCGCTCGGCGCGGTGGACGCCGTCGGCCACGCGGTATTCGTAGCGCACGATGGCGCGGTATTCCCGACGGTCCGAGCTGTCGCCGCCGCGTGCGTGGCGCCAGTCCACTTCGCTGGAGACGATCTTGCCGGCGACGCTGGGCCAGCCGGCGGCTTGCTGGGCCTTGGCGGACTGCTGCCAGAGATAGGCGGAAACGGCCACGCCGATGGCGATGACCAGCAGGGCGATGACTTTTTCGCTCATGGGGCGCGGATGCCTCGGTGAATGCGCCGGCGCGGCAGCGGCAGCTTGGCCCGCAGCCGGTACAGCAGCGCCCAGCCGAACAGCGCGCTCAGCGCCGCCAGGATGAATTTGGCGCTGCCGATATCGCTGTCGCCGCCTTTGATCAGCACGGATTCGGCGGGGCTGCGCGGATTGTAGTAGACGGTGATCGCCTTGCCGGAGGGGAAGCGCCGCGTCAGATCGTCGGCGTTGCTGCGGTCGCCCGGCAGAGCGCCGTCGACGGCGAACAGCCGGTCGCTGTGGTAGACCTGGCCGCGCACCGTGTACAGGTATTGCACATGCGGCTGCCAGTACAGCTGATCGGGATGCTCGTCGCTGGACACCACCAGCATGCGGCTACTTTCCACGTGGCCCGGCGCGTTGCGCCATTCGCGCAATTGATGGCTGGGCGTCAGCAAGACCGCGATCAAGCCCAGCAGGCTGGCGAGAAAGGCCAGCATCAGCGCGCTGACCCGGGCTTGCGGCGAGAATTTCATGATGGGCTCAGACGGCCTGGCCGGGATGCTCGAACCAGGTCAGCAGAATGGCCTGGGCCGCCACCTGGTCCAGCGCCGGCTTTTGCTTGCGGCCGCGCACGCCGGCTTCTTCCAGCATGGATTCGGCCACCACCGAGGTCAGCCGTTCGTCCACCAGCCACACCGGCAGGCCGTAGCGGCCCTTGAGCCGGTTGGCGAAGCGGCGCGCCAGCTGCGTCATCTGGTGTTCGGTGCCGTCTATGTGCATAGGCAGCCCCACCACCAGCTGCGCCGGCTGCCATTCCGCGATCAAGGCGGCGATGGCGGCGAAGCGCGCGTCGTTGATTTCCGTGTCTATGGTGATGAGCGGGTGGGGAATGCCGAGCAGGGTGTCCCCGACGGCGACGCCGATGCGGCGCTCGCCGAAATCGAATGCCAAAGCACAACCTTCAGGCATGGCCGACATCCGTGGACAAGAGCGAGGGATCGAAGCCCAGCAGCGCCATCGCGGCGTCGTAGCGTTCTTCGCAGGGCAGGCCGAAGATGATGTCCGGCCGGGCCGGCACCGTCAGCCAGCCGTTGTCGGCGATCTCCTGCTCCAGCTGGCCGGCGCTCCAGCCGGAATAGCCCAGGGTGATCAGCATGCGGTCCGGCTGCTTGTGGTTTTCAGACACCGCGATCAACACGTCCTTGGATGTGGTCAGCGCGATGTCGTCGGTGACCAGCAGACTGGATTGCCAATTGCCCACCGGCATGTGCAGCACGAAACCCCGGTCCGGCTGAACCGGTCCGCCGAAGTAGACCGGCTCGGCGCGAAGCGAGTCGCCGTCCAGCGGCAGATCGATCTGATCGAACAACTGCGCCATGGCGATGCCGGAAGGCTTGTTGACGATCAGGCCCATGGCGCCGTGTTCGCCGTGCTCGCAGACGAAGACCAGCGAGCGCGAGAACAGCGGGTCCGCCATATTGGGCATGGCGATCAAGAATTGATTGGACAACGATAGCGGTTCCATGCGGCCATTATGGCATAAGTCGGCGGGCCGGGTAGATGCGGCTGCGCGACGCGCAACAGGTCCGCGCGCGACGCGCGGCGAAGGCGGGCAACTGCTAAAATGCCGATTTTCGCCCAGCCATTGCGAGGACATTTTGCGTCTCACCCACATCAAGCTTGCCGGTTTCAAGTCATTCGTCGATCCCACCAGCATTGCCGTGCCCGGCCAACTGGTGGCGGTGATCGGCCCCAATGGCTGCGGCAAGTCCAATGTGATAGACGCGGTGCGCTGGGTATTGGGCGAATCCTCGGCCAAGCAGCTGCGCGGCGAATCGATGCAGGACGTGATCTTCAACGGTTCGTCCACGCGCAAGCCGGTCAGCCGCGCCTCGGTGGAACTGGTGTTCGACAATGGCGACGGCGCGCTCACCGGCGCCTGGGGCCAGTACGCGGAAGTGTCGATCAAGCGGGTGCTGACCCGCCAGGGCGAATCCAGCTACTTCATCAACAACCAGCAAGTGCGCCGCCGCGACATCACCGATCTGTTCCTGGGCACCGGCGTGGGCGCGCGCGGCTACGCGGTGATCGAGCAGGGCATGATCTCCCGCATCATCGAAGCGCGGCCGGAAGAACTGCGCGCCTATCTGGAAGAGGCCGCCGGCGTGTCCAAGTACAAGGAGCGCCGCCGCGAGACCGAACACCGCATCGCGGACACCCGCGCCAATCTGGAACGCATCGCCGACTTGCGGCAAGAGCTGGAGCGCCAGGTGGAGCGGCTGTCCGAGCAGGCCGAAGTGGCCGCCCAATACCACGATCTGCGCGGCGCGCTGACGCACAAGCAAAACCTGCTGGCCTTGGCGCGGCGCGAAGAGGCCGCGCGCAACGAGGCGGCGGCGCGCGGGGAACTGGCGCGCATAGAAACCGAGGAAGCGGCGCTGGAGGCCGCGGTCACCCATGTGGAGGCCGAGTCCGAAACCGTGCGCGAAAGCCATTTCGCCGCCAGCGACGAAGTGCACGAGGCGCAACAGCGCTTGTTCGAGGCCAACGCCCAACTGGCGCGGCTGGAAGAGGCTCAGCGCCATCGCGAGCAGAACCGCGCCCGCGTCGACCGCGAATTGGGCACCGTGCGCACCGAGCGCCAGGTGCTGGCCGAAAGCCGCGGCCAGGTGAAGGCCGAACTGGACGATTGGCTGCCGCGGCGGGAAGAAGCGCAGATGCGGCTGGAAGAGGCGCAGATGACGCTGGAGGACGGCGCCGACGAACTGCCCACCGCCGAGGCGGAATACCGCGCCATCGAACAACAATTGAACGGATTGACCGCGCAGCAGGCCAAGCTCGGCCGCGATCGCGACCTGGCGCGCCAGAACGGCGAGCATCAGCGCCGCAACCTGGAACAACTGTCCGGCCGGGAAGACGCATTGCGGCGCGAGCTGAGCGATCTGAACCTGCCGGACCAAGAGAAGCAACAAGCCGCCGCCGCCGAAGCGGAGCGCGCGCGCGGCGCGCTGGAAACGGTGCGCAGCCGGTTGGTGGCCGACGAGGCCAAGCAGGCGGACCTGGCGGCAGAGCGGGAAAAACTGGACGAACAACTGGCCGGGCTGCGCAGCGAACAGGCGCGGGCCGAAGCCGAGGCCGCCGCGCTGGCCGGCATGCTGGCGCGCGAGGCGGCCAGCGAACAATTGGACGCCTGGCTGCAGCACCGCGGCCTGGCCGAGGCGCCGCAGCTGTGGCAAAGCCTGCAGGTGGAGCCCAAGTGGCAGCCGGCGCTGGAGGCGGCGCTGGGCGAGCGTCTTGCCGCGCGCGCCGCCGCGCTGCAAGGAGAACCGCCGCCGGCGGCGCTGGCGCTGGCGGACGGCGCGGCGGCGCGCGATTGGCAGGCCGAGCGTCCGTGGCCGACGTTGCTGCAGCAAGTGCGCGCCGCCCAGCCCTTCCAGGCGGCCTTGCAGGACTGGCTGGCCGGCGTCTACCTGGCCGGCTCGCTGGACGAGGCCTTGGCCATGCGCGGGCAGTTGCCGGCAGGCGCCTGCCTGCTGACGCCGGAAGGCCACCGCGTTTACGCCGCCAGCCTCTGCCTGCACGCCGAAGCCAGCGGCGACGGCCTGATGGCGCGCAAGGCGCTGCTGGAAGCGGCGCAGGCGCGGCTGGACGCCTTGTCGCCGGAAATCGACGCCTTGCAGCGGCGCCGCGAATCCTTGCAAAGCCGCGGCGGCATGCTGGCCGAGGCGGTGCGCGCGCAAAAGGGCGCGCTGACCCGCTTGGAAGCGGAGCTGAACGCGGCGACGCTGGAACACGTCAAGCTGGATCAGGCCGCGCGGCAGGGCGCGGCGCGGCTGGCGGCGATAGAGGCCGAGCGCGGCCGCATCGCCGAAGAGGGCGAACTGGCGCGCCAGAGCATCGCCGAGGCCGAAATGCTGGGCGAAGAGACGGCGCTGACGCTGGAAGAACTGACTGTGCAGCTGGAAGACATGCGCGTGGACCGGCTCAACGCCGAAACCGGCTTGCAACTGGCGCGCAACAAGACCCGCGACGCCGAGCGCATGCTGCACGAGATCAAGCTGGAAATGAGCACCGCTGAGCAGAAGGTGGCGGAGCTGGCGCGGCGCGGCCGCGAACTGGACGAGCGCGACCAGCAACTGGCCGAGCGCCTGGAAACCCTGGCCGAAGAGGCCGAGGCGGTGGAGGAGGCGGTGCCGGAGGAGGCCTTGCAACTGGCCCTGGCCGAGCGGGAACAACGCGAACACAGTCTGGGCGCGGTGCGCGACCGGCTAAACGGCCTGACCGAGAAGCTGCGCGAACTGACCCATCAACAACAGCAAGCCAACGCCGCTTTGCCGGCGCTGCGCGAAGCGCGCTCGGACTGGTTGCTCAAACACCAGGAAGCGCGGCTGGCGATGGAGCGCTTCGCCGAAGAACTGGCCAGCGCCGGCGCCGACGAGGCCGCGCTGATGGCCGATTTGAGCGAGGCGGTGAAACCGAACGCATTGGCGGCCGAGATCGCGCGGCTGGCGCGCGCGCTGGAAGGCCTGGGCGCGGTCAACCTGGCCGCGTTGGAAGAACTGGATGAGGCCCGGAAGCGCGGCGATTACCTGGCGGCTCAGTCCGAGGACCTGAATCAGGCGATGGCTACGCTGGAGGAGGCCATCGCCAAGATAGACGGCGAAACCCGCGAAATGCTGCAAGCCACTTACGACGCGGTCAACGCCAAGATGCGCGAGTTCTTCCCCACGCTGTTTGGCGGCGGCCGCGCCGAACTGGTGCTGACCGGCGAGGACTTGCTGGATGCCGGCGTGCAGATCATCGCCCAGCCGCCGGGCAAGAAGAACAGCACCATTCACCTGCTGTCCGGCGGGGAAAAGGCGTTGACGGCGATGAGCCTGGTGTTCTCGCTGTTCTCTCTGAATCCCGCGCCGTTCTGCCTGTTGGACGAGGTGGACGCGCCGCTGGACGACGCCAATACCAGCCGCTTCTGCGATCTGGTCAAGCAGATGTCGGAGCGCACGCAGTTTCTCTATATTTCCCATAACCGGCTGACCATGGAAATGGCCGAGCAATTGGTGGGCGTCACCATGCAGGAGCAGGGCGTCAGCCGCATTGTGGCGGTGGACATCGTGGAAGCGTTGAAAATGCGGGAAACCGCCTAAGAACCTGTTTACGATCTGCTGCGCGTCGTGGAGCGTTACACGGTGAGTACCGCTTCGAAATGCTTATGTACCACACGTACATTCCGCTTTCTCAGCCGCAACGCCTTGCCTCGCCCTCGCTGGCGAGCTTTTGAACAAGCGCTTGGCGCAATGGCAAAGTCCGCTTGGCGTCGGCCAGGTTTTTGTTAGTCATCGTTTAAACAGGCTGGTGAGGACTATTGTCGTCAGTTACAGTTTGACGGCGCGCAAACCGGGCCGCGCGCGCGGATGGCATACTGCGCAGCTTCCCGACGGCAGCGGCCGTCGGGCGATATCATTGCTGGATGAATGGGCATGACCGTAAGCATCAAGCGTTGGGAACCTGAAAACCCTATCTTCTGGCTGCGCCGCGGGCGGCGCATCGCCAATCGCAATCTCTGGCTGTCCATCCTGTCGCTGCACCTGAACTTCAATATCTGGATGATGTGGAGCATGGTGGTGGTCAATCTGCCGGCGGTCGGATTCGCGCTCAGCAATCAGCAGCAATTCCTGCTGGTGTCTATCCCGCCGCTGGTCGGCGCCCTGATGCGGCTGCTGTACTCGTGGATCTGGAGCTGGGTGGGCGGCGGCCTGTGGCTGGGCATTTCCACCTTGCTGCTCTTGCTGCCGGCTTTGGGCGTGGCCGCGGTGGTGCAGGACATTTCTACGCCGTTTCCCATCTTGCTGCTGGTGTCCGGCCTGTGCGGCATCGGCGGCGGCGCCAGCGCCTCCCATCTGTCCAATACCAGTTTCTTCTTTCCCAAGGCGGCCAAGGGGCTGGCGATGGGGCTGAACGCGGGCTTGGGGAATCTGGGCGTGTCGGTGGCGCAACTGGCGATTCCGGTGGTCATTCTGCTGCCCTTGTTCGGCGAGGCGGGCGGGCCGCAGATCTGGGGCGTCGGCGGCGTCGTTCACCCGGTGTGGCTGCAGAACGCCGGCTATCTATGGCTGCCCTTCATCGTGGTCATCGCGCTGGCCTGCCTGTTGTACGCGCATGATCTGCCCAAGCTGCGCATCACGCCGCATGACCAGCTGGACGCGATGCGCGACCCGCACACCTGGTATATCTGCCTGCTGTACATGGGCAGTTACGGCACTTTCCTCGGCTTCGCCGCCGCCTTTCCCTTGCTGGCGCGCAATATGTTTCCGCTGGTCGACGTCACCCCTTACGCCTTCATCGGCCCCATGGTCTGCGCCTTGTCGCGGCCGCTGGGCGGCTGGATGGGCGATCACATCGGCGGCGGCATCGCCACCATGCTCAGCAACGGGGTGATGGCGCTGGCCACCGTCGGCGTCTACCTGAGCATGCCCTCCGCCGGCAACGGCGGTTCGTTCTGGTTGTTCCTCGCCATGTTCCAGCTGATCTTCTTCGCCGCGGGCGTCGGCAATGGTTCTTCCTTCCAGTTGGCGCCCAAGGTCTTTCTGTTGCAGGCCGGCCAAGGGGCCAAGGCCGCCGGCCTGGACATCGCCGAGGCCTATGCGCGCGGCGGCCGCCGCGGCGCGTCGGCGATGAACGTCAGCTCGGTGATGGCGGCCTTCGGCGGTTTCGTGATTCCCAAGTCCTTCGGCAGCGCGCTGGCCGCCTTCGGCAGCTTCCTGCCGGCCTTCGGCATGTTCTTTGTGTTTTATCTGGTGTCCATGCTGGTGGCCTGGTGGCAATACAGCCGGCCGGGCAGCCGGATGCGCTGCTGAGGCGAGCGATGCGCGCGCGGCCTGGATGGGCTTGGGCCTTGCTGGCGTCCTTGCTGCTGCACGCCTTGTTGCTGTTTTGCTGGCGGCCGTTCGCGCCGCGGCCTTCTGCTCGCGCCGCGGTACTGACGCTAAGCCTGCCGGCGCCGCGGGCCGCCGGCGTTCCCGATGGCGTAGGGGCTAGGTCGGAAGCGGCCAAAGCGTCGCCGGCCCCGCGCCGCCAATCTCCGCAGTCCAAGCGCCTTCCCATTGCCAAGGCTATTGCGGCGCCGCCGGCTGCGGCCGCGCCGCCGCAGCGTCCATCGTTGCCGACGGCGCTTGGAGGCGGCTCCAGCGTCGTGGAAGGCGAGCCGGCCGGCTCGGCGTCGACGCAAAGCGCTTCCGGCGCGCCAAGGGGCGGCGGACAGGACAGCGTGGCCTTGTATCGCGCCGAATATTTGAACAATCCGCGGCCGGAATATCCGGAGCGGTCGCGGGAGAACGGCGAAGAGGGCACGGTCTTGCTGCGGGTCAGCGTTAGCGCCGCCGGCCGCGCCGGCGAGGTGACGGTGGCGGTCAGCAGCGGCTATCCGCGGCTGGACCGCGCGGCCAAGGCCGCGGTGGAAAGCTGGCGCTTTGCGCCGGCCAAGCGCAATGGCCAGGCGGTGGATTCGGTGTTGACGGTGCCGGTGCGGTTTCAGAGCCCTTGAGCCGCGTGCGCGGCCGGCGCTGAAAACGCAATGGCGGCGAGGGGCGGACCGCATTGTGGGACCGCGCGCCTCGCCGCCGGGTAAAGGCGGTTACGGCTGGAGGAATCCTAAGCCGTGACTTCTTCCTGTTCTTCCAGCGCCAGGCTGAAGCCTTCGCGCAGGCGGCCCAATTCCTGGCAGAAACCGGACAGGTCGTGTTCGCCAAAGCGTTTAAAGGCGATCTGCATATAGTCGATATGAGCGGGGAAGGCCTGGTCGAACAGGCGTTCTCCGTGTTGGGTCAAGGAGACGAACACGCTGCGGCGATCGTTGGGCTGCATGGTGCGGGTAACCAGACCCTTGTCTTCCAGCCGGTCGATGACGCCGGTCAGCGTCCCTTTGGTGATCAACGTGCGGTCGGACAGCTCCTTGCAATTCATGCCCTTGCTGTGGCCCAGCGTGGCGACCACGTCGAATTGCGGCGGAGTCAGGCCCAGCTGACGAATGTGCTGGCTGGCAAACTGTTCGAATGCCTGGTAGGTGCGCGCCAGCTCGTGGACCACCGGAAGGAAACTGGCTTGAGAAGTGTTTTTCATCGATCTATCCCTTGCTTTCCTAAGCAGTGTTTAAGACGATTTGGAATCATTCATTTGCATGAACACGAAATATTCTGGCACGAGATATTTCAGAGCGCCCCTGTCAGAAATGTCATCTACCGGACCTTATGGGCCTGAAAATGACGTTCCGCTTCCATTTGGCTCGCTTGCGGCGGGCCTGACTCGCGGCGCCGAACTGCCGACTGGGGCGGTTCGACGCGGTCCGATGGAACCAGCAGGGGCGATTCGGCATCCAATTCAGGTTGCGAACCCGGTTTGAAGCGCCAAATTGCCCGCATCAGCTATCGCCTCGGCTTGATTTAGGCTGGCGGCAAGGCATTTACGGCTAAATTGCCGCCAAATGGTGCGCAAGCTGAGGCTTTCGTTATAATAACCGTGGTCTATCGCCGTTCTCGACTGGCCGAAACGCCAGATTCGAACGGTTTTGTTGCCGAATACTTAAAGGGAGGCTGTCGGCCTGGCTATTGCCGAAAGACGCCGCATCGCGCATTGAAAGATGCGCCGGCGCGCGGCGAGGGAGCTGCCGACGGCTTCGATTATTCGCCTTAATGCGGACTGGCTGATGAGCGAATTACAGATTGGTGTGTTGATACTGGGCGGCGCGGTGATCGCCCTGGTTTACGGATTCAATGCTTTCCAGGAATGGCGTTTTCGCAAGAAGACTCGCCAGGCCTTCACGCGCGGCCACGACGACGTGTTGCTGGACGTGCCCAAGAACAATGTGCGCGACGGCGTGAAGCAGGACAGGATGGAACCGGTGCTGGTGGACGCCGCGCCGGAGCCGGACGATTACGCCGCCGCTTATTTCGAGCCGCACATCCCCGCGGAGCCGGCGCGAGCCGAGACCGAACGCCCGCGCGAAGCGGTTTTCGACGCGGTGCCGGTGGTGGAGGAAGAGGAGGACATCCCGCAGATGGACTCCGCCGATCACCAGGCGCTGGTGGTGGCGATGCTGGATCCGTCGCTGGACTTCATCGCTGAGGTGGTGTTCCACGCGCCGCACGAGCTGGCGGCGATTCCGCGCTTCAACGTGGGCAAGCGCACACAGTTGATCGGCCGCACCGAAAAAGGCCTGTGGAAGCCGGCCGAGGCCTTGCCCGGCACCCGTTACAAGCAGATCAACGTCAGCATGCAGATGGTGGACCGCAGCGGCGCGGTGACCGAACAGGAACTGGCCGGTTTCTGCCAGCAGGTGTCGCGCTTCGCCGAGGAGCACGACGCCGCGGTCAGCTTCCCGCAGCGCCAGCAGAAGCTGGTGGCGGCGCGCGAACTGGACCGCTTCTGCGCCGACGTGGACGTGCTGATCGGCATCAACATCGTGCCGCAGGGGCCGATAGAAGGCACGCGTCTGCGCAGCTTCGCCGAGGCCGCCGGCCTGCAGCTGGAGCCGGACGGCGCCTTCCACTATCTGGCGGACTCCGGCAACACCCTGTATTCGCTGATGGCGGCCGACCAGATGCCGTTCACCTTCCACACCTTGTTGGACAAATCCTTCCCGGCGCTGACGCTGTTGTTCGACGTGCCGCGCGTGGCCGGCGGCGTCGAGGTGTTCGACCGCGCCGTTTACTTCGCGCGCCAGCTGGCGCAGGAGTTCGACGCCCAATTGGTGGACGACAACCGCCGTCCGCTGTCCGACGCCGGCCTGACCCGCATCCGCGACCAGCTGCTGCACATCTACGGCAGCATGGACGACCGCGGCATCGCCCCCGGCAGCGTGGCCGCGTTGAGACTGTTTGCCTGAAACCGGCGGGAAGCCCTGGTGTCGCCTTGCTGTCCAGCCGCTACACTGGGGTGATAAGCCCGCTCGATAATCCTCCGTTTCCAAGGCCGGCGCCACGCCGGCTTTTTCTGTTTGAGTCCGACTGAACATGACCGCCCAAACTCCGCAACAGCGCGTAGCCGAACTGCATCAACTGCTGAACCGCTACGGCCACGAATACTATGTGTTGGACACCCCCACCGTGCCGGACGCCGAATACGACCGCCTGTTCCGCGAGCTGCAACAACTGGAACAGGAGCATCCGGAACTGGCGAGCGCGGATTCGCCCACCCGCCGCGTCGGCGGCGTGCCGTTGGACGAATTCCAGCAAGTGACCCACAGCGTGCCCATGCTGTCGCTGTCCAACGCGTTTTCCGATATGCAGCTGAGCGAGCGCGAGCAGCGCCATGAAGAGCTGCTGCAGTTCGACGAGCGGGTGCGCAAAGGGCTGGATCTTGCCGAGGTGGAGTACGCGACCGAGCCCAAGTTCGACGGCCTGGCGATCTCCCTACTTTACCGCGACGGCGTGCTGGTTCAGGCGGCCACCCGCGGCGACGGCGTGACCGGCGAGAACGTCACCGAGAACATCCGCACCGTGCGCGCGATTCCGCTGCGGCTGCCGGCCGGCGCGGCCACGCCCGGCCTGCTGGAAGTGCGCGGCGAAGTGCTGATGCTGAAGCAGGATTTCGACAAGCTCAACAGCGAGCAGGCGGCGCGCGGGGA
Organism: Chromobacterium sp. S0633; assembly: GCF_024158805.1. Taxonomy (NCBI): domain Bacteria; kingdom Pseudomonadati; phylum Pseudomonadota; class Betaproteobacteria; order Neisseriales; family Chromobacteriaceae; genus Chromobacterium; species Chromobacterium sp. S0633. The sequence continues at coordinate 19,739 of NZ_JAMZGH010000029.1, read as the reverse complement.
CAAGACCTTCGCCAATCCGCGCAACGCCGCCGCCGGCAGCTTGCGTCAATTGGATTCGCGCATCACCGCTCAGCGCCGGCTGTCCTTCTTCGCCTACGCCATCGCCCAGGTGGAGGGCGCGGACTGGCCGGCCAGCCACAGCGGGGAAATGGCCTGGTTGCGTGCGCTGGGTTTCCCGGTGGTGGCCGAGGACCTGCGGCCGGTGGTGCGCGGCGTGGACGGCTTGATCGCCTATTACGAACAAGTACAGCAGCGCCGCCCCGGCCTGCCTTTCGATATCGACGGCGTGGTGTACAAAGTCAATCAGCGCGCCTTGCAGGACGAGCTGGGCTTTGTGTCGCGCGCGCCGCGCTGGGCCATTGCCCACAAATTCCCGGCCGAGGAGGCCTTGACCCAGGTCGAGGCGATCGAGGAGCAGGTGGGCCGCACCGGCGCCATCACCCCGGTGGCGCGGCTGAAGCCGGTGTTCGTCGGCGGCGTCACCGTCACCAACGCCACCTTGCACAATGAGGACGAGGCGAGGCGCAAAGACGTGCGCGTGGGCGACACCGTGATCGTGCGCCGCGCCGGCGACGTGATTCCGGAAGTGGTGTCCGTGGTGATGGAGCGCCGACCGATGCAGCCGGCCGCGGATGGCGGCTTGTTCGACGAACCGCAATACCCGGCCTACCGGCTGCCCGGCGCCTGTCCGGTATGCGGCAGCCACGTGGTGCGCGAAGAGGGCGAGGCGGTGGCGCGCTGCTCCGGCGGCCTGTCCTGCCGCGCGCAGCGCAGCCAGGCGATCCAGCATTTCGCCGGCCGCCGGATGATGGACATCGACGGTCTGGGCGAACGCTATATCGACAAGCTGGTGGAGTACGACTATGTGCGCGGCGTGGCCGATCTGTACCGGCTGACGCTGGAAGACTTGCTGGAAATGAAGCGCCGCGCCGACGAGGACGAGGACGCGACACCGGAAACCGTCAAGGCCGGCAAGGTGGCCAGCAAATGGGCGGAAAACCTGATCGAGGCGATCGCCGCCAGCCGGCGGCCGCCGCTGGCGCGGCTGCTGTTCGCGCTGGGCATCCGCCATGTCGGCGAATCCACCGCCAAGACCCTGGCCGATTGGCTGGGGACGATGGCCTTGATCCGTCGTTCGCCGGCGGCCTTGTTCGCCGCGCTGCCGGACATCGGCGGCGTGGTGGCGGAATCGCTGGCGGACTTCTTCGCCGAAGCCAATAACGAAGCCGCGCTGGACGCCTTGTTGAGCCATGTGGCGCCGGCCGACGAGCACGCGCCGTCGCCGCGCCTGGCCGAGCGTCTTCAGCCAGCCGTGTTGCTGGCGAGGCTGGACATTCCGCGTCTGACCGAGGTGCGCAGCCAACAGTTGGCGGCGCAGATAGACGGCCTGGCCGCGCTGGCCGGGCGCGAACGGCGCGCGCTGCTGGATCTGGAATTGCCGGCCGAGGTGATCAACGCGCTGGCCGACTGGCTGGACCTGCCGGGTAAGCGCGACAGCCTGCGCGCGCTCGCCGCCCTGGTCGACGAGATGCTGGCGGCGCTGCCGGCGCAAGCGGCGGCGGCCGGCGTGCTGGAAGGCAAGACCCTGGTGTTGACCGGCACCTTGCCTACGATGAGCCGCGACCAGGCCAAGGAATTGATAGAAGCCGCCGGCGGCAAGGTCTCCGGCAGCGTGTCCAAGAAAACCCATTACGTGGTGGCGGGGGCGGAGGCGGGCAGCAAGCTGACCAAGGCGGAAGAGCTGGGCGTGGCGATTCTGGACGAGGCCGGCTTGCAAGCCTTGCTGGCCGGAGAGTGACTGAAGAGCCTGTAGCCTTGGCGGGAAATGTTTTTTGCCACGGAAGCACACGGAAAAACACGGACCAAACCAAAGGCTGCTGTTATTTTCGTGGATTTCGTGGCTAAAGGGTTTGCCTTCCATGCCCTTCCGTGCGCTTCCGTGGCTAAATCGGTTTTTGTTTTTCCGTGGCAGGAATTTAAGAAGGAACGGAACAGATGACGGCGGACCAAGCTTTCGAACAAGGCAATAGATTGGCGGCGGAGGGCCGCTGGCGCGAGGCGGAGCAGGCGTTTGATCAATGTCTGAGGCGGAACGCCAAGGATTGGCAGGCGCTGGCCAACCGCGCCAACGCCCGTCTGCGCCAGGGCGACAGCGCGCGCGCGCTGGACGACTACCTGGCCGCCGCCGCGCTCAATCCGCAGTCGGTCAATATCAAGTGCAATCTGGCGGTGCTGCTCAAGGAACTGGGCGAACTGGAACTGGCGGAAGCGCTGCTGCGCGAGGCCCTGGCGGCGGAGCCCGAGCATGTCGACGCCTGGAGCAATCTGGGCGTGGTCTTGCAACATCGTCTGCAATACCAGGAGGCCATCGCCTGCCATTTGCGCGCCATCGAGCTGGCCGGCGCGAGCCCGGCGCGCTGCAACAACCTGGGCTACGCCTGCACCTGCGCCTTGCTGCTGGACGACGCCATCGCCGTGTTGCAAGGCGGTTTGGAGCTGGACCCGAACGACGCCAATCTGCGCTTCAGCTTGTCCATCGCGCTATTGCTGGCCGGGCGCTACGCCGAGGCCTGGCCGTATTACGAGGCGCGCTGGGACGCCATCCTGCAGCCGCGTCACCGCGAACGGCGCTGGCAGGGCCAGGCGCTGGACGCGTCCGCCTTGCTGCTGTGGGCGGAACAGGGCCTGGGCGACAGCCTGCAGATGGCGCGCTTCCTGCCGCGGCTGCGGGCCGAGCATCCGCGGGCGCGCCTGCTGCTGGCCTGCCCCAAAACCTTTCATCGCCTGTTCGCCCAATTCGACGGCGTGGAATTGCTGGAGCCGGAGGCCGCTCCGGCTTTCGATTGGCAACTGCCGCTGATGTCCTTGCCCGGCGCGCTGGGCGTGACGCTGGACAATCTGTCCGGCCAGCCTTATCTGAGCGCGGTGCCGGCCGCGGTCCCGGCGCGCGACGGCGGCCGGCCGCGCGTCGGCGTGGTGTGGGAGAGCGGGCAATGGGGCGTGGGCAAGGCCGATCACTGGCGCCGCCATAAATCCGTGCCGCCGGAGGACTTCGCCGCTTTGTGCCGGCTGCCCGGCATTGATTTCGTGTCCTTGCAGCCGGGAACGACGCCTTCGGCTTTGCAAGGTTTGTTGAGCACGCCGGCCTTGAACGATTTCGCCGACACCGCCGCCTGGGTGGCAGAGCTGGATCTGGTGATCACCGTCGATACCGCCGTCGCCCACCTGGCCGGTGCGATGGGCAAGCCGGTCTGGGTGTTGATGCGCGCGGAAAGCGCGCCCTTCTTCCTGGCCGCCGGCGAGCGCGCGCCGTGGTACGACTCGATGCGGGTCTGGCGCCAGACCGAGGCCGGCGTCTGGGGGCCGGTGCTGGAAGGCGCGGCGCAGGCGCTGGCTCAGCGTTTTGCCGCCGCTTTGTGAGGCGGGACTTTCACCAGCGGGCCGCGGCGCGGTAGAATGCGCGGCTGTCAACGCTTGTTAACGAGAATGGGCATGAAAAAAATCACGAAAGCGGTCTTCCCCGTCGCCGGGCTGGGCACTCGCTTCCTGCCGGCCACCAAGGCCAGCCCCAAGGAAATGCTGCCGGTGGTGGACAAGCCGCTGATCCAGTACGCGGTGGAAGAGGCGATCGCCGCCGGCATGACCGAGCTGATTTTCATCACCGGCCGCAACAAGCGTTCGATCGAAGACCATTTCGACAAGGCTTACGAGCTGGAAACCGAACTGGAAAACAAGAACAAGCAGAAGTTGCTGGAAACCGTGCAGGGCATCATCCCGCCGTCGGTGTCCTGCATCTTCATCCGTCAGACCGAGGCGCTGGGCCTGGGCCACGCCGTGCTCTGCGCGCGGCCGGTGGTGGGCGACGCGCCGTTCGCGGTGATCCTGGCCGACGACCTGATCGAAGGCGCGCCGGGCGCGATGGAACAGATGGTCAAGCTGTTCGACGAAACCCACACCTCGGTGCTGGGGGTGGAAACCGTGGCGCCGGAGGAGACCGGCTCTTACGGCATCGTCAAGGTGGCGCCTGACGCGCGCGGCCATCAGCAGGTGGAGCACATCGTGGAGAAGCCGCGCCCGGAAGCGGCGCCGTCCAATCTGGCGGTGGTGGGCCGTTACATCCTGACCCCGCGCATTTTCGACAAGCTGGTCAACACCACGGCCGGCGCCGGCGGCGAAATCCAGCTGACCGACGGCATCGCGGCGCTGATGAAGGACGAGCCGGTGTTGGCGCTGCCGTTCAAGGGCGTGCGTTACGACTGCGGCTCCAAGCTGGGCTATCTTAAAGCCACGGTCAATTACGGCTTGCAGCATCACGAGGTGGGCGCCGAGTTCGCCGCCTATCTGCGGTCGCTGGCCAAGAACTAATCATTTTTTCAATCACGCCGCTTGCTTCAAAGCGGCGTTTGCGTGTGTGAATCAAGGAGTCATCATGCCCAATATTGCCGAGGCCCGTGGCCTGATCAACAGCTCCGACGTGCTGTTTACCGCCGAGGAAGTCAGCGCGGCCGTTGACCGCATGGCGGTGGAAATCACCGAGGAACTGGGCGAAACCTATCCGCTGGTCTTGTCCGTGATGGGCGGCGCCGTGGTGTTTACCGGTCAGCTGCTGCCGCGCCTGGCTTTCCCGCTGGACTTCGACTACGTTCACGTGTCCCGCTACGGCGACAAGACCCAGGGCGGCGAACTGGTATGGAAACAGGCCCCCAAGGAAGACGTGCGCGACCGCGTGGTGCTGGTGCTGGACGACATCCTGGACGAAGGCCACACCATGGCGGCGATCCGCGACAAAGTGATGGCCATGGGCGCCAAGGCCTTCTACAGTGGCGTGTTCGCCAACAAGCTGATCAGCAAGGAAAAGCCGATGCTGGCTGACTTCGTCGGCCTGGACGTGCCGGACCGCTACGTGTTCGGTTACGGCATGGACGTGCGCGGCGCCTGGCGCAATCTGCCGGCGATCTACGCGCTGAAATAAGCGCGGCCAGATCGCGAAAAACCCCCGGCTCGCGTCAGCAAGCCGGGGGTTTTTATTTTTGGACCTGGTCTAAGAACGTGTTTCCGATCTCGCGAGCTAAGGCGAGACAAGGCGTTGCGGCTGAGAAAGCGGAATGCTCAAGTGGTATATGAGCATTTCGAAACCAGTTTCAACGCCCTTTACCTATCCATCCCGCCGACGCGCAGCAGACTATGAACAGGCTCTCAGGCGCCGGCCGCCAGCGCCGCGGGCTTCTGCGCCTGCGCCAAGGCGGCGTTGACCTGCCAGTCGTTGCCGTTGCGCTGCAAACGCACCGGCCAGCGGTAGACCGCCAGCAGCCGCTCCGGCGTCAGCACCTGTTCCGGCGCGCCGGCCACCACCAGCCGGCCCTGTTCCAGCAAGGCCACGTGGTCGGCGTAGCTGGCCGCCAGCGCCAGGTCGTGCAAGACCTGCACCACGGTGCGGCCCTGGCGCGACAATTCCAGCAGCAGTTGCTGCAAGCGGTGCTGGTGACGCAAGTCCAGGTGATTGGTGGGTTCGTCCAGCAGCAGCACCGGCGCCTGCTGCGCCAAGGCGCGGGCGATGGCCGCGCGCTGGCGCTCGCCGCCGGACAGCTGGTCCAGCCGCTTGTCGGCGTAATCGTCCAGCTCCACCGTGCCCAAGGCGTCCGCCACCGCGCTCTTGTCCTCCACCCGCGGCTGCGAGAAGGCGCCGAGGTAGGGCACGCGGCCCAGCATCACGAATTCGCGCACCGTCAGCGGAATGCCGGCCGGTATGTGTTGCGGCACCCAGGCGATGCGGCGCGCGCGCACCGCCGGCTCCATGCGGCCGACGCATTGTCCGGCCAGGCGCACCGCGCCGGCGCCGGGCGTGTTCAAACCGGCCAGCAGCCGCATCAGCGTGGTCTTGCCGGCGCCGTTGGGGCCCAGCAGCGCGCTGACCCGGCCGGTGGGCAAGTCCAGGTTGATGTCGTCCAGAATCCGCTTGCCGCCGATGTCGTAGGCCAGCTGGCGCACGCACAGGGTAGTGGTATCAGCCATTGATCAGACTCCTTTGTTGCCGCCGGAACAGCCATACGAAGAACGGCGGTCCGGCGAAGGCCGCCATTAAGCCCACCGGCAGATCGATGGGCCAGGCGATGGTGCGCGCCAGCGTGTCCACCGCCAGCAGGAATAAGGCGCCGGCCCAGGCCGACAGCAGGATCAGCCGGCGGCGGCAGCCGCCCAGCAGCAGCGCCAGCGCGTTGGGAATCATCATGCCGACAAAGCCGATCACCCCGGACAGCGCCACCGCGCCGCCGGTGGCCAGCGCCGCGCCGACGGCGGTGAGCCGGCGGGTGCGGCGCACATCGATGCCCAGCGAGCGGGCGGCGTCTTCGCCCAGCAGCAGGCAGTCCAGATCGCGGCCCACGGCGATCAGGATCAGCAAGCCCAGGCCGGCCACGCCCAGGCAGGCCAGCAGCCGTTCCGACGAGGCCGACGACAGATTGCCGGCCAGCCAGCTGGTGGCGGCGCGCAGCGTCAGGTCGTCGGACATGAAAATCATCAGGCTGGTGATGGCGCCGCAGAAGGCGCCCACCACCAGGCCCATCAGCAGCAGGCCGGCCAGGCCGCCGCGCACCAGCCGCGACAGCAATAGAATCAGCCAGGTGGCCAGCAGGCCGCCGCCGAAGGCGGCCAGCGGCAAGGACAGGCCGGCGGCGCCGATGGCCAGCATGCTGACCACGGCCAGCGCCGCGCCGCTGGACGTGCCGATCAGGCCGGGGTCGGCCAGCGGATTGCGAAACAACGCTTGCAAGGCCGCGCCGCTGGCGGCCAGCGCCGCGCCCACGCCCAGCGCCGCGGCTATGCGCGGCAGCCGCAGCTGGGTCAGCAGCGGATCGCTGAAGTCCGGCCAGGCGAGGCCGCTGCCGCCGCTGGACAAGGCCAGCAGCGGCAACAGCAGGCTGGCGGCGATCAGACCCAGCAGCAGCCAGCGGCCGCGATTGGGCGCGGCGGTTTCCATGCTCAGCGCGCTCACATCTTCACCATCTGCTCGACCACCGCCGGGCTGTTCAGTCCCACCATCATCGCGTCCTTGGCCGGCAACAGGTAGATGCGGCCCTGCTTGCCGGCCGGCGTGGAGGCGATTTCCGGCCGTTTGGAGAAGGCCTCCTTGCCGCCGTGCACCGCGCCGGTGTGGCTGCCCAGGATGATCACGTCCGGTTGCAGGCTTTGCCAGGCGTCGCGGGCCATCGGCTTGAAGCCGGACAGCTGGCTGGCGACGTTGACGCCGCCGGCGGCGCGGATCAGGGTGTCGGCGGCGGTGTCGCGGCCGGCCACCAGCTGACCGTCGTAGCTGACCAGATAGCGCACGCCGCGCGCCGGGCGCGGCGTCATCTCGCGTTGCCAGCGGCTGGCCAGTTGCTGGGCGTTGGCGTCGCGGCCCAAGAGCTGTCCCACTTTGCGGATCGCGTCGGCGAAGTCCGCGCCGTCCTCGCGGCGCGTCACTTCCTCGGCGCGCACCTGCAATTGGCGCAGCTGGGTCCACACCGTCGGCGGTTGCGCCTCGGCGCTGCCCAGCACCAGAGTGGGCTTGAGCCGGGCGATGGTTTCAGCGTTCAGCGCGCGGGAAAAGCCCACTACCTGGGCCTGAGCCAGCGCCGGCGACTTGCTGGAGCGGTCGCGGCCGACGACTTCCTTGCCGGCGTCCAGCGCCACCACGATGTCGGCGATGTCGGGGGTCATCACCACGATGCGTTGCGCCGCCCAGGCGGGCAGTGCGGCGGCCAGGCCCAGCAGGGCGGCGAAGGCGAATTTAGGCGACATCGGCGCGCTCCAGTGCCGGCAGCTCGCCCAGCAGCTTGATCCATTCCACGCGTTCCGCCTGGCCCGGCTTGCGCTCGCCGAAGAAAGTGGCCAGCGACAAGCCCTTGTCGTCGAACAGTTCCAGCGAGGTCACCACGCCGTGATCGCCCGGCTTGCGGGTGACCCAGGCTTCGGCGATCAGATCGGTGCGCAGATGCAGGTTGAAGTGCGGGTCCAGCACATTGAGCCAGTTGCCGACGATCTGCACATTGCGCACCGGACCGGTGTGAATCTGGATCATGCCGCGGTTGCCGGCGAACACCATGATGGGGGCTTCGATATGGGCGGCGCGGCGCAGCAGCTGCTCCACCGCTTCCGGCAGCACGCGCCAGGCCTGGCCTTCCGGCGCCAGGCGGAAGCCCTGCTGCCGGGACACGCCCCAGCGGCGCAGGAAGGGATGGAAGGCGTGCACGTCCTGCAGGCTCTGCCATTCCTGTTGGAAGCCGGCCTTGTCGATGGCCTCGTCGTCCAGCTCCTTCGCCTCGGCTTCCTGCGGGTCTATGCTCAGCGCGGCCTTGGGCGCGGAGAAGGTCTCCACCAGGCGCTGGTAGGCGGCCGCATCGCTATTGGCGGTCAGATAGATCTTGTGCACCGCCTCGCCGAAACGGTCGAAGAACTGCAGGCTGCGCTGCTCGCCGCGCGCGCCGGCCGTGGTGACGGCGAAGGCGTGCTGCCAATGGAACAGGAAGATGCGCAGGTCGATGACCGGGTTGATGGCCAGGCCGATCTTGCCGTCGATCTGCACATTGCGGTAATCGCCGGTGGTTTCATGCACGCAGGCGTGATTGCGCGTCAGCGCCATCACCGGGCCCAACTGGGCGATCTGGCCCAGAATGTCGTTCCAATGCGGTTGCAGCGCCTGGCTGGCCGGGTCCGCGGCCACCAGTTCGGCCTCGCTGACGCCCAGGGCGTCGGCGGCGTCGCGCACGCGCAGTTTCGGCTGGCTGGCTTTCAGGATTTGGTAACGATCCCACAGCTGGCTGAAGTCGGTCATGTTTGGATTCTCCTTGGAACGATCAAAAACGGGCGCCCGCCATGGGGCGGGCGCTCGCGGTTAGAAGGTGTATTCGACGCTGGCGCTGAGGTTGCGGCCAGGCTGGGTGAACAGGTCCAGCGTGCGCACGCTGCTGGACTTGCCGCGCACATCGGCTGCCTTCCAGTATTTCTGGTCGAAGACGTTGAACACGCCGGCGCGCAGAATAGTGTTCTTGGCCGGCTTCCAATAAGCGGTCAGGTCCAGCGTTGCGTAGCCGGGGGCCTTGAACGGTATGGTGCTTTGGCCGCGTGCTTCGTCGGGACGCAGATCGGGAATGCGGGTATTTGCGGTGACCAAGCGTAAGAACGCTTCTCCGCCATAGTTGGCTTGGTCGTAACGCAGTCCAAGAGTGGCGTTGAGTGGCGTCAGGCTGGCCAATGGCTGGTTACGTTGCTTGTCACGGCCCTGAGCGTAGGCGATGGACGCCATGGCGCGCCAAGCGGGAGCGAAGCGCCAAGCTGCACGGCCTTCAGCACCGTTGATCTCGACTTCGCCTATGTTTTGGTACTGGTAGGCGGACAAGCCGTTGATAGTGCCGAGAGATGCAAGGTCGATGAAGTCCTTGTAGCGGTTGGCATAGGCGGTGACGCCGAAGTCAAAGCTGTCCCACTGGCCTTTCAGGCCCAACTCCACGCCGCGGCTGCTTTCGGACTTGAGGTTGGGATTGGGCAGCACTTGATAGCGCTGCACCGGATTGGTGAAGGCCATATTGGCGTCGTCGAACGGCGGCGCGCGGAAGCCGGAGGAGAACTGCAGGAAGCCGGTGTAGTGATCGGCGAACGGCAGGCTCAGACCCAGCTTGGGCGAGAAGGCGCTGTCCTTGAAGGCGGGCACTTGGTAGTTGTTGGGGTTGCCGTTGGCGAAAGCCTGGTCCGGCTGCGGCGTCATCTTGTAGTGATCCCAGCGCAGCGATGGCGAGGCCACCAGACCGTTGCCGAACTTGATCTCGTCCTGGACAAAGAGGCCGATGCGTTCGGAGCGGCTGTCGGGGAAGGTCTTGTTGGGGTAGGTTTCGCCGTCGACGATATTGCTGCTGCTGCCGTTCGGATTGTACTGGGTCTTGAGGCGTGGACGGCTGGTGTCGGTGCGGCTCAAGTCCGCGCCCCACAAGAGCTGATGCTCAGCGGAGAGGGCCTGGAAGTTGTGCTCGGCTTCCAGGGTCAGGCCATAGCTGTCCTGTTTAAAACCGTAGTCGGAACGTATGCGCTGGCCGTTATCACGCCACTCGGTATCATTGTCGGCATTATTCAGTTTCTGGTAATAAGCCCTGATTGCCAGCCGGTCGAAGGCCCCGAGTTGACGACCTTCCCAAGTCAAGGATGCACGGTCGCGTTGCGTTCTATCCTGTGCTTGCTTCCCCGTGATGGTGTAAAGCGTCATTCCGCGTTGATTGACTACAGGACCCAGCGAGTTCAACAGATTGCTGTCGGCATTGCGCTGGTAGTGCTCCAGCGTCAGTTCCAGCCGCTGGTTGGCGGCCGGCTTGAAGCCCAGCTTGGCCAGCACATTGTCGCTGTCCCAGCTTTGCGGATTCGGTTTGGTGCGCAGCGTGCTGCTGCTGTCGTTATTGCCCTGGTTGTCGGTTTCGTGGCCGTTGCGATGGGTGTAGAGCAGCATCAGATCGGTGCGCTCGCCCTTGACGCCCACGCCGGCGCTGCTGCCCCAGCCATTGTTGGCGGTGCCGCCAAAGCCCTTGACGCTGCCGCCCACGCCTTGCTCTTCCGGCACGAAGTCGTCCACGGTCTTGGTGCGGTAGCCCACCACGCCGCCGATGGCGTCGGAGCCGTACAGGCTGGAAGTGGGGCCCTTGACGATGTCGATGGCGCGCAGGGTTTCCAGTTCCACGTAATCGCGGCCGGAAACGGCTCCGTTATTGCTGCCGCCGCCGGCATAGGATTCCGGCAGGCGGATGCCGTCGATCAGCATCAGGATGCGGTTGCCGTCGATGCCGCGGATGGTGTAACCGGCGTTGCCGCGGCGCGCCGGATCGGTGGCCACTTCCACGCCGGGCTCGTATTTGACCGCGTCGGCGATGTCGCGCACCAGTTGATCGTCCAGTTTGTGGCGCGAGATCACGCTGGCGTTGGGCGCGGTTTCCGCCAGCGGTTTGCTGCTGCGGTGGGCGGTGACCTGAACGGTCTCCAGTTCCGCCGGCGTCGCCGCCAGCGCGGGCCAGGCGGCGGCCAGGCTCAGAACCAAGGGGGTGGCGCGAAATAAGGCCATGGAAACTCCAAACTTCCTAAGGTTGGGTGCTTCCGCTGGCTGGCTAGTCTTGGCTGGCTTGCGGTGTGTGTGGTCAGAGACCTATTTGATTAGGATGAGCTTGCCGTTGCGTGTGAGTTGCAAGCGATACATTTCGCCCTGATGCTCGATCAGGATTTCTCTGCCTTTGGCGAACAGCTCGCAGCTGCGCAGCACCGGCGACAGGTTGGCTGCGCTGGCCCCGTTGCCAAGTTTGGCTGCGTTTTGGGCATGCATGAATTTATCCATAGCCAAATGGTAACGATTCTCATTATCGAGTTCAACCAAGGAATGTGATTATTACGCATGAAAAGTGCCAAATTGTGGCGGGATGGTCACAAATAGCCTGGTTGCCGTGCTGCAGGCTAGGGATAATGGCGGTTTTTGCGCGGAGAGGCGGATGGAACTGAACGCTTTGATCAAGCCCTTGCCTTGCCCGGCGGGCGCGCCGCAGGCCTTGCGGCTGTACCGCGTGCGGCTGGATGTGGATTGGCCGGTGGACGAGGCGCTGCTGGCGGGCTTGAGTCAGGACGAGCGCAAGCGCTGCCTGCGCTATCTGCGCACCATCAACCAGTTGCAGTTCGCCCTGACCCGGCTGGCCTTAAGGCGGCTGCTGGCGCAAGAAACCGGCCTGGCGCCGGATGCGCTGAGGTTTGAGCTGGGCGCCCATGGGAAACCCGTTTTGAGCCTGACCGGCGCGCCGGTCTTCAATGTGTCTCACTCCGGCGCTTACGCGTTGATCGCCATCGCGCGCGGCGGGCAGGTGGGGGTGGACATCGAAACGGTGCAAGCCATGCGCGACGTGCCGGCGCTGGCGGAGCAGACCTTGCTGCCGGGTGAGTTGGAACTATGCGGACACGGGCGGGACGTGGCGGCTTTCTTCCAGTTGTGGACCATCAAGGAGGCGGTGCTGAAAGCCTGGGGCGTGGGCATTGCTCAGCACCTGTCCGCGTTCGAGGCCTTGGAACTGACGAACAAGGAACTGCCGTTGCGGATTGCCGCGCCCGAGCGCTGGCCGACGACAAGAGCCTGGGCGCTGGAGGCGCCGGACGGGTATAAGGCGACCTTGGCTTGGGCAGAGCGCTAAGAACCTGTTTACGATCTGCTGCGCGTCGGCGGGATGGATAGAAAGGGGCGTTGAAAACGAGCTCAAAATGCTCATGTACCGTATGTACACTCCGCTTTTTCGCTTGTTTTCGCCTTGTCTCGCCCTTGCTCACGAGACTTTGAGCAGGCTCTGAAGCTGTTCACGATCTGTTGCGCCTTGTGGAGCTTTACTCGGTGAGTGCGCCTTGGCTCGCGAGGCTTGGGTTCCCAGGCGCAAGCGGAGGAGGGGTTATGGGTTTGCGTGAGAATGGTCTTGTACGAATCAATGCAAACCAGGTGGCTATTGCGGACGGCTTGCGCGGCAAGCCGTTTGTCTTTGCGGTGTGGTTTGCGCGGACGACAAAAAACCCGTCATGTCGCCATGACGGGCTTTTGCTAATGCTGGCGTCCCCACGGGGAATCGAACCCCGGCTACCGCCGTGAAAGGGCGGTGTTCTAACCGCTAAACTATAGGGACTTAAATTGTGGCGCACCCGGAGCGATTCGAACGCCCGACCCTCTGGTTCGTAGCCAGATACTCTATCCAACTGAGCTACGGGTGCTAGTGGCGTCCCCACGGGGAATCGAACCCCGGCTACCGCCGTGAAAGGGCGGTGTTCTAACCGCTAAACTATAGGGACACTTAAGTTGTGGCGCACCCGGAGCGATTCGAACGCCCGACCCTCTGGTTCGTAGCCAGATACTCTATCCAACTGAGCTACGGGTGCTAGTGGCGTCCCCACGGGGAATCGAACCCCGGCTACCGCCGTGAAAGGGCGGTGTTCTAACCGCTAAACTATAGGGACACTTAAGTTGTGGCGCACCCGGAGCGATTCGAACGCCCGACCCTCTGGTTCGTAGCCAGATACTCTATCCAACTGAGCTACGGGTGCGCTGTCTCGCTAGACGTTGTGTCTTGCGAGAAGCGGAATACTATAGATTCGCTTTTTGAGTGTCAATCGTTTTTGAAAGTTTTTTTACAGGGCCGTGCTCGGTCCGGCTGCCGCTGTCGTGCTGCGCCAACAGGGATACCGGTCAGACATAGTTGGCCGTTGTCTTGATACAAAGTCTGAAAGCCGGTTGTTGCCGCTCCGCGCATGGGGTCTGAACTTGGCTGTGAGGGCCAGCTGCTAACGGTGGCGTGTAGCCGGAAAGGCGGAATTTTGTAAACTTATTAATTTATATCTAAACTTTTTCCGGAATCCTCAGATAAGACTCCTTGAGTAGGCCAATTTCGGGAGATCGAACATGGTTGCAATGGTGCTGGGGGCGGGGTTGGGGCTGCAGAATGGTTCGTTGGCGGCTTTGGGCGGGCAGGGGCAATTGGGGGAGGCCGCCTTTGGCCGCAGCGGCGAGAAGGTCTATGTCAACGCCGGCAACGGCAATCTGCTGCTGCAACAACGCGACGAATTCCTGAAGAGCGCCGGTCTCGATCTGAGCTTGCTGCGCACTTACAACAGCCAAGGTCAGGTCGGAGAGGACCCCGGCGTCTGGAGATTGGGCGCCGCGCGTCAGGTGACCGGCCGCCAAGGCGGATTCAACCAAGCGGGCAGCACCGTGCGCCGTATTGGCGAAGACGGCTCCGCCGTGACCTACCGCTACGATGTCGCCCGCCAGGCGTATGTGGGGCAGGACGGACCAGGAGCCGACGATCTGCTGCGCTACGATGCCGCGCGTCAGCAATGGACCTGGACCGATGGCGCGAGCCAGACCACTGAAACCTACGACGCGGCGGCGGGCGGACGGCTGCTGCTGCAGCGCGACCGCGACGGCAAAACCCTGCAGGTGGTTTACAACGCCGCCGGATGGGTGGTGCGGCTGGACAGCTCGGGCGGCGAGCAACTGGCCATAGACTACGATGCCCGAGGCAATATCACGCAGTTGCGGACCTTGTGGACCGAGAACGGCGCCAGCCAGACCCGTACCCGGGTGCGCTATGGCTACGATGCGCAACAGCGGCTTAGCAGCGTCAGCGTCGACCTGAGCCCGGAAGACGGCCGTATTAATGACGGCAAGGTTTACATCACCCGTTATGCCTATGACGGGAATTCCAGCCGACTGGCCAGCCTGAGTCAGAGCGACGGCAGCCGCCTGGAGTTTGGCTACAGCCAGGTCAAGGACGAGTGGCGGGTGGCGGAGGTGCGCGATATCGACCGCGATGGCGTGGTGCGCCGCACCCGCTTCGACTACGACGTGGGCAAGCAACAGACCACCATCACGGATGCAGCCGGCTTGCAGAGCACTTGGCGTTATGACGCGCAAGGCCGTTTGCTGGAAGCCGGCAGAGGCGGGCAGCTTCAATTGCGCGCAAGCTATGATGCCCAAGGGCGCTTGCTACGCCTGACCGACGCGCGCGGACAAGCCACCCACTACCAATATGATGGACAAGGCAACCGCATTTTGGAGCGAGACGCCTTGGGCCAGACCGTGCTCCGGGAATACGATGCCGCCAACCGGCTGCTCAGCGAAACCCGCCATACCGGGCTGGACCCGGACGGCGCGGGTCCGCAAGTCCCGGACGGCGCGCAGACGACGCGCTACGCTTACGACGAAAAGGGCCGGCTGCGTTTCCGGATCGACCCCGCCGGCGGCGTCACCGAATGGCGCTATGACGCGCTGGGCCGGCCTGTCAGCCAGCTGAGCTATCTGAACAGCGCAGGTCAGCAGAAGGCCGACACCGCCAAACTGACGGCCTGGGCGGCCGGCCAGCCGCCGGCGCAGATCCAACGCAGCGACAGCGTTTACGATTTGCGAGGCCTGGTCAGTGAAACCGTGCGTTATGCCCAGCTAGACGCCAAGGGCCAGGGGCTGCGCGACGGCAGCGAGCAAAGAGTCCGTTATCTATACGACCAGAACGGCAATGTGCTGCAACAATGGGATGGCCGCGGCGCCAGCGTGCAATACCGTTACGACGGCCTTAACCGCCTGACGCGGCAGACCGATGCGCTGGGCAACAGCACCGTTACCGTTTACCTCGACGCGCAAAGGCAAACCCAGGTCACCCTGGCCAACGGCCTGAGCACGCTAAGGCAGTACGACAGCGCCGGCCGGCTGATCGCCCAAACCGAACAAGACGCCGGGGGCCCGCTGGGCCGCACCCACTATCTCTACGACGCCATGGGCCGGCTGCTGCGCAGCACCGATCCCACCGGTCAACGGCAATACCAGCTTTATGATGCGCAAGGGCGCAAGCAGGCGGACATCGATCCCACCGGCGCGTTCATTGAATACCGTTACAACCCCGCAGGCCAACTCATCCGCCGAACCGGCTACGCCAATCGCATCGACTTGAGCCGCTTGAACGCCGATCCGTCGCAATGGACGCTGGACGCCTTGCGCCCCACAGGTCACGCGGACGACCGCATTGAACACCTGCTCTACGATGCCGCCGGGCGTCTGGCGCGCAGCATCGACGCCAGCGGAGCGGTCGCCGACACCCATTACGACGGCAGCGGCCGGATCATCGGCACAACTCGCTACGCCGCGTGGCTGGGCGCCAAGAAACAACAAGCCTTGCAAGCCCGTGACGGCGAGCTGAGCCTTGATGAGGCCAATGCCCGCGTTGCCGCCAGCGGGCAAGATAGGACCGAACGCCGGTTCTACGATGCGGCGGGGCGGCTGCAGGCGGAACTGGATGGCGAAGGCTATCTGATCGAGCATCGTTACGACAGCGTCGGTCAACGGCTTGCTTCCATTCGTTACGCCAACGCGACCGCCGGCGCAGAACGCGCGGCCGGCGGTTTGAGCGCGCTGCGGCCGCAGACCCACGCCCAAGACCAGACCACTTCCTATTATTACGATGGCCGTGGTCAGCAAGTGGCTGAAGTCGACGCCGAAGGCTATCTGAGCGAAACCCGCTACGACGCCGCCGGCCGCGTCCAACAACAAATCCGTTACGCCAACCGAGCTAAAACCGGGGCCACCCTGGCCGCGCGCCGTCCCGCCGTCCATGGCAACGACCAAGGCTTGCTCTATGAGTACGATGCCGCCGGCCGGCTCACTCGCCAGGTCCGGCAACCCGATGGTCTGATCACCAGCTACGCCTACGATAGCCAAGACCGGCTGATCCGGACCACCCGCCAGGCGGGGACGGATGGTCGCAGCCAACTGCAACGTTACGACAAACAGGGCCGGTTGACCGCCGAACTGGCCGGCGAAGGCGCCCAAGCGCTGGCGGCGCTGGGCGGAGCGCCCAGCCAAGCCAGGGTGGACGCCGTGTGGGAACGTTGGGGCAGCCGCCACTACTACAACGCCGCCGGCCAACGCATCGCCACCCTTCGCCCCAACGGGGCAGACGGCCAGAGCGAACGCACCCTTTACTTCTATAACGCAGCCGGCCTCCAGACCCACATCGTCAATGCGCTGGGCGAAGTCAGCGACACCCGCTACGACGCCTTCGGCCAAATCGTAGGACAACTGAGTTATGAGCGCCGGCTTAGCGCGGCGCAGCTGGCCGGCCTGAACGGCGGGCCGCAATCCCAACTCACTCCGCTGCTGGCCTCACTCGCCCAAGCCGGCTTCAGCCGCCAAAGCTATGGCTACGACCGGCGCGGCGAGTTGGCCAGCCAGACCGATGCCTTGGGACGCGTGACGGATCGCTGGAGCTACAACGCCTTTGGCGAACGCCAGGACCACACCCGCCTGGACGGCGGCCGCCAGCAATTGCTGTACGACCGCCGCGGCCTCAATATCCAGCAGCAAGACGATGCAGACGGCTTGAAGCTGCTGCGGCACACCCGCTACGACGCCTTTGGCCGCGCATTGGAACAGACCGATCCGCAAGGGCAGGTTCAGCGCAGCGAATACGATAAACTGGGCCGGCAAATCGTCAGCCAGGACGCTCTGGGCGGCCGGCGGCGCAGCGTCTACGACGCCTTCGGCCGCGCGCTGACCCAGACCGACGCGCTGGGCGCCGTCACCACCACCGTCTATGACGACAAGACCGGCCGCTTGACCGTCACCGACGCCAACGGCATCGCCACCGTCACAGAGCGCAACGGCCACGGCGAGATCGTCATCGTGACCGATGGGCGCGGTCACGCCACCACCTACCAATACGACCGCGACGGCCGTCTCATCCGTCAAAACAACCCGCTGGGCTACGGCGAACAATGGCGTTACAACAGCGCCGGGCGCCTGTTTGAAAGCCTTGACGCCAACGGCGTCCGCACCGCCTACGTTTACGACGCAGTGGGCCGTGTTTTGCAGCGTACGATTGACCCGACTGGCCTGAACCTAAGCACCCGTACGGAATACGATAGCCGCGGACGGGTGTTGAGACAGATCGACGCCAACGGCAGCGTGAGCGAGACCCGTTACGACGGCAATGGCCGCGTCATTGAAACCGTGCGCGACGCCACCGGCCTCAAACTCCTCACCGCCTACCATTATGATGGCCAGGGACGGCGGATCCGCGTGACCGAAGCCGTCGGCAGCCCTCAGGCCAAGACCACCGAATACCAATACGACAATGCCGGCCGACGAGTAAGAGAGACCGTGGACCCCGATGGCCTCAAACTCAGCACCCGCTACCAATACGACGGCAACGGCAATGTGACGTCCAAGACCGATGCCGGCGGCAAGGTGACGCGCTATGCGTACGATGCCAATCAGCGGCAGACGTATAGCGTCGATCCGTTGGGCTATGTCAGTGAAACCCGTTACGACGCCGAGGGACGCATACTGCGCACCACCCGTTACGCCCAGGCGCTCAAACCAGGCGTTCTCGCCTCAGTAGAGAACCTGGCCGATCTTGGCCCGCAACTGAAGGCCAGCGCGGCGGACCAAACCGAACGGCGGGTTTACGACAAAGCCGGCCGGCTGCTGCAGCGGATAGACCCTCAAGGCTATCTGACCCAATACAGTTACGACAAAGGCGGCAATCTGGCCTGGGTCTCGCGCTTCGCCAATGCGGTGCAAGGGACGTTCATCGACGGCCAGCTCGTCGCCCGCTTGGGCAGCCTCCCGGATAGCGGCGCGCCGGCCGGCGCCTATCTCTTGACGGGCAGTGCGGACCGGGGAGAGTTTCAGCTGTACGACGCGCTTGGGCGGCTTCAGCTGAGCCGGGACGCGCGCGGCTACGCCACCGAATACCAGTACGACGCGGCCGGCCAGTTGCAGCAGCGGACCCAATACGCCAACCCGGTGCAAAAGAAGACCAGCACCAATCAGATGCCGGCGCGGATCGACCTCATTGAGCAGGCACCCGCGGATGGCCGCGGCTACATTCTGCGCTCCGCCGCGGACCGCAAGGAATTCTTCGCTTACGACACCGCCGGCCGCGCCGTATTCAGCGTGGATGCGGAAGGCTACGCCACCCGCCGCAGCTACGATGGGCTGGGCAATATCGTGGAGACGCGTCGGCACGCCAACCGGAGCATAGCCAACCTGGCCTGGATGCAGCTCAATCAGGCCTTGTACGCCTATTTGTACGGTCGGGCGGCGGACTCGCCCAGCGCCCTGCACGACAAAGCCGCGGCGGACCCAGCGGCGCGGGCCAGCGAACTGATGGCGAGCGCCGGATTCGAAAAGCGAGTGGGCAAACTAGACAACGCCCAACTCGCCGCCTGGATCTACCAGACGGTGTACAGCCGAGCCGGCACCGCGCAAGAACTGGAGGAGGCCAAAGCGCGGCTGGACAAGGGCGAAAGCCGTGGCGGCGTTTTTTGGAGCCTGCTGCAGCAGGCCGATGTACAGCAGGTGGCGCCGTCCGCCGCCATTGCCCAGGCCTTGAACGACTGGCGCGTGCTGGCGGAGGGCACCGGCTACCACAATGGCGACCAGGTCAGCCGCCAGCAATACGATGCGGCAGGGCGGCTGAGCCATAGCGTGGACGCCAGCGGCTATGTGACCGCCTACCGCTACGACGCGGCGGGCCAAGTGACGGAAACGCGGCGTTACGCCCAGCGGCTATGGCCGGAAGCGGATGCCAAGACCAGCGCGGCGGCCAACGCAGAATGGGCGGACTACAATAAGCGCCTGTACGCTTATGTCCTGGGACGGGCTCCGGCAAACCTGGATGAGCTCAATGCCAGAGCGGCGAGTCAAAGCGAGCGGGCGCAAGCTCTGCTCAGCAGCCCAGAGTTCGAAAAACGATACGGCAAATTGGATGAGGCCGGCTTCATAGATTGGGCGTTTCGCCGGATTGTCACACGTAGCCCGTCCGAGGCTGAAAAAGCCACCTGGCAGGAAAACCTGGGGTCAAAGGGCAGAAGCCGGGGCGAGTTGGCCAGATATCTGATGGGCTGGCGCTTGGCGCTCAAACGTCCGGCCGCGCTGGACGTACGTCAGGCGCTGAACGACTGGAGCGTGCTGGCTCAAATCAAAACCAGCGCCCAAGATCAAGTTAGCCGGAGCGTTTACGACGCCGCCGGCCGCCTGATCCAGGAAACCCGCGGCGACGGCGGCAAGCTGGCCGCTACCACCCGCTATCAACTGGACGCCCAAGGCAATCGCGTCGCCGAAACCGACGCGGGCGGCCGCACCACCCGCCGCGACTACGACCTGCTCGGCCGGCTGATCCGCGAAACCGACGCGCTGGGCGGCGTCACCGTCACCG
>NZ_JAMZGH010000028.1:0-80391 GCF_024158805.1 Chromobacterium sp. S0633 | reverse complement strand
TCCGCCGCCAGGCCGAAGTTGAGCCGGTCGCCGGTGTAGTTCTTGACGATGAGCAGCACGCCCTTGGGGCCGGCGACGGCGCGGATCGCCGCCAGCACGGTGTCTACGCTGGGCGAGGTGAACACGTCGCCCACCGCGGCGGCGTCCAGCATGCCGTGGCCGATGTAGCCGGCGTGGGCCGGTTCGTGGCCGCTGCCGCCGCCGGAAATCAGCGCCACCTTGTCGCGCAGGCCGCCGGCGGGAAGGTCCGCCCGCAGCAAGACGTTTTCTTCCTCGAGCAGCGCCAGGCCGGGCAGGGTGTCGGCCAGGCCTTCCAGCATCTCCCGCGCCACATGGCGCGGATCGTTGATCAGTTTTCGCATCGCGGTTTCCTTTCCAGATCGGATAGAGATCGTGCTTGGTCAAGATGGATGTCATCTTACGATCAGCGCCGGCGCAATGGGGTGGTCATCTATTTTTTGATCGGTAAGGAAATGAAATATGTTCGTAATCGATCTTAAACGAAGCAATGCCGGTTCAATGTTTTGCGGTTTCGAATATTTTAAGTCATTGTTTAAGTTGAAGATAAACACGGCTTGCCAAGCCCCGGTCCAGCAACCATAATCTGGCTCGTCATGCAGGAGAGAGTGGCCGTCCGCGCCACCGCCGAAGGCGCAAGCGCACCCGCAATCGCTCAGGCAAAAGGACTGCATCATCGGACTGGCCGCAGCCAGTTCGCCGAATCTGGAGAGCGGCATCCGCGGATGCCCACCGAAGGGGCTAACGGCCGCAAGGCCGGAAAATCTCAGGTGCAGGGACAGAGGGGTGTAGGGAATAGAGCAACACTACACGCTTTTGCTAAGGACGCACCGATGACGGCCCCGAAACGCACCCCCCTGTTTGAATCCCATATCGCCGCCGGCGCCAAGATGGTCGATTTCGCCGGCTGGGAAATGCCCATCCATTACGGCTCCCAACTCAAGGAACATGAGATCGTGCGCAGCGACGCCGGCATGTTCGACGTTTCCCATATGACGGTGCTGGACATCAGCGGCCCGGACGCCAAAGTCTGGCTGCAGCGCTTGATCGCCAACGACGTGGCCAAGCTCGGCTTCGAAGGCAAGGCGCTGTATTCCGGCATGCTTACCCCCGACGGCACCGTGGTGGACGATCTGATCGTCTATCTGACCTCCTACGGCTACCGCATGGTGATCAACGCCGGCACCACCGACAAGGACCTGGCCTGGATGGAAGGGCGCAAGGCGGATTTCGACGTGGACATCAAGGTGCGCCGCGATCTGTCCATCCTGGCGGTGCAGGGCCCGCAGGCCATCGCCAAGGTCTGCGCGGTCAAGCCCGAGCTCGCCGACGTCATCCAGGCCTTGAAGCCCTTCCAAGGCCAGCCCGCCGGCGATTGGTTCTACGCCCGCACCGGCTACACCGGGGAAGACGGCCTGGAAGTGATGCTGCCCGGCGTCGAGGCCGCGGCCTTTTTCCAGCAACTGCAGGCCGCCGGCGTGGCGCCGATAGGCCTGGGCGCGCGCGACACCCTGCGCCTGGAGGCCGGCATGAATCTCTACGGCCACGATATGGATGAAACTGTTTCCCCGCTAGAGGCCGGCATGGGCTGGACCATCGCCTGGGAACCGGCGGAGCGCGATTTCATCGGCCGCAAGGCGCTGGAGGCGCAGAAAGCCGCCGGCCTGAAAACCAGGCAAGTGGGCCTGGTGCTGGAAGGCCGCGGCGTGCTGCGCGAAGGCCTGAAAGTGGTGGTGGAAGGCGTAGGCGAGGGCGTGATCACCAGCGGCACCTTCTCGCCCACCCTCAAACACTCCATCGCGATCGCGCGCGTGCCGGCCGGCACCGGCGATACGGCGCTGGTGGATCTGCGCGGAACCTTGACCGAGGTGCGCGTGGTCAAAATGCCGTTCGTGCGCAACGGCAAAAAAGTTTTCGCCTGAGCGGCGTGCTTGGGCAGGCCGCGCGACGCGGCCGGGAATATCGTTTAAGACCTGGATTTGACTGGAGACACTCATGAGCAACATCCCCGCCGAACTCAAATACGTTGAAAGCCACGAATGGCTGCGCCTGGAAGCCGACGGCTCCGTGACCGTGGGCATTACCGAGCACGCGCAGGAACTGCTGGGCGACATCGTTTTCGTCGAATTGCCGAAAGTGGGCGCCAAGCTCGCCAAGGAAGAGCAGGCCGGCGTGGTGGAGTCGGTGAAAGCCGCTTCCGACATCTACTGTCCGATTGCCGGCGAAGTGCTGGCCATCAACGAGGAACTGGAAGCCGAACCGGAACTGGCCAACGGCGAGCCCTACGGCGCCGGCTGGTTCTTCAAGATCAAGCCGGCGGATCCGGCGGACCTGGACGCCCTGATGGACGCCGCCGCCTACGCCAAGGAAATTGGCGCCTGATGGTGAAAACCGCCTCGCAGTCCTAATCGACCGCGAGGCGTTTTTTTCGCCCGGATATCCAGCAACACCCGATTGGCCGCGCAAGCCGCGGCGCGGACGGCAAGCACAGAAGGCCCCGTACTCATGTCTCTCTCCGAACTTTTCAACCGCAAAGAATTCATCTCCCGCCACATCGGCCCGTCCGACGCCGAGCGCGAGCAAATGTTGGCCGCCATCGGCGTGGCCTCCATCGATGAACTGGTGGCGCAGACGCTGCCGGCCGACATTCACCTGAACCGCAAGCTGGAGCTGCCGGATCCGATGCCGGAAGCCGAGGCGCTGGCCGCGCTGAAGGCCGTCGCCGCCAAGAACGTGGTCAATAAATCCTTCATCGGCCAGGGCTATTACCCGGTGCTGACTCCGACGGTGATCCTGCGCAATCTGCTGGAAAACCCGGGCTGGTACACCGCTTACACTCCGTATCAGGCCGAGATCGCCCAGGGCCGTCTCGAAGCCTTGCTGAACTTCCAGCAAATGGTGATAGACCTGACCGGTCTGGAACTGGCCAACGCCTCCTTGCTGGACGAGGCCACCGCCGCCGCCGAGGCGATGGCGATGGCGCGCCGCGTGTCCAAGGCCAAGTCCGGCCAGTTCTTCGTAGACAGCCGCGTGCTGCCGCAAACCCTGGACGTGATGCGGACCCGCGCCAAGTACTTCGGCTTCGAGCTGGTGCAGGGCCATCCGGAAGAGGCGGGCAAGGGCGAATACTTCGGCGCCTTGTTCCAATATCCGGGCGAAGCCGGCGATCTGATCGACCTGACCCCGCACATCGCCGCGGTCAAGGCCAAGGGCGCGGTGGCGGTGGTGGCCGCCGACATCATGGCCTTGGTGGCGTTGAAATCGCCGGGCGAGATGGGCGCGGACGTGGCCATCGGCAATACCCAGCGCTTCGGCGTGCCCATGGGCTTCGGCGGCCCGCACGCCGCTTACTTCGCCTTCAAGGACGAGATGAAGCGCTCTGCGCCGGGCCGCATCATCGGCGTGTCGGTGGACGCCAAGGGCAAGACCGCGCTGCGCATGGCGCTGCAGACCCGCGAGCAGCATATCCGCCGCGAAAAGGCCAACTCCAATATCTGCACCAGCCAGGTGCTGCTGGCCAATATCGCCGGCATGTACGCGGTGTACCACGGTCCGGAAGGCGTCAAGCGCATCGCCGCCCGCATTCACCGCCTGGCGGCCATTTTCGCCCACGCGGTCAAGGCCGCCGGCGGCAAGCTGGTGTTCGACCGCTTCTTCGACACGGTGCAGGTTGAGGCGCCCAAGGCCGAGGCGGTGTATCAGGCGGCGCTGGCCGCCGGCTACAATCTGCGCCGCGCCGGCGGCAATGTGCTGGGCGTCGCCTTCCACGAGGCGGCCAGCGAGGCCGATCTGGCTCGTCTGATCGAAATCTTCACCGGCAAGAGCGCCGACATCGCCGCGCTGGACGCCGCGGCCGCCGACGCGATTCCGGCCGGACTGAAGCGCGAATCCGCCTTCATGAGCCATCCGGTGTTCAACACCCATCATAGCGAGCACGAGATGCTGCGCTATATGAAGAAGCTGGAAAGCCGCGATCTGGCGATGAATCATTCGATGATCTCGCTGGGCAGCTGCACCATGAAGCTCAACGCCACCAGCGAAATGATCCCGATCACCTGGCCGGAGTTCGCCAATATGCATCCGTTCGCCCCGCGCGAACAGACGGTGGGCTATCTGGAAATGATCGCCGGCCTGGAAACGCAGCTGCGCGCGATCACCGGTTTCGACATCATTTCGATGCAGCCCAATTCTGGGGCCCAGGGCGAGTACGCCGGCCTGCTGGCGATCAGCCGTTACCATGAGTCGCGCGGCGACGGCCAACGCAATATCTGCCTGATTCCGCGCTCCGCCCACGGCACCAATCCGGCCACTGCGCAGATGATGAATATGCAGGTGGTGGTGGTGGATTGCGACGAGGCCGGCAACGTCGACGTTGCGGATCTGAAAGCCAAGGCCGAGCAGCATTCGGCTCAGCTGGCGGCGCTGATGATCACCTATCCGTCCACCCACGGCGTGTTCGAGCAGCCTATCCGCGAAATCTGCGCGATCATCCATCAGCACGGCGGCCAAGTGTATATGGACGGCGCCAACCTCAACGCCCAGGTGGGCTTGTGCCGTCCGGCCGACATCGGCGCCGACGTGTCGCACATGAACCTGCACAAGACCTTCTGCATCCCGCACGGCGGCGGCGGCCCGGGCATGGGCCCCATTGGCCTGAAAGCGCATCTGGCGCCCTTCATCGCCAACCACGTGGTAGCCTCGGTGCCCTCCGCCCAGCCGGGCCAGACCGCGGTGTCGGCGGCGCCGTTCGGCTCCGCCTCCATCCTGCCCATCTCCTATATGTATATCGCGATGATGGGCGCGGAAGGCATGAAGCAGGCCACGGAGAACGCCTTGCTGTCCGCCAACTACGTGGCGACGCGGCTGGCCGAGCATTTCCCGGTGCTGTACACCGGCGCCAACGGCCGGGTGGCTCATGAGTGCATCATCGATCTGCGTCCGCTCAAGGCCTCCAGCGGCGTGACCGAAGTGGACGTGGCCAAGCGGCTGATGGATTACGGCTTCCACGCGCCGACCATGAGCTTCCCGGTGCCGGGCACGCTGATGATTGAGCCGACCGAGTCCGAGCCCAAGGTCGAGCTGGACCGTTTCATCGCGGCGATGGCGGCTATCCGTCGGGAAATCGACCAGGTGCAGAACGGCGTGTGGCCGGCGGACAATAATCCCTTGTGCAACGCGCCGCACAGCAAGGCCGACATCGCCGGCGACTGGCAGCGTCCGTACAGCCGCGAAACCGGTCTTTTCCCGCTGGACTATGTGCTGGAAAACAAGTTCTGGCCCAGCGTCAACCGCATCGACGACGTATACGGCGACCGCAATCTGGTGTGCAGCTGCCCGTCCACCGACAGCTACGCCTGATCCGCGCAGGCGGACGCCAAACCACCCCGGCCCAGGCCGGGGTTTTTTTACGCGTCGACGCGTCGATACGGCACTGGAGTTGAGTGGATATACGACTATCATATTTAATGAGGAATATGACGGCAGTCTTGCCGCCCTTGATCCGCGAACCCCACCGATAGGAGGCTGCGTTGGCGTTGAACGCGCAGGTTGCGATTGCCGCACCGGATTTCCAGCTGCTGTTCGAACGGGCCCCCGGCCTGTATTTAGTGCTGGATACCGATTTCAACGTCATCGCCGCCAGCGATATTTACCTGCAGACGACCTTGACCCGGCGCGAGTCCATCCTGGGGCGCAATCTGTTCGACATCTTTCCGGTCAATCCCGCCGAGCCGGAAGGCGAGGGCTCGCGCAATCTGCGCATTTCTTTGCAGCGAGTGCTGGCCACCGGAGTCGAGGACAGCATGGCGATGCAGAAATACGATATCCCGCGGCCGGACGGCAGTTTCGAAGAGCGCTATTGGAGTCCGACCAACTGGCCGGTGAAACGCGCAGACGGCAGCGTGGCCTGCATCATTCACAGCGCGCAGGACGTCAGCGAGTTCGTGCGCCTGAAACGGAGCCAGCCGCAGCAGAGTCAGCCGGCGGAATGGCGGGCAATGGACGCGGCGGCGCTAGAAGCGGAAATGGTGAACCAGCATGCGCAAATCGCCCGGGCCAACACCGATCTGAAGGAATCCAATAACGAGCTGGCCCGCTTGAATCAGCAGATGCGCGAGCTGGATCAGATGAAGACCCGCTTCTTCGCCAATGTCAGCCATGAGTTGCGCACGCCGCTGACTCTGATTCTGGGTCAGGTAGAACGCTTCCTGACAGGCCAGGCCGAGCCGGAGGAGAGCCCCAATCTGCTGATGATCCAGCGGCAGGCGCGCATGTTGCTGCAGCAGGTCAACGATTTGCTGGACGTGGCCAAGCTGGACGCGGGGGAACTGAAGCTGCGCTACGCTCAGCTGGACCTGGCCGAGCTGGTGCGTCACGTGGCCTCTTATTTTACTTCGCTGGCCAGCGACCGGCATATCGACTACCAAGTGGCGGCGCCGAAAACGGCGTCGGCGCAGGTGGACGCGATCAAATTGCAGCGCGTATTGCTGAACCTGCTGTCCAACGCCTTCAAGTTCACGCCGGACGGTGGCCGCATTCAGATTGCGCTGGAGCTGAGAGGAAGCCAGGCCGGCATCCGGGTGCAGGATAACGGGCCCGGCGTGCCGGCCGAGATGCGCGACAAGGTGTTCGAGCGCTTCGTGCAAGTGGAGGACGGCGATTACGGCCGGCACGGCGGCACCGGGCTTGGCCTCGCCATCGTCAAAGAATTCATCGAGCTGCACCATGGCAATGTGAGCTTGTTCGCCGCAGAGGGCGGCGGCGCCTTGTTCCGCCTCAGCCTGCCTCTGTTGGCGCCGGCGGGTGCGCAGATAGAGTCGGAAGACTTGCGTCTGGACGATTTGCTGGCCGGCGGCGCGGTGCCCGCGCCCGCGTCGCCGCAGGCCGAGGGGGGCGCCGCGCCGGACAAGGGCGCCCAGGCGTTGGTGCTGCTGGTGGAGGACAACATCGATATGAGCGCCTTCATCGCCGGCGCGCTGGGCAAGCATTATCGGGTGATGACGGCGCCGGAGGGCGGCCGCGGCCTGCGTTTGGCGCAGAGCGAGCAGCCGGACCTGATCATCAGCGATCTGATGATGCCGGGAATGGGGGGAGAAGAGTTTGTGTCGGCTTTGCGCGGCAACCGTCAGACCGAGGACATCCCGGTGGTGATGTTGTCGGCGCGCGCCGACGATTCGCTGCGGCTGCGTATGCTGCAGAACAGCGTGCAGGAGTTCTTGTTCAAGCCGTTTTCGGTGGCGGAGCTGCTGGCGCGGGTGGGGCGCTTGATCGGCGAGCGCCGCCGCTCGGCGATGCGTTTGAAGCAGGCGCTGTACGCGGCGGAACAAATCGCCTGGGAGCTGGACCTGGGCGCCGGGGTCTTGCACGAAGAAGGGCCGGTGGGGCGGATTTTCGGGCGGGCCGAGGATTATCGTCACGACAGTCTGGACGCCTTGCTGGCGCAAATCCATCCGGAGGATCTGGACGAGTTGCGTCGGCGTTGGCAGGCCTTGCCGGCCGAGGCCGGAGAAAGCCTGCACGAGTGTCAGTTTCGCGTCGCCCTGCCGGAGGCGGGGCAGGTCTGGATGCAGGTGAGCGCCAGCCTGTGGCGGGACGAACAGGGGCGGCCGCGGCGCGCGATGGGCTTTGCCCGCGACGTGTCCACGCTGAAGCGTTCGCAGCTCAATATCGAGTTTCTCGCCAAGCACGACAGCCTGACTCAACTGCCCAACCGCGTGCAGTTGAACGAGCGGCTGCAATGGAGCTTGAGGAATCATCGGCGCTCAGGGCGGAGCCTGTATCTGCTTTTGGTGGACCTGGACGATTTCCGCTTCATCAACGACAACCTTGGGCATGAGGTGGGGGACCGCCTGTTGCGCATCGTGGCTGAACGCTTGCGCGCCTGCGTGAGCGGCCACGATCTTTTGTTCCGCATCGGCGGCGACGAATTCGTCGCCTTGGCCGAGAACGCCGCCGACGGCGCGGCCGACAGCCTGGCCGAGCAGGTGCTGGCGGCGCTGGCGGCGCCGTACCAGGACGGAGACCACCGCTATTTCCTGTCCGCCAGCATCGGCATCAGCTGCTATCCCTGCGACGCGGACACGCCGGAAGGGCTGATGCGCGATGCGGATATGGCGATGTACCGCGCCAAGTACGCGGGCAAGAACGGTTATTGCTTCTTTTCCGAGGATATGGCGGACGGCGTGCGCCAGCGCCTGCAAGTGGAGACCGGCTTGCGTCAGGCCTTGCAGCGACGGGAACTGCGGCTGGAGTACCAGCCGCAGATGACGCTGCGCAGCCAGGACATGCTGGGGATGGAGGCGCTGTTGCGCTGGGAGCTGGACGGGCGCAAGCAGTCGCCGGCGGAGTTTATCGCCATCGCCGAAAAAACCGGCCTGATCATCGATATCGACGAGTATGTGTTTCGCAATGTTTGCAGCCAGGTGATGGCCTGGAGAGGGCAGGGCCTGCCGCCCTGGCGCGTCAGCGTCAATCTGTCGGCGCGCTTCTTCGGCTTGCCGGACGCCGTCGCGCGTTTGCGCGCGATCGCCGAGGAAAGCGGCGCGCCACCGGAGCAACTGTGCCTGGAAATCACTGAGGGCACGCTGATGGACGCGGACAGCGCGATGAAGGCCTTGCCGACGCTCAAGCGCATGGGCTTTCACATCAGCGTGGACGACTTCGGCACCGGTTTTTCCTCGCTGTCCTATCTCAAGCGGCTGCCCATCGATGAATTGAAGATAGATCGCAGCTTCATCATGCGGCTGGACAGCGACGAGCGCGATCTGGCCATGGTGGCGGCCATCGTGTCCATGGCGGAAAGCCTGAGCCTGCAAGTGCTGGCCGAGGGCGTGGAAACCGAATCCCAGCACGCCTTGCTGCTGGCGCGCGGCTGCCATAGCGGCCAGGGCTATCTGTATTCGCGCTCCTTGCCCCCCGAGGAGCTGGTGTCCTGGTGGCGCGGCCGTTTCGAGTGTTTCACGGGGCGGGCGGATTGATGCCCGGCGCCGTTTCGCCGGGCAGCCAGCGCCGGTACAGCGCGGCGAAACTGCCGTCGCGCTTCATCTCGTCCAGCGCCTGTTGCCAGGCCTTGATCACCGCGTCCGGGGTCTGACGGGAAAAGGCGATGTAGCCGTAGGTGTGGGAAAAGGTCAGCGCCTTGCGTACTTGGGCCGGGTCGAAGCCCTGCTGGCGCAATTGATGCGGCAAGGTGGTGTTTTCGCTGACGATGACGTCGGCGCGCTTGCGCATCAACATGGTCAGCAACTGGTCCGGCGTGGCCACGGTGGCCAGGTTGGAGAAGTTCTGCGCGCTCAGCAGCTGTTGCAGATACCAGTCTCTCACCACCATGATTTGCGGCAGTTTGCGGGCGTCGTCCAGCGTTTGCAGTTTGATCGGGCTGTCGCGCCTCACAAACAGGCAGCCCAGGGTTTCGGTGACCGGGCCCACCCACTTGAACATGCGCTCCCGTTCCGGGGTGCGGTTGGTGTTGAACAGCACGGTGTTCGGCTGCTGTTGCGCTTGGCGATAGCCGCGCGCCCAAGGCACCACGGCAATGGGGTCGTGGTTGCCGACGCGGCGTTGTATCCCTTGCACCACTTCCACCACCAGGCCGGCGGCCTTGCCGTCTTGCTCGAAAGTCAGCGGTGGGTCATCCTCGGTCAGGATGTCCAGCGCAGGGCCCGGCGCCGCGCGCAGCGGCGCGGCGGCAAAGCTGGTCAAAAACAGGGCAAGCAGGCAGTGGCGGCGGTTCATGTCGATGGCGCTTTGTATTCTGGCTGTCCGCTTTGACTGTAGCGGCAATTTGCGCCGGGCTCAAACTCCATCCTTGGCCGCGTCGCGAATATGAATATGCATAATCGATGGTTTGTTTTTTTCGCTTATTCGCTTAACCTTCGTTTCTGATACCGAAGATGCCATGCAGTTTGATGAGGAAATGCCGATGAACAAGCAATTGACGCTGTTGGCCCTGGCCCTGGCGCCTACCCTGGCGCTGGCCGCGCGCCCGTTGACGGTGTGCACCGACGCCAATCCGGAAGGTTTCGACGTGGTGCAGTACAACTCCCTGGTCACCACCAACGCGTCGGCGGACGTGCTGATGAACCGCCTGGTCGAATACGATCCGGCCGCCCGCAAAGTGGTGCCGGGCCTGGCCGCGTCTTGGCAGGTCAGCGACGACGGCCTCGGCTACACCTTCAAGCTGCGGCCCAATGTGGCCTTTCACTCCACCGATTACTTCAAGCCTGGCCGCAAGCTGACGGCCGACGACGTGGTGTTCACTTTCGAACGCATGCTCAATCCGGCCCATCCTTGGTACAAGAGCGCGCCGAACGGCTATCCGCACGCGCAATCCATGCAGTTTCCCAAGCTGATCAAGGCGGTGCAGAAGGTGGACGCCAATACTGTGCGTTTCGAGCTCAACTATCCGGAAGCCACCTTCCTGTCCAGCCTGACCATGGGCTTCGCGTCCATCTATTCGGCCGAGTACGCCGGGCAGTTGCAGGCTGCCGGCCGCCAGGCGGACTTGAACGCTAAGCCAATCGGCACCGGGCCCTTCGTCTTCCGCAGCTTCCAGAAGGACGCCGTGGTGCGCTACGCGCCTAATCCGGCTTATTGGGGAGCCAAGCCCAAGGTCGGCGCGCTGATTTACGCGATCACGCCGGATTCGGCTGTGCGCGCGCAGAAGCTGAGAGCCGGCGAATGCCAGCTGGCCTTGTCGCCCAAGCCGCAGGACGTGCTGGCGGCCAAGGCGGATCCCAAGCTGCGGGTTCTGCAAACGCCGGCCTTCATGACCGCCTTCGTCGCCTTTAACAGCCAGAAAAAACCGTTGAACAACCCCTTGGTGCGGCAAGCGCTCAACCTGGCTTTCGACAAGAACTCTTATCTGAAAACGGTGTTCGACAATACCGCCACCGCGGCGGACCTGCCTTATCCGCCGAATACCTGGAGCTATAACAAGGGGGCCAAGCCCTATCCTTACGATCCGGCGCGCGCCAAGAAACTGCTGGCCCAAGCCGGCTATCCCGACGGTTTCGAAACCACGGTGTGGGTGCGGCCCAGCGGCAGCACGCTGAATCCCAATCCCAAGGCGGGCGCGGAGCTGCTGCAATCCGACCTGGCCAAGATCGGCGTCAAGGTGCAGATCAAGGTGATTGAGTGGGGGGAGCTGATCAAGCGCGCCAAGGCCGGCGAACATGAGCTATTGTTCATGGGCTGGGCCGGCGACAACGGCGACCCCGACAACTTCCTGACCCCGCAGTTTTCCTGCTCGGCGGTGCAGTCCGGCACCAATTTCGCGCGCTTTTGCGACGCCAAGCTGGACAAGCTGATCAGCGACGGCAAGAAGAGCAGCGATTTCGCCCAGCGCGCCAAGCTGTATCTGGCGGCGCAGAAGTTGATCCAGGAGCAGGCCTTGTGGCTGCCCTTGGCCCACCCCACTGCATACGCCTTGGCGAGCAAGGATTTGAGCGCTTACGCCGTCAGTCCGTTCGGGCGGGTGGACTTTGGACGAGCGCAGTTGAATTGAGCCCGGCGGGCCGGTTGTCGACGGCCGGCCCGTCAGGCTTTGTCAGCATAAGCGAGGAAATGCCGGTTAATGTTCGAATGCGAACTTGCCTGTGCATATTTCCCCGCTTTAAGTAATTCAACATCGTATTTTTGTTGAAATGTTGTTTTAGCGTATTTATTTTTTCGATTAGAAACTAGCTGCTTTCTAAGGGAGACATTGCTTGAGTGTCTGCTTGTTATCTTGAGGCGGGTCGTCAAGCAGAGAAGACCGACGGAGAGGGCGTGACGATGTCGATGACGGTCGCCGAGCATCGTCATTGCTATGGCGCGTTTTTGTTCACATCCGCGGCGATCTTGCCGCTATTTTCGCGCGTTGCGCGGACGCCACGCCGGCGGCGAGTCCATGCTGGGGGCGTCTGGCAAGACAGTAAGCCGCGCAAAATGTTCCAAATCATCAAAACTACGCAATTTAATAATAGTAATTTTAATATTTGCGACCTCTTTTTAAGAGTTATTGGGAAATAACTTTAAAAAGAACAGCATTTTTCCGGCTATCCCTAGTTGAAACTACTCACTGGCCTATTTAGCGTGCGCTCGCCCTCGCTTATGGCAAAAGTTTCGCGTATCATCAGACCTTGGTTGGGATAAACATGACATAAGAATATAATGCAAACTAGACGAACACAACAAAGTCGTAGGGAGTCCACCATTGGGAAACTGGTGGAAGCGGCCATCGAGTGTCTGCTGGAGTTTGGCTATCACGGTACCAGTGTGCAGCTGATCTGCAGCCGGGCCGGCGTCTCCCAGGGGGCCCTATTCCGCCATTTCGCCACCAAGAACGAACTGATGTTGCCGGTAGGGCGCAAGGTAGTCGACGATATTTTCGAGGCCGGCCTCAAGCTGGCGGCGGAAATGTCCAGCACGATGCCGGAGGAGGAACGGATCGTCGCGCTGATGAAGGCGCTGGTGCTGTCGCCGCGTCACATCGTGCTGATGGAACTGTTGATGGCGGCTCGAACCACCGCCGATCTGCGGGAAATCTTCCTGGCCAGTTCCAGCAATTACTTCCGCGACCGCTTCGTCGCCATGATGGCCTCGCTGTTTCCGCGTTACGCCATTTCCACCGGCTTCTTCGCCACCTTGCTGACCATGATGACCACCTTCCACGGCATGGCCTTGTACCGGATGCTGAACGAGCATCCCGAAGGCGACAAAATGCGGGAACAGTGGTTGCAGACCGCTCTGCGCAGCGAGCTGGAACGCATTCGCGCCGAAGGCGCGGACAGCCGCAATCCTTTATACCAACTGCCGTTCTAAGAAGCTGTTCAAAGTCCGCCGCACGCATCGAGACGCGACGCGGGGAGCGCCGTTTCAAAACGCAGATGCGCGTATGCGCATAGCGCTTTCTCGGCGGTTTTCGTCTCCGCTCGGGAGCCCGTGAACGGGCTTCAAGCCTATCCCCTGCCGGCCGGCGGAAACTGAAGCTTGACGCTGAGGCCGCCGCCGGCGTTGCGGCTCAACTCCACGGTCGCCCCATGCCGGTGGGCGATCTCCCTGACGATGGCCAGGCCCAGGCCGCTGCCGCTGCTGGCGGCGCCGGCGATGCGGTAAAAACGCAGCCATACCTTGTCTTGTTCCGCCTCGGCGATGCCGAGGCCGTTATCGTCGACGCGCAGCCACGGCGCCGGCAGCGCCCCGGCCGCGATCGTGATCCGCGCATCGCCGTTGCCGGGATGATAGCGGATGGCGTTGTCCAGCAGATTGCCCAGCAATTCCCGCAGCAGACCGGCGTTGCCGCGCACCCATACCGTTTCCTCCCCCTCGTAACCCAGATCCGCGCCCTGGCCATGAGCCCAGGGCGCTTGTTCCAGCGCCCATTCCCTGATCCAGGCGGCCAGGTCCATATCGTCCAGTTCGATGGCCTGGCCGTTGTCCGGCTCGACCCGCGCCAGTTGCAATAGCTGGTGCACGCCGTGGCTGGCGCTGTCCAGCGAGGCGAGCAATTTGTCCAACTGCTGGCGCAATGAGGCTTCCAGCGTCTGGCGTCGCGCCAGCTCCGCCTGCGTCCGCATCACCGCCAGCGGCGTCTTCAACTGATGGGCGGCGTCGTCGATGAAGCGGCGGCGCGCCGCCTGCAATTTATGCCAGCGCACGCCCTGCTGATTCAGCGCGTCCACCAAGGGCGTCAACTCGGTGGGCAGCTCGCGGCTGGGCAGGGGGCTGAGATCGGTTTCCTTGCGCGCCACCACATTGCGCGACAAGCGGCGCAAGGGCCGCAGGCTATGGCCGACCGCCAGCAGCACGATGGCGAGCATGATGACACCGAGCAGCGCCTCCTGCGCCAGGGAGCCGATGAGCAGGGTGCGCGCCAGCTGCTCCCTGGACTCCGGGGTTTCCGCCACCTGTATCCACACGTCCTGGCTGCGCAGCGTGCTCATGTCACGCACCGACAGCCTCAAGGTCAGCAAGCGCAGCGTTTCGCCGTGGTAGGAAATGTCCATGTAATCGGGCTGGTAGCGGATGGTCTCGCGCCGACGCGGAGGCGGCAGCGGCAGATCGTCGTAACCGGTGAGCAGCGCGCCGTCCGAGCGGCTGACGCGGTAGAACACCTTGCCGGAGGCGTTGGACTCGAACATTTGCAAGGCGAAATAGGGTATGTCCACGCTGACGGCGCCGTCGTGGGCGGCGACGCCGTCGGCGATGGCGCGGCCGGAGCTGAGCAGCATGCGGTCGAAGGCTGTGTTGGCCGCCTGCAAGGCGCGGTCGTAAGTCATCCAGCCGTCCAGCGCCAACATCAGCAGCAGCGGAACGGACAGGCCGAGCAGCAATTGCTTGCGCAAGCTGGCGGGTTTGAGGCGGGAGAGGGCGAGTCGCATTTACGGTGTGGTCAATAGATAGCCCAGCCCGCGCAAGGTGACGATGGAAACCGGCTGGCCGGCCAGCTTCTTGCGCAAGCGGTGCACATAGATTTCGATGGCTTCGGCGCTGCCGCTTTCGTCCAGGCCGAAAATCTTTTCCGACAGCTGGCTTTTGCCTATGGCCTTGCCGCCTTGCAGCATCAGCACTTCCAGCACCGCGTGCTCGCGCGGCGTCAGGTGCAGCGCGTCGCCGCTCAGCTGAAACTGGCGGCCGACGCTGTCGTAGCTGAGGGGGCCTAATTCCAGCTGCGGACTTTCGCGGCCGTGGCTGCGGCGGATCAGCGCGCGCACCCGCGCTTCCAGTTCGTTGAGGTCGAAGGGCTTGGCCAGATAGTCGTCGGCGCCCAGGTCCAGCCCACGCACTCGTTCTTCCACCGAGCCGTGCGCGGT
The DNA here is from genome assembly GCF_024158805.1 of Chromobacterium sp. S0633. Lineage (NCBI taxonomy): Bacteria > Pseudomonadati > Pseudomonadota > Betaproteobacteria > Neisseriales > Chromobacteriaceae > Chromobacterium > Chromobacterium sp. S0633. The sequence goes on along the minus strand of NZ_JAMZGH010000028.1, from coordinate 65,581 downwards.
CAGGATCAGCACCGGCAGCGTTTGCTTGCGGGCGCGCAGCCGGCGCAGCACCTCCCAGCCGTTGAGCTTGGGCAGGTCCAAGTCCAGGATGGCCAGCGCGTAATCCTGGGTGCGCAGCACATGATCGGCGTCGCTGCCGTTGAGCATGCAGTCCACGGCGAAACCGGCCTGGCGCAAGGCCTGGGCCAGTGATTCGGACAGGGCCGGATTGTCTTCCACCAAGAGCAGGCGCATGGTTGGGTCACTGAAAGCGGATTGAAAGCTTTACTCTAATATCATGGCTGGGGAAGCGAAGCCAATAGAGCTGCGCGATTCGAAAGATGTCGCGAACATCTTCATCTACCTAGGAGCAACACCATGAATAGAGTCAGAAGCTTGTCCGCGCTGTGCTGCGCGCTGGGTTCCGCCGCCGCCTGGGCGGCCGTGCCCGCCGGCTATCCCGCCGGTTATCAGAATCTGGTGGACGCCGCCGTCAAGGAGGGCAAGGTGGTGGTGTATTCGGCCACCGACAGCGCCGCGGCGCGGCCCCTGATCAAGGATTTCCAGGCCTTGTACCCCGGCGTCAAGGTGGAATACCACGATATGAACAGCACCGAGATCTACAATCGCTTCATCAGCGAGAACGCCGCCAGCAGCGCCAGCGCCGACGTGGTGTGGAGCTCGGCGATGGACCTGCAGGTGAAGTTCGTCAATGACGGCTACGCCGCCAGCTACGCTTCGCCGGAGGCGGCCAATCTGCCGTCCTGGGCGCATTATCAGCAGCAGGCCTACGGCACCACTTACGAGCCGGTGGCCATTGTCTACAACAAGCGCTTGCTGAAGCCGGAGGACATCCCGCAGACCCGCGCCGATCTGGTGCGCATCCTCAAGGCGAATCCGGCTCGCTTCAAGGGCAAGGTCACCACCTACGATGTGGAGAAGTCCGGCGTCGGCTTCAACTTCCTGACCCAGGACGTCCGCCATAACGCCAACGGCGCCTGGGAACTGGCGCGCGCGCTCGGCGCCAGCGGCGTCAAGCTGCAAACCTCCACCGGCGCGATGATGGAGCGGATTTCCTCGGGCGAAAACCTGATCGGCTACAACATCCTCGGTTCCTACGCTTACGCCAAGGCGAAGAAGGACCCGGCCATCGGCTATGTCTATCCCAAGGATTACACCCAGGTGGTCAGCCGGCTGGCCATCATCTCCAAGAAGGCGCGCAATCCCGGCGCTGCGCGGCTGTGGCTGGACTATTTGCTGTCCAAGCGCGGCCAGAGCGTGCTGGCCAACCAGTCCGAGCTGTTCTCGCTGCGCAGCGACGTGAGCGGCGCGGCTTCCATCGCCGCCTTGAACCAGCAATTGGGCGGCAGCGCCAAGCCTATCCAGGTGGGCACCGGCCTGCTGGTCTATCTGGACCAGGCCAAGCGGCTGGATTTCATGCGTCAGTGGCAGCAGGCGCTGAAGAAATAGCGTCCCCTTCCGGCCGTCGCGGCCGTCGTTTCCAATGACTCAATCAGCCGTCCGCCGCGCGCGGACGGCGCAGAGGCCTGCGCGCAGGCCTGGGAGCAAGCATGAATTCCTCGATTAATCCGACCGCCCCCGCCGCGGCCGCCCAGCCCCGCGCGCGCGGCGGCTGGCCGCGCTGGAGCGCCGCCAGCCGCTGGCTGGTCTTGGGCGCGCTGGCCTTGCTGGTGCTGGCCCCGCTATCGCTGGTGGTCTATCAAAGCCTGCTGGATCAGCCCTTCTTCATGGCGGACAAGAATGTGGGGCTGACCGCCTACCGCTTTGTGTTCACCGATCCCGATTTCTGGTCCGCGCTGGGCAACTCGCTGGTGATCGCCGCCGGCATGGCGCTGATCGCCATTCCGCTGGGCGGGGTGCTGGCCTTCTTGATGGCGCGCACCGATTTGCCCGGCCGGCGTTGGCTGGAGCCCTTATTGCTGACGCCGGTGTTCGTGTCGCCGATGGTATTGGCCTTCGGCTACGTGGTGGCGGCCGGACCGGTGGGGTTTTACTCCCTGTGGTTCAAGCAGTGGTTCGGCGTGGAAGAGGTGCCGTGGAATATTTATTCCCTGCTCAGCATCGCGGTGGTGGCGGGGCTGACCCATGTGCCGCATGTCTATCTGTACGCGTCGGCGGCGCTGCGCAATTTGGGTTCGGACGTGGAAGAGGCCGCGCGGGTGGCCGGGGCCGGTCCTTTTCGCGTGGCGCGCGACGTCAGCCTGCCGATGGTGATGCCCTCCATGCTGTTCGCCGGCGTGCTGGTGGTCTTTCTGGGGTTTGAAGTCTTCGGCTTGCCGCTGGTGTTGGGCGACCCGGAGGGACATCTGGTGTTGGCCACTTATCTGTACAAGCTGACCAATAAACTCGGCGTACCGTCCTATCATCTGATGGCGGCGGTGGCGGTGTGCCTGATCGCCATCACCTTCCCGCTGGTCCTGTTGCAGCGCCGCTTATTGCGCAGCGCTCAGCGTTTCGTCGCGCTCAAGGGCAAGGCCGGCCGTCAGCATCCGCTGTCGCTGGGGCCGTGGCGCTATCTGGCGCTGGCCATCGTGCTGCTGTGGCTGTTCCTCACCGTGGTGGTGCCGATTTCCGGCATCGCGCTGCGCTCGGTGGTCAGCCATTGGGGCGAGGGCGTGTCCTTGCTGGAGACCTTGACGCTGGATCATTACGCCTTGGTGTTCGAGGAGGACAACATCGTCCGCGCCATCGTCAACACCCTGGGCGTCGGCATCATCGGCGGCGCGCTGGCGGTGGGCTTTTATACCCTGGTCGGTTTCGCCGGACATCGCCGCAATGATTGGGGCGCTCGTCTGTTGGACTATCTGGTGCTGTTGCCGCGTGCGGTGCCGGGCATCCTGGCTGGCCTGGCCTTCCTGTGGGTGTTCCTGTTCGTGCCCGGCCTGCAGGGCGCCAAGAACAGCATGCTGTCGATCTGGCTGGCTTACACCGTGGTCTGGCTGGCCTATGGCATGCGTCTGGTGCAGAGCGCCCTGTTGCAAGTGGGGCCGGAGCTGGAAGAGGCCGCCCGCACCGCCGGGGCCAGCCAGCGGCGGACCAGTCTGGACGTGACCTTGCCCTTGATCCGTTTCGGCCTGCTGTCCAGCTGGCTGCTGATCTTCATGATTTTCGAGCGGGAGTATTCGACCGCGGTGTATTTGCTGTCGCCGGGCACCGAAGTGATCGGTTCCTTGCTGGTGTCCTTGTGGGCCACCGGCGCGGTGGACCAGGTGGCGGCCTTGTCGGTGATCAATATTCTGATGGTGGGCGCCGGCTTGGCGCTGGCCTTGCGTCTGGGAGTGAAACTGCATGACTAAGCTGAGCGTGCGCGATCTGCATCTGAATTATGAGCAGAATCCTATTTTGAAGGGTGTTTCCTTTGATCTGGCCGCCGGCCAGGTGGTGTCCTTGCTTGGCGCTTCCGGCAGCGGCAAAACCACTTTGCTGCGCGCCATCGCCGGGCTGGAACAGCCGTCGGCCGGTCAAATCCTGTTGGACGGCCGCCCCTTGTACGACGCGTCCGCCGGTTGCAACCTGGCGGTGGAGCAGCGTTCTCTGGGCCTGGTGTTCCAGTCTTACGCCTTGTGGCCGCACCGCACCGTGGCGCAGAACGTCGGCTATGGCTTGAAGCTGCGCCAGACCCCGACGGCGGAGATCGCCGCGAGGGTGAGGCAGATTCTGGACAAGCTGGGGCTGGGGCATTTGGCCGAGCGCTATCCGCATCAATTGTCCGGCGGTCAGCAGCAGCGCGTGGCCATCGCCCGCGCGCTGGTCTACAACCCGCCGGTAATTCTGCTGGACGAGCCCTTGTCCAATCTGGACGCCAAGCTGCGCGAAGAGGCGCGTGCCTGGTTGCGCGAACTGATCGTGTCGATGAACCTGTCCGCCTTGTGCGTCACCCATGACCAGGGCGAGGCGATGGCGATGTCGGACCAGATTTTGTTGCTGAAGAACGGCCGCATCGAACAGGCCGGCAGTCCTACCGACTTGTATTCCGCGCCGGCTTCCCTTTATACCGCGCAATTCATGGGCGCCAACAATACTTTGCGGGCCAAGGTGGCGGCCAGAAACGGCGACAGCGTGACCTTGCAGGGCGAGGGCTGGCAGCTGCGCGCCACCGCGAGGCAGGCACTGGAGGTGGGGCAGCAGGCCGAGGCGGTGATCCGCTTGGAGCGGCTGAGGGTGCAAGACGAGCCCGGCGGCAACAGCTTGCCGGCGCGGCTGATCGCATCGATGTATCTGGGGGATCGCTGGGAATACCTGTTGCAGCACGGCGACCTGCGCTTGCGCGCCTTTGGGCAGCAGGCTAGGTCTAACGGCGAGTGCTGGGCGGAGTTCGGGCTGGAGGACACCTGGGCGTTCGAGGCCGCTTCGGCCTGAGAGGTTCTGTGTGCTTGTTCGGTCGGGGGCAAGCTTGGCTTGCCCTTTTTCATGGCCGCTTGTTTGGGAGGCGGGAGAACGGTTGAAACCTGGGCTAAGGGAGCTTCACCTATTGTTGAGCAGAGCCGAGATTAGGGGACGGAGTATGTGGTCCCGGTTCGGTTTGGTGTGGCGTTTCTAGACTGTGTGCCTTTGGCCGCTATTGTTTAATCTGATGGTGAATAGAACGTCTAAGCAATGAAAAAGGCCCGCTTGCGCGGGCCTTTTTCTCATTCATGTTCGTAGGTTCTTGCGTCGAACCGACAAATTAGAATGCGTGGATCATGTTCAGGCCGAAGGCCTTCAGATCCTTGTTGGCGTTGTTCACGCCGCCTTTAACGTCGATCTGACCGTACTGCGCGCCGAAGGTGGTGCGCTTGGAGATCGCGTAGTCAACACCCAGAACGTACTGGTTGTAGCCGCTGTCATTCAGCTTAGCACCGCCGATTTCAACCTTGTCGCCACGGGCGTAGGTGAATTTCGGGGTAAAGGCACCCAGAGTGTAGGCCGCGGTCAGAGCGTATTCGCGGGTCTTAACGTTTTGAGTCAGGTCAACGTTGGTCAGATTCAGGCCTTTGCTAACCAGATCGTACCAAGTGGAGCCTTTAACTACGTCCAGGCCGCCTTTTTCTTGTTGGTAACCGAAAGCAACCAGCAGGTTGTTGGCGTTGTAGCCAACTTCCAGGCGATGCTTGTCGTTACGACGGGAGCTGACGCTGTCGATAATAGCGGTGCCTTCGCGTTGGAAGCTGTACTTACCGAAGAAGCCGCTGTTTTCGTAGCCCAGACCCAGATTGTAAACTTCGCGGTCGGATTGAACTTTGCCAGTGATTGCGTCAGCAGTACCGGCTTTGTTCTCTTTGGTGCCGTATTGCAGAGCGGCGCTGAAGCCAGCGATGCTAGGCAGATCGTAACGCACGGAGTTCTTCAGACGGTTGCCGTCGCGGGTGAAGATGCCCAGACCCAGCGCGTCGTTGCGGTATTCCCAGCTGTCGACGATGCCCATGTCGCTGTCCATGAAGTTGGACACGTTGCCCAGGCGCAGAGTGCCCAGGTCGCTTTGCAGGCCGATGAAGGAGTTACGGTTAGCAAAAGTACCGCTACCGGAGCCGCTACGGGTTTGGCCGTCGATGCCAAAACCAGTTTCAACTTGCCAGATAGCCTTCAGACCATTGCCCAGGTCTTCCTTGCCTTTGAAGCCGATACGGGAACCCAGGTCGTCGATGTTGGTTTGCTTGGTGGAACCATTGTCAACGTATTCAACGCCGCCTTTGATTTTGCCGTAGATGGTCACGTCAGCGAAAGCTGCAGCCGGCAGAGTAGCTACCAGCAGGGCGATCAGACTCTTTTTCATGGTCAAGTCATCCTTTTATATGGGTTTAGGAATGTGAGCAAATGCTATTGGCTAAGTTGTGTAAATGCAACTTTTCGGTAAATGCGGTGTTGCAAATCAACAACCAATTGTTGCTTTGTGTGTGTGGTTTTACATGGGAATGTCTGGCTAAGCCAATGAAATAAAGGGGTAAATCATGAAATCGACTCATTGCGTGCGGGTGTTGTAAAAATGCACTTGTTGGCCGAAAGCCTGATGCCATAAGGATAAGAGCGGGAAGGGGAAGGGGGAGGGTGATTCAGGGCGATGCAAAAAAAATAAGCCCGCGGAGGGCGGGCTCAAAAATCAACGTGACTTGAAGAGAATTCATGATGCCGCAAGACGCACACCAGAATGAATTCACAATCGAATCATAATAGAAAGCGATGTCTATGTAAATAGGCTGAAGCGAGGCTATTCGCTTGAGGTTGTGCTAATGGGTGTGAGTGTTAACTTGTTGTTAGTAAAATATATTTTGTTTTGTTTTGTCTGTTTTGAACCTATGCAAGGTTTACGGTCTGGGCGTGCGTCCGCATAGATTGTTTGGTTTTCCGGTTTTAGATTTAGCTTCTTTCGCTGGCTTCGCTTCCCGGTTAAGGTAGGCGAGTGGCATAGAGGAGCGCTGCGCGACTCGCCTTATATAGAAGGAAGGACTGACGAGATGAAACTGGAAACCCTGGCGGTGCATGCCGGCTATGCGCCGGATCCGACGACCAAGGCGGTGGCGGTGCCCTTGTACCAAACCACCAGCTACGCTTTCGACAGCACCCAGCATGGAGCGGATCTGTTCGACCTCAAGGTGCAGGGCAATATCTACACCCGCATCATGAACCCGACCACCGATGTGCTGGAGAAGCGGGTGGCGGCTTTGGAAGGCGGGATAGGCGCGCTGGCGGTGGCTTCCGGCATGGCGGCGATCACGTACGCGATACAAACCATCGCCGAGGCCGGCGACAACATCATCGCCACCAGCACCTTGTATGGCGGCACGTACAATCTGTTCGCCCACACGCTGCCGCAGCTGGGCATCGAGGTGCGTTTCGTCAGCCATCGCCATCCGGAGCGGATCGGCGACATGGCGGACGCGCGCACCAAGGCGGTGTTTTGCGAATCCATCGGCAATCCGTTGGGCAATGTGGTCGACTTCGCCGCCTTCGCCGATCACGCTCATCGTCACGGTTTGCCGCTGATCGTCGACAACACGGTGCCGTCTCCTTATCTATGCCGGCCCTTCGAGCACGGCGCCGATATCGTGGTGCATAGTCTGACCAAGTATCTGGGCGGCCACGGCAATAGCATAGGCGGCGCCATTGTCGACAGCGGGCGCTTTCCCTGGGCCGAGCACGCCGAGCGCTTCGCGCGCTTGAACACGCCCGACGTCAGCTACCACGGCGTCAACTATGTGGAAGCATTGGGCGCGGCGGCTTATATCGCGCGGGCGCGAGTGGTGCCCTTGCGCAATATGGGCGCGGCGCTGGCGCCGTTCAACGCCTTTCTTATTTTGCAGGGCATCGAGACGTTGGCGCTGCGCATGGACCGCATCTGCGCCAACGCGCTGCGCGTGGCCCAGCATCTGCGTGCGCACCCGGCGGTGGAGTGGGTCGAGTACGCCGGCCTGGAGGATCACCCGGACCATGCTCTGGCGCGACGATACTTCGGCGGCCGGGCTTCCGGCGTGCTGTCCTTTGGTATCCGCGGCGGCGCGGCGGCCGGCGGGCGCTTCATCGACGCTTTGCAACTGGTGACCCGGCTGGTGAATATCGGCGACGCCAAATCGCTGGCCTGCCACCCGGCCACCACCACCCACCGCCAACTGTCGGCCGATGAGCAACTGCGCGCCGGCGTGCGCCCGGAAATGGTGCGTTTGTCGATAGGCATCGAGCATATCGACGACATCCTGGCCGATATCGACCAGGCGCTGGTCGCGGCGGAACCTTGAGCGGGTCAGGCTCGCCGACGAGGAAGCGCACTCATATATAGATAAGCTCAGCCGCGGCGCAGCACTTGCGGATTCATGCCGTTGGGCAGGTGATGATGCCATTTGCCGTCGAGAAAGCTTTGGATCACATGCTGGACCTTGCCGTGCAAGGTCCAGCCGGCGTCTCGGGCGATGGCTGAGGCGGACAGAGGCTTGCCGTCGGCCTGCGGCGCCGGGGCAAGGTATTCCAGCGGGTGATTGGCCAGCATGGGGTGGTCGATCTCCTCGCGCGACAACAGGGTCAGCTGATGGTGCTGCGGGTCGCGTGCGATGCGTTGATAGAGCGCGTCGATGGCGTCTTCCGGGCCTTCCAGGATTTGCAGGAAGTCGTCGTTCAGCATCAGCAGCACGCTGACGATGTCCTGGCTCCGGTTGTAGTCGCGGAAACGGCGAATGCGGTTCTGCATGGCTTCGGCGGAAACCGGGTGATGGGCTGCGCTGCTGTAGATCAGGCGGATCATCTGCGCTCCTGCCGCGTGGCGAGTGCTTTCGCTTCAGTATAGCGCTTTAGAATCGAGCCAGCTTGAGCCAGCCCAATAGGCAGGCCAGCGCCACGGCGGCGTGAAGCCAGGCGCGGCGGCGGAACAGCCGGGCGCTTTGCCGCGGAGACAGGGTGGTGAGGATCAAGGGCGCGTCTTGATCGTCTCCCTGCAGCAATAAGGACGCCGGCTGTCGCGCGAGTTCCTGCTGCAGGGCGACGACTTCGCGCTGCGCCGCTGCGCGCGCCAGCGACCATTCTTGCTCGCTGAGCTGCCCGTCTCCGTCCAGATCGAAGCGGCGCAGCAGGGCTTGTCTGTCGTTTTTCCATTCGGCCAGTTTGGCGCCGATATCCAGGCGAAGGTCCAGCGCACTGGCGCGCGCGTCCAGCCGTCGCAGCCGGCCGCGCACATAGATGGCCTCGCCTTCGTCTATCCATTCCTCTATCAGCAACATGCCGTCCTCATGCCAGCGACGCCGGCGGCGAGCGACCACTTGGGCGCCGCCGGGGAGAATGGTGGCTTCCGCGTCGCCGTCCACCAGGAGAAAGCTGTCGTCGCTGCTGACTTCCGGCGGGTTGGCGCGGGTCGCCAGCCGGTTGGAGCGTTGCATGGCCCAGGTCAGCCAGTCCTCCCAGTCCAGTTTGCCGCGCTCGTCTATGCGCCAGCAGCGGTACCAGGCGCAGCGTCGGCCGCTCAAGGGGCTGTAATTGGGCGCGTTCGGATGGCAGTGGGCCTGGCCGCATAATTCGACTTGGCCCAAGGCCGCGCTGGCCAGTCTGGACGTCGGAGTGTCCGCCACCTGGCGGTAATGGCGGTAATTCAGACGCCAGCCTATCAGCCCGACTGCCGCCGCGATCAGCAGGCCATGGCGGGCCTCGCCGCCAAGCAGCCATGAGGCGGCGGCAAGCAGGTACAGGGCCAAGCCCAGGCCCGGCAGCAGGGAGGCGAGCGCCGGCATGTCAGTTGCGCGCGAACAGCGCTTTCATGTCCACGTCGCGGGTTTCCGCGGCGGCGAAGCGCAGCGGCCGGGCCGGCGGGAAATGAAACAGGCGGGCCAGCAGGACGTCGGGGAACTGCTCGATGCGGGCGTTGTGGAGTTTGACCGCCTCGTTGTACAGTTCGCGGCGATCGGCCAGCGCCTCCTCCAACTGGGTGATGCGCGCGCTCAATTGCGCGAACTGCTGGTCGGCCTGCAGCGCAGGATACGCCTCGGCCACCGCGTATAGCTGGCCGATCAGGCCGTGCAAGCGTCCTTCGGCCGCGCCGAGGGCCTCCGGATCCCGCGCTCGGGCGGAGTCGGCCACCGCGCCGCGGGCGGCCATCACTTGCGTCAGGGTTTCTTGTTCGAACTGGGCGTATTGCCGGCACACTTCGACCAGCTTGGGCAATTCGTCGTGGCGTTGTTTGAGGATGACGTCGATATTGGCCCAGCTTTGCGTCAGCTGGTGCTTCAAATTGATCAGCGCGTTGTATAGCGTGATCAAGTAGAAGAGGACGACGGCGATGAGGCCGAGGAAAACGGCGAGCTTCATGATGGGGTCTCTCCGGGACAGGCGTCGCCGATGCGCGGCGTCCATGTCGGCATTATCGTGCAAGGCTGTTTTTTTGTCTGCGCCCGGATTCGCGCACGCGCGGGCGGCTTGAGGTTTTCGGGAGGAAGCGTGATTCGGATCAACATCATAGGCGCGGGGCGTCTGGGCAAGACCTTGGCGGCGCTGGCGCGGCGTTCCGGCCGCTACCGGGTGCAGGACGTGATGACGCGCGGCGCGGATTCCGCCGCCGCCGCCTGCGCCTTCATCGGCACGGGGCGTCCGGTGACCGCATGGGCGGAGTTGGCCGCCGCCGACCTGTACCTGCTGGCGGTGCCGGATGCGGCGATCGCCGACTGCGCTTTGCGGTTGGCGGAGACGGAGGTGCCGGCCGGCGCGGTGGTGTTTCACGCCAGCGGCGTCAGCGGATCCGAACTGTTGAGGCCGGCGGCGGCGCGCGGCGCGCACGTCGGCAGCCTGCATCCGGCCTTTTCCTTCGCCGATCCGGCCATCGCGCTTGAGGGGTTTTCCGACGTGCTGTGCGCGCTGGAGGGCGACGCCGAAGCGTGCCTTGTCTTGAGGGAATTGGCGCAGGCCATAGGCGGGCGGCCGTTTCAATTGGCCGAGGGCGGCAAACCGGCCTATCACGCGGCCTTGTCGGTGGCGTCCAATTATCTGGTGACGCTGACTGCCATCGCGCGGCGGCTGGCCGGCCAGGGCGGGGTGCCGGAGGCGCTGCTGACGCCTTTGCTGGGCGGTCTGATGCGGCAAACGCTGGACAATGCCTTGGCGCTGGGGTCGCAGGCGGCTTTGACCGGGCCCATCGCGCGCGGCGACGCCTCGACGGTGGCCCTGCATTTGCAGGCGATGGACGATGCCGATTTGCGCGCCGCCTACCAGGCCTTGGGCCGGCAGACGGTGGCGCTGGCCGGCGAGCGCCTGTCCGAGCAGGCGCGCCGGCAAGTGCTGAGCGCGCTGGCGCCCGCGGAGGGCTCAGGCAGGTAGCGCCACCTTGAACACCTGGCGCAGATAGGCGAGGAAGGTTTCGTCGCTGCACATGGTCTTGCCGGGGCTGTCGGACAGCTTGGCCACCGGCTGGCCGTTGCAGCTGACCAGCTTGAGCACGATTTGCAGCGGTTCCAGTCCCATGTCGTTGGTGAAATGAGTGCCGATGCCGAAGCTGACCTGGATCTGCGGGCTGAAATGGCGGTGCAGGTCCAGCGCGCTGTCCACGCTCAGGCCGTCGCTGAAGGTCAGCATCTTGGTGGCGGGATCGATGCGCAGCTTGCGGTAATGCGCGATCGCCTTTTCGCCCCATTGATAGGGATCGCCGCTGTCGTGGCGCAGACCGTCGAACAGCTTGGCGAAGTAGAGGTCGAAGTCCGCCAGGAAGGCGTCCATGCCCACCACGTCGGTCAGCGCGATGCCGAGGTCGCCGCGGTATTCCTGGACCCAGGATTCCAGCGCCGCTTTCTGGAAGTCGCGCAGCCGCACGCCCAGCGCCTGGAAGGCCTGGAAGAACTCGTGGGCCATGGTGCCTATCGGAGTGATGCCCAGCTTCCAGGCCAGGTAAACATTGCTGGTGCCGCGGAAAATGTCCGGCAAGGCGGTGTTCAGGCGCTCCACCACGTGCTGCTGCCAGTCCCGGCTGAAACGGCGGCGAGTGCCGAAATCGGCGATCAGCAAGGGAAAGCGTTGCTGCGCGGCCTCGCTGTCGCGGAAGCGTTCCAGCACGGCGATTTTCGCTTCCAGCCGGCGCAGGCCCTCGGCGCGGACTTCAGCCGAGTCCAGGCGGCGGAAATACAATTCGTTGACGATGGCGAGCACGAAGATTTCAAAAAACATCGCCTGAACCAACGGGCCCTTGATGCGGATCGCCAGCTCCTCGTCCTCGCAGGACACGGTGATGAAGCGCCGCTGCAGATGGAATAGCTCCAGATAATCGACAAAGTCGCTCTTGATGAAGCGCAAGGTGCGCAGATGGGCCAGCTCTTCCTGGGTGAAGTGCAGCTGGCACAGCCAGTCCAATTGCGCTTCCAGCTCTTTCTTCAGCTGGGTCAAGGGCATGTCCGGGCGGTTGCGGCACTTGAACTCGTACTCGCCGTGCGAGGCCGGGAACTGGTGCAGCACCACTTGCAGCATGGTGAATTTGTAGAGATCGGTGTCCAGCAGGGAATGGATCAGCGGCGGAATCTTGGCCATGGCGGGCTCAGGCGGCGTGAATGATGAAAATGGCCGGGCGCTTGTGCAGGTCCGGCGCGTCCTTGGGCCAGTCCTTGACCCGTCGGCTGACGATGGTCTGGCTCGGCAAGGTCAGATCGCAGGCCACCGCCAGCCGGGTGGCCGGGGACAGCGTGTCGCGCAACTGCTGCAGCAGCGCGTTGTTGCGGTACGGCGTTTCGATGAAGACCTGGGTCTCGTTGCGCTGGCGCGAACGCAGCTCCAGCTCCTTGACGATTTTTGCCTTGTCGGCGGCGTCCACCGGCAGGTAGCCGTGGAAGGCGAAGCACTGGCCGTTGGCGCCGCTGGCCATCAGAGCCAGCAGGATGGAGGACGGGCCGATCAAGGGTTCCACCCGCAAGCCACGCTCATGCGCCAGCGCCACCAGTTGCGCGCCGGGGTCCGCCACCGCCGGGCAGCCGGCTTCGGAGATCAAGCCCAGATCGTGGCCGTCCAGCAGCGGTTGCAGCAAGGCGGCGACGTCGGTGGCCGGGGTGTGTTCGTTCAGCGTGCTCATGGCGAGTTCGCGGATGGGCGCGCTGACGCCCAGCGCCTTCAGGTGTTTGCGCGCGGTTTTTTCGGCTTCCACCACGAAACGGGTCAGGTGCAGCACTTTGGCGCGCTCGGCTTCGGGCAGCCAGGCGATGGATTCGTCGCCCAAGGGGGCGGGGATCAGGAACAGGGTGCCGCTCATCGCAAAATCTCCACGCCTTCATCGGCCAGCATCGTAATCAGTTTGAACAGAGGCACGCCAATCAGCGCATTGGGATCGTCGGACTCCACGCGCTCCAGCAGCGCGCCTCCGAGGCCCTCGCTCTTGGCGCTGCCGGCGCAGTGCAGCGCGTCCGGCTCGCGTTCCAGATAGTTGCGGATTTGCGCTTCGCTCAGCGCGCGCAGGGTGACGCGGGTGATGCCCACCGCTTCTTGCAGCCGGCGCTCGGCGCTGTTGTACAAGGCCAGCGCCGAATGAAACACCACGGTCCGGCCGCTCATCCATTGCAGCATCTTGACGCCGTTTTCGAACGATCCTGGCTTGCCGATCTGCTGTCCGTCAAGCAAAGCCACTTGGTCGGAGCCTATGATCAGCGCTTGCGGATGCTTGTCCGCCAGCGATTGCGCCTTGGTGCGGGCCAGCCGGACCGCGGTTTCCAGCGCGGTTTCGCCCGGCAGCGGGGTTTCGTCGCACACCGGCGGTTCGGCGTGGAAGGGCAGGCCCAGGCGGGCGATGATTTCTTGGCGGTAGCGGGAGGTGGAGGCCAGTACGATCTGCATGATGTGGACGTCGCTTGTTGCGGAGCCGGGGCGGCCTGGCGGCGCGCGCGGAGGGCTCCTTGTTTCTTTTGACAAATCAGGGGAATGGATTGTACCATGCGAGGTTTATGTCTAAACCGATTTTGATCGATCCGCTCAAGTTCGCCCGGGAAGGGCGTTCGCAGGCCGGCAAACTGCCGGTTGGCGAGCTGGATGAGCGCGTGCACAGCGACCTGTCCGACACCTCCGGGAACGTGGAATACGCCCTGGACGGTTTTCGCGACAGCTTGAACCGTTTGTCGCTGCGTCTTCATTTGTCCGGGGAACTCAAAGTGACCTGCCAGCGCTGCATGGAAAGCATGCCGTACAGCCTGGACACCGATTCGGTGGTCACCTTGTTTACCGATCCGGACAAGCTGGAAGAGGCTTGCGAGCAGGACGAGGAGCTGGACGCTATCATCGCCGAGCCGGAACTGAACCTGACGGCGTTGATCGAAGACGAAATCATTATGGGCTTGCCGCTGTCGCCGAAACACGACGACTGCGGCAGGGAAACTCTCTCGCTCGCCAAGGCTGACAAGCCCAATCCGTTTGCGGTGCTGGCGGCGCTTAAGAGACCCAAGTCCGAGTAAAACCCGGATTCGAACCGAATCTACTTGAATTTCTTAGGAGTCGACCATGGCTGTTCAACAGAACAAAAAGTCCCCGTCCAAGCGCGGCATGCATCGTGCACACGATTTTCTGACCGCTCCGGCTCTGGCAGTTGAAGCCAGCACCGGCGAAGCGCACCTGCGCCACCACATCAGCCCGAACGGTTTCTACCGCGGCCGCAAAGTTGTGAAGACCAAGGGCGAGTAATCTCCCCGTTTTCCTACTTTCCCCACTGATTAGGCAGCACTATTACCGCACTCGTTGATGACTATCACCGTCGCGGTTGATGCAATGGGCGGTGACGTTGGCCTCAAGGTTACCGTCCCTGCATCGATCCAATTCCTGCAGAACCATCCCGACACCCGTTTGATTCTTGTTGGCGACCAAGCAGCCCTAGAGGCTGAACTGGCCGCGCATCAAGGCGTCGCGCGTGAACGCATCCGCATCCAGCACGCCACCCAAGTGGTGGGCATGGATGAGGCGCCTCAGCTCGCCTTGAAGAACAAGAAAGATTCGTCGATGCGGGTGGCCATTAATCTGGTCAAAGAAGGCGAGGCTCAGGCCGCCGTGTCCGCCGGCAACACCGGCGCGCTGATGGCGACCGCGCGTTTCGTACTCAAGACCATTCCCGGCATCGACCGTCCCGCCATCGCCAAAATGCTGCCCACCGTCAAGGGCTCGTCTTGCGTGTTGGATTTGGGCGCCAACGTCGATTGCACCCCAGAACAACTGTTGCAGTTCGGCATCATGGGATCCGAACTGGTGGTGTGCCTCAGCGGCAACGCCAGCCCTAGCGTCGGCCTGCTGAACATCGGTTCGGAAGACATCAAGGGCAACGACAATATCAAAAAGACCGCCGAACTGCTGCGCCAGTCCGAGCTCAATTTCCACGGCAACGTGGAGGGTGACGACATCTGTAAAGGCACGGTGGATGTGGTAGTCTGCGACGGTTTTACCGGCAATGTGGCTTTGAAGACAGCTGAGGGGCTGGCTCACATGTTTGCCGTGTTCCTGCGCGAAGAGTTTGGCCGCAGCTGGTGGACGCGTTTGTGCGCGCTGGCCGCGCTGCCGGTGCTCAAACTGTTCAAGAGGCGCATCGATCCCCGCCGCTACAACGGCGCCAGCTTGCTGGGGCTGCGCGGCATCGTGGTGAAAAGCCACGGCGGGACCGACGTCACAGGATTCCGTTACGCGCTGGAGCAGGCTTGCGAGGAAGCCGGTTCCGACGTGATTGGTCACATCGCCGACCGGATTGCGCACCAATTAAACAATCTCAAGCAGTCCGAGGCGGAAGCGAACTGACAACCATGGGCTATTCCCGCATTCTAGGCACCGGCAGCTTTCTGCCCGAGCAGGTGCTCACCAATGCGCAGTTGGCCGAACGCGTGGATACCAGCGACGAGTGGATAGTCTCTCGCACCGGCATCCACGCGCGCCATATTGCTGCAGAGGAACACAAAACCAGCGATCTCGCGCTCAAGGCGGCGGAAGCCGCGATACAGAGCGCGGGCATCGACAAGCACGAGATCGATCTGATCATCGTGGCCACCACCACTCCCGATATGGTCTTTCCCAGCACCGCCTGTCTGTTGCAGGAAAAGCTGGGCATTCCCGGCTGCGCGGCGTTCGACGTGCAGGCGGTGTGCGCCGGCTTCATGTTCGCGCTGGTGACCGCCAACAACTACATCAAGAGCGGCATGGCCCGCCGCGCTCTGGTGGTGGGCGCGGAAATCATGTCGCGGGTGCTGGACTGGGACGACCGCCGCACCTGCGTGCTGTTCGGCGACGGCGCCGGCGCGGTGATTC
The DNA here is from genome assembly GCF_024158805.1 of Chromobacterium sp. S0633. NCBI lineage: Bacteria > Pseudomonadati > Pseudomonadota > Betaproteobacteria > Neisseriales > Chromobacteriaceae > Chromobacterium > Chromobacterium sp. S0633. The sequence continues at coordinate 49,897 of NZ_JAMZGH010000028.1, read as the reverse complement.
TCGGCGACTCCGAGGAGCCGGGCATCCTGCACGCCAAGCTGGCGGCGGACGGCCGCTACAAGGACATTCTCAACACTCCGGCCCAGATTTCCGGCGGCAAGATTCAGGGCATGCCCTATCTGCACATGGATGGCCCGGCGGTGTTCAAATTCGCGGTCAAAGCCCTGTCCGACATCGCGGCCAAGACGCTGGCGGAAGCCGGCGTCGACAAGAGCGAAGTGGACTGGCTGGTGCCGCATCAGGCCAATCTGCGCATTATAGAATCCACCGCCAAGCATCTGGGCTTGCCGATGGAACGCGTGATCGTCACATTGCCGCAACAGGGCAATACCTCCGCCGCATCGATTCCGCTGGCCTTGGACTGCGCGGTGCGCGACGGCCGCATTCGTCCAGGCCAGACCGTATTGCTGGAAGGCATAGGCGGCGGTTTCGCCTGGGGCGCTGTATTGTTGAAGATCTGACCCGAAACATTGGCGCGCAAGCCGCCGACGGCTGACCGTGAGGTCACTAGCCTCAGCGATATTTGATCGTTAGGCTTGGCAGACGTCGCCGGTTTGCGTCATTCTTGCGTCGAATTCTCTGGAGTCGACTATGGCGTTTGCTTTTCTGTTCCCGGGCCAAGGCTCGCAAAGCTTGAAAATGATGGACGGCTTTGCCGACCTCCCCGTGGTGAAACACACTTTTGACGAAGCATCGGACGCCTTGAGCGTCGACCTGTGGGCGATGCTGCAGGCGGACTCGGCCGACGAGATCAACGCCACCGTCAATACCCAGCCCATCATGCTGGCCGCCGGCTACGCCACTTATCTGGCCTGGCAGGAGTTGAACGGCCGCCAGCCGACGCTGGTGGCAGGCCACAGCCTGGGCGAATACACCGCCCTGGTGGCGGCGGCGGCCTTGCCCTTCGCCGAAGCGGTGAAACTGGTGCGCCTGCGCGCCGAGGCGATGCAGTCCGCGGTGCCGGTGGGCGTCGGCGCGATGGCCGCCATCCTGAACCTGTCCGACGAGGACATCCGCGCCGCCTGCGCGGAAGCGGCTCAGGGCGAAGTGGTGGAAGCGGTCAATTTCAATTCGCCGGGCCAGGTGGTGATCGCCGGCCATAAGGGCGCGGTGGAGCGGGCCATGGAGCAGTGCAAGGCCCGCGGCGCCAAGCGCGCGCTGCCCTTGCCGGTGTCGGTGCCCTCGCATTGCGCGTTGATGCGGCCCGCGGCGGAGCAACTGGCCGCGGCGCTGGCGCAAGCGGATATCGGCGCGCCGGCCATTCCGGTGCTGCACAACGCCGACGTCGCCAGCTACAACGAGCCGGCGCAGATCCGCGACGCGCTGACCCGTCAGCTGTACATGCCGGTGCGCTGGACCGAAACCATCCAGAAGCTGGCCGCCGACGGCGTGACGCAGATGGCGGAATGCGGGCCGGGCAGAGTGCTGGCCGGCTTGGCCAAGCGCATCGACGGCAACATCAAATGCCTGGCGCTGACCGATGTGGCGGCGCTGGAAGCCGCTCGCGGCGAACTGAACTGAATGTAATGCGGCCGCGTCAAGGCGGGGCCGGAATAACGATAAGGAGACTGCAATGAGCCTGCAAGGCAAAGTGGCATTGGTCACCGGCGCATCGCGCGGCATCGGCGCGGCGATCGCCGCGGCGCTGGCGGCCGAAGGCGCCGTAGTGATCGGCACCGCGACCAGCGAGGCCGGCGCAGCGAGCATCCACGAGCGCCTGTCCGCACAGGGCGGCGCCGGCCGGGTGTTGAATGTGACCGAGGCCGGCGCGATCGACGCGCTGGTCGAATCCATCGAAAAAGAATTCGGCGCGATCGCCATCCTGGTCAATAATGCCGGCATCACCCGCGACGGCTTGCTGATGCGGATGAAGGACGAGGACTGGGACGACATCATGGACACCAATCTGAAATCGGTGTTCAAGGCGTCCAAGGCCGTGTTGCGCGGCATGATGAAAGCGCGCTTCGGCCGCATCGTCAATATCGCTTCGGTGGTGGGCGTGTCCGGCAACCCGGGCCAGACCAATTATTCGGCGGCCAAGGCCGGCATCATCGGCTTCACCAAGTCGATGGCGCGCGAGGTGGGCAGCCGCAACATCACCGTCAACTGCGTGGCCCCCGGCTTCATCGACACCGATATGACCCGCGCGCTGCCGGAAGCGCAACGCGCGGCGCTGGTCGAGCAGATCGCCCTGGGCCGCTTGGGCGACGCCAAGGATATCGCCGATGCCACCGCTTTTTTGGCGTCGGATCGCGCTGGCTATATCACCGGCCAGACGCTGCATGTCAACGGCGGCATGTTGATGCCGTGAACGAGCTTGCGGCCCGCCTGGAGATTTAGGTAGGCTGCTCTAATTTTTTTTTGTAGAATACCGGGGTTTTGTTATCCCGAATCAGAAAGGTCAAGGGTTTAAACAAATGGAAAACATCGAAGCGCGCGTTAAGAAGATCGTTGCCGAACAGCTGGGCGTGAACGAAGCCGAAGTGAAAATCGAATCTTCGTTCGTGGACGATCTGGGCGCCGACTCCCTCGACACCGTTGAGCTGGTAATGGCTCTGGAAGAAGAGTTCGAGTGCGAAATTCCGGATGAAGAGGCCGAGAAGATCACCACCGTTCAGCAAGCCGTCGACTACGTCACTGCCCACCTGAACAAGTAATTCCTTCCCTTTCGAGGGGTATTAGGACCTCTGCCCGGAGCCTTCTGGTCTCTTCGCAGAGGTCTTTTGCCAAGAGGATGCCAAACGCGCGTTTGATCCCTGCCAAACCGTAGGGCATCGCAATGCGTGGACGGTCTCGTGGGGAGACTGCCCTCCCATCTCTCACGGAGATTCTTCGTGTCAAAACGCAGAGTTGTAGTAACCGGCCTGGGCCATGTGTCCCCGGTCGGCAATGATGTCGCCACCGGCTGGGCCAATTTGCTGGCCGGCAACAGCGGCATCGCCAAGATTACCCGTTTCGACGCCAGCGACATGGCTTGCCAGATCGCAGGCGAAGTGAAGGGCTTTGAGATCAGCGACTATATCTCGCCGAAGGAAGCCCGCCGCAACGACTTGTTCATCCACTACGGCATCGCCGCGGCGCTGCAAGCGGTGGCGGACGCGGGCCTGGACGACGTGCCGGGCCTGGACAAGACCCGGGTCGGCGTCAACATCGGTTCCGGCATCGGCGGCCTGCCGCTGATCGAGGAAACCGGCGTGGCCTTGATGGAGGGCGGTCCGCGCAAGATCGGCCCCTTCTTCATCCCGGGCTCGCTGATCAATCTGATCGCCGGCCAGGTGTCCATCCTGAAAGGCTATCAGGGTCCGTCCTACGGTATCGTGTCCGCCTGCACCACCGGCGCGCACTGCATCGGCGACGCGGCTAGGTTGATCCAGTACGGCGACGCCGACGTGATGGTGGCCGGCGGCGCGGAAGGCGCGGTTTCGCGCTTGGGCATCGGCGGTTTCGCCGCGATGAAGGCCTTGTCCACGCGCAACGACGATCCGGCCACGGCTTCCCGTCCCTGGGACAAGGGCCGCGACGGCTTCGTGATGGGCGAGGGCGCCGGCGTGCTGGTGCTGGAAGACTATGAGCACGCGGTCAAACGCGGCGCCAAGATCTACGCCGAGCTGATCGGCTTCGGCATGAGCTCGGACGCTCACCACATCACGGCGCCGAGCGCGGAAGGCCCGGCGCGCGGCGTGAGCAACGCGCTGCGCGACGCCGGCATCAACGCCGACCAGGTGCAGTACGTGAACGCTCACGGCACGTCCACGCCCCTGGGCGACGCCAATGAAACCACGGCGATCAAGCTGGCGTTTGGCGACCACGCCAAGAAGCTGGTGGTCAACTCCACCAAGTCGATGACCGGCCACTTGCTGGGCGGCGCCGGCGGCGTGGAGGCGATCTACACCATTCTGGCGGTGCACAACCAGGTTTCGCCGCCCACCATCAACCTGAACGATCAGGATGTGGAGGCCGGCTGCGATCTGGATTACGTGGCCAATACCGCGCGCGAGATGAAGATAGACATCGGCATCTCCAACTCCTTCGGTTTTGGCGGCACCAACGGCACGCTGGTGTTCAAGCGCGTCTGATCGTCGTCTTGTCGATTGACAGTCCGAACCGCTGCGCTACACTCGCAGCGGTTTTTCTTTGTTTTCACGCCGTCCGGGTCAAAGCGGGCGGCAAGCTGCGCCGGGCTGCCGGCCCGGGACTTCTCGATGTTCACTCAGAAACTGGATTTTGCGCCGGACCTGCTGGCGATGCATGCGGCGGATCCGCAAACCTTTCCGTATTTGATGATGTCCTCCGGCGACGCCGGCTGGGATCTGTTGCTGCTGGAAGACGGCCGCGAGCTGTTTCACGCCGGCGAGGGCGGCGATTTTCTGCGCCGCCTGGCCGAGTTCAAGCCGCAGCCGGTCGATAACCGTCATCAACTGCCTTTCGTCGGCGGGCATTTCCTTTACCTGGGCTACGATCTGCTGTCCGAATTCGAGCCCAGCGTGGCCGATGCGCTGCCGGACAGCTTTCCGCTGGCGGCGCTGGCGCGCACCCCGGCCGCGGTGCTGGTGGATCGCCGCGAGGCTTGCGGCTGGATCGTGGCGGAAAGCGCGGAGCTGTGGCAGCGTGCGCTGAGCCTGGCCCAGGCGGCGCCGGTCTTCGAGCCCTGTCCGGTGGCGTTGCGGGGCTTGGAGGAAGACCCGCCGCAGTGGTACACCGACGCGGTCGTCCGCCTCAAGCGCTACATCTACGAAGGCGATGTGTTCCAGGTGAATATTTCGCGCGGCTGGCGCGCCGAACTGGACGCCGGCGTCGCCGCGGCCGATCTCTTCGCCGCGCTGCGCCGCGCCAACCCGGCGCCGTTCTCGGCCTTGGCAGATTTCGGCGGCGCGCAGATCGTCAGCTCCTCGCCGGAGCGGCTGGTGCGGGTGCGCGACGGCTGGGCGGAAACGCGGCCCATCGCCGGCACCCATCCGCGCTCGCCGGACCCGGCGGAAGACGCCGCCTTGAAGCAGCGGCTGATTTCCAGCGTCAAGGAGCGGGCCGAGCATGTGATGCTGATCGATCTGGAGCGCAACGACCTGGGCCGCATCTGCCAGCCCGGCAGCGTGGAGGTCAACGAACTGATGGCGGTGGCCAGTTACGCCTATGTCCACCATATCGAATCCAATGTCCGCGGCCGCCTGCGTCCCGGCGTCGGCCCGGTGGAAACGCTGCGCGCCTTGTTTCCCGGCGGCACCATCACCGGCTGTCCCAAGGTGCGCACCATGCAAATCATCCGCGAGCTGGAAAACAGCGCGCGCCGCGCCTATACCGGCAGCCTGGGCTATCTCAACCGCGACGGCAGCATGGACCTGAACATCCTGATCCGCACCTTCATGCAGGAGGGGAGCGCGCTGCGCTTCCGCGCAGGCGGCGGCATCGTCGCCGACTCCGATCCTGAACGCGAACTGCAGGAAACCCGCCACAAGGCGCGCGGCCTGCTGCGGGCGCTGGGCGTGGAGCAGGCCTGATGACGATGCTGATCAACGGCGGGCCCGGCGAGCGGATCGCCGCGGCGGACCGCGGCCTGGCCTACGGCGACGGCGTGTTCCGCACGCTAGAGCTGCTGAACGGCCGGCCGCGCTTGTGGGCCTGGCAGTACGCGCGCCTGTGCGAGGACGCGCGCCGGCTGCGCCTGCCTCCGCCCGAAGAAGCGCTGTTGCTGGCCGAACTGGCCGCGGCGGCGGACGGCCTGCCGCGCGCGGCGGCCAAGATCGTGCTGACCCGCGGCGAAGGCGCGCGCGGCTACGCGACGCCGGAGGCGCCGTCTTGCACCCGCATCGTCAGCGCCGCGCCCTGGAACGGCTATCCGCCGGAGCGCGCCGAACAGGGCGTGACGGCGCGTTGGTGCGAAACCCGCTTGGCCTTGCAGCCGGCGCTGGCCGGCATCAAGCATCTGAACCGGCTGGAGAACGTGCTGGCGCGCTCGGAATGGCGAGACCCCGCCATCGCCGAAGGCCTGATGCTGGATATGGAAGGTTGGGTGGCGGAGGGCACGATGAGCAATGTCTATCTGCTGGAAGGCGAGGCTATCGTCACGCCAAGGCTGGACCGTTGCGGCGTGAACGGCGCGGTGCGGGATTGGTTGACCGCGCATTGTTTGGATATCGGACGCTCTTTTACTGAAACGCGACTTTCCGCCCCGCGCTTGATTGACGCCGATGCGGTGTTTCTCTCCAATAGCCTGATGGGTATCTGGCAGATTACCCGCCTGGGCGAGCGTAGCTGGACGCCTCATCCGCTATTGAGCGCCCTGCGACACAGCTTGTCGCTTCAAGCCTGAGGCCAGGCGCCGGGAGGGCAGTTCCCGGCCCGCAGACAGGCCTGCCCGGACCGCGTCCGTTCTCTTGTCCATGCCGCCCTCGACGGGCGGATCTCCATTCTTCCGACTGGCGCGCCGTGTCCGGACCGGGCATGGCGGCAAGCGCACGCGCGGATCGCGAACAACATTAGACCAAAGACCAAGCTCAGAGAGGTTGCCGTGAAATTGATTCTTAAACTACTGGCCGGCATGGCGGTTGGCCTGGCGCTGGGGCTATGGGCCCCGGACGGCCCGCTGGCCCTGCTGATGACTTTCAAAGCCCTGTTCGGGCAGTTCATCGGCTTCATGATTCCGCTGATCATCGTGTTCTACATCATGAGCGGCATCGCCGCGCTGGAGTCCAACTCCGGCAAGATGCTGGGCTGGACCGTGGGGCTGGCTTACTGCTCCACCATTCTGTCCGGGCTGGCGGCTTTCGCCGTCGCCTCCGGCGTTTTGCCGTCCTTGATCGCTCAGGGCGTGCACGCCACCGACAAGCCGGCGGCGATCAAGGCCTTGTTCACGCTGGAGATCAAGCCGCTGTTCGATGTGATGACCGCGCTGATGCTGGCCTTCGTGTTCGGCCTCGGCATCGCCGTCACCCGCGCGCTGCGCCTCAAGGAGGTGGTGGATCAGGGCAAGGACATCGTCGAGCTAGTCTTGGCCAAGGTGCTGATTCCGCTGCTGCCGGCCTATATCGCCTGCGTCTTCGCCGAGATGGCTGCCGACGGTTCGGTGTTTTCCACGTTGAAGACCTTCGGCGTGGTGCTGGTGCTGGCCATCGCCATGCACTGGATCTGGCTGACCCTGCTGTACACGGTGACTGGCCTCGCCAGCGGCCGCAATCCCTGGTCCTTGATCCGCAATATGTTGCCGGCCTACCTGACCGCGCTGGGCACCATGTCGTCGGCGGCGACGATTCCGGTGGCGCTGCGCTCGGCCAAGCAGATGAAAGTGTCCGGCCCGGTGGCGGATTTCGTGATGCCCTTGTGCGCCACCATCCATCTGTGCGGCTCCACCATCACCCTGGTCACCTGCGCCACCGCGGTGATGCTGATGACGGCCGGCCTGGACGTGCCGAGTTGGGATGTGATGTTCCCCTTCATCCTGCTCCTGGGCGTGACCATGGTGGCGGCGCCGGGCGCGCCGGGCGGCGCGGTGATGTCGGCGCTGGGCATTCTGGCCAGCATGCTGCACTTCCCCGAGGCCAGCCTGGCCTTGATGATCGCGCTCTACCTGGCGCAGGACAGCTTCGGCACCGCCTGCAATGTTACCGGCGACGGCGTGATCGCGCTGTGGCTGGATCGCATCATGGGCCGGCCGGCGGAAGCGGAAGGCAAGCCGGCTTCTCAGCAGGCCTAAATCCAAGTCATAGATTTATGTGAACTATACAACGAGCATTTAATTATTTTTAGAGATAAAGAGAGCCATGTATATTGAGCGGGTCTTTCTGGCGCAGTAGAGCGCTGGCGGCTTTTGGCGGCTTTGTCGTCAAAGGCAGCCTCTTACTGTTTGTCGGTTCAACAGAACCGCATGCAGGTTTCTCTCGTATCCTGTTTGGGCCGAACGATGTTCGGCCTTTTTTCTTGTTTGTTTTCTTGGCGCATGCCGGGAGGCGCAATGTCGGCGATGGCGGAGTGTGAGGTAGCGGTTCTGGACCTGGGCGCGCGGCAGGCGCGGGCGGCGTTGCCGCGTCTGAATCAGATGCTGGCGCGGCATGGCTTCGAGGCGGAGCCGCTGGCCTGGCGTGAAGAACGCGTGCGCGGCCGGCATGAGGACTGGCGCTTCCGCAGCGTCTTCCAGCCGGTGTACCGCTTGCAGGACGGGGAGCCCAAGCTGTGGTCGGTGGAGGCGCTGGCGCGGGTGTCGGACCGCTTTGGCGGCCAGCTGATTCCCACCGTGCTGTTCGCTGCGGAAACCACGCCGCGCCGCACCGTGTATGTGGACCGGCAACTGCGCTGCCTGCACCTGCTCAATTTTCTGCTGCAATCGCCGCCGCCGGGCCTGGTGCTGTCGCTCAACGTCAATGCCCAGCATCTGGTGAACGTCAGCGAGGCGCACGGGCAATTCTTCGCCGAGGCCTTGCAACTGCTGGGGGTGGAGCCGCGCCATGTCTGCCTGGAAATCGTGGAGGACGCGGTCAGTGATCCGGTGCGGCTGCACGGCGCGGTGCAGCGCTACCGCGATCTGGGCTTTTTGATCTCTCTGGACGACTTTGGCCAGGGCGCGTCCAATCTGGAGCGGGTGTGGCTGCTGGAGCCGGATTACGTCAAGCTGGACAAGGTGCTGATGCGGCGCGCGCTGATGCGGCCGGCGCTGCGCGACAAGCTGGCCGAGCTAGTGGCCATCCTGAAGCTGCACGGCGCCAAGGTGGTGGGCGAGGGCATTGAAAGCGAAATGCAGCTGGACATCGCTCGCGCTGCCGGCTGCGATTTCGTCCAGGGCTTTCACTTGGCGCGGCCGACGGACAGTCTGAGCTGGCCAATTTCTTAGAACCTGTGTACGCGCTCGCGAGCTAAGGCGAAAACGGCGGAGAAAGCGGGGTGTACATGCGGTACATGAGCATTTCGAAGCGCTGCTCGCCGTGTAAGGTTCCACGACGCGCGGCAGATCGTAAGCCGGTGCTTAATCCAGCGGCTGAAACCACTCCTCATGGCGGCTCAGCGCCGCCAGACCGCATTCGGCGCTGACATCCAGCCAGAGGCGGCGGAAAGCGTCGGCGTCGGCAATCCCTTCATATACTTCCATCCAGGTGCCGGCGTCGTCGCGGCGGCGCAGCAGGCGGCCGGCGACGCCGGCGCGGGCCAGGAGGCCGGCTTGCAGCGTTCGCAGCTGCGCAAGCAGGGGCGCGTTGTCCGCGTCGACCTTGAAATAGCAATAAAAACTGTAGCGCATCGTATGTCCTAAGCAGGGCGCGCGGGATCGCGTCGCAACGGAGTGGTTGTCAGCCGACATTAGGCAGGTATGATAGCCGTTCTAGGTTCCGCCATGGATAGAGGAGAAGCGGTGCAGCAAGGGATGGATACCCTGGTGGTGGTGGGCGTCGGTTTGATCGGTGGCTCTTTCGCCTTGTCGCTGAAGCGCGCCGGGATGGCGCGGCATGTGATCGGCGTCGGCCGCACCCGGGAAAACCTGGAGCGGGCCTTGGAACTGGGCGTGGTGGACGAGATCAGCCAGGACTTGGCCGCCGTGGCCGAACGCGCCGATCTGGTGCTGTTGGCCTCGCCGGTGGGGCAGATGGGCGCGCTGATGGCGGCGATGGCGCCGAAGCTGCGGCCGGAGACCATCATCACCGATGCCGGCAGCACCAAGGGCGACGTGGTGGAGCTGTATCGCCGGCATCTGCCCGGCCAATTAATGCATTGCGTGCCGGCGCATCCCATCGCCGGTTCCGATTTGTCCGGCGCCGCCGCCGCGCAGTACGGGCTGTACGAAAACCGCAAGGTGGTGCTGACGCCGTTGCCGGAGACCCTGCCTGCCGCCGTGGAGCGAGTGGCGGCGCTATGGCGCGCCTGTGGCGCGGAAATCCATGAGATGACGGCGGAGGAGCACGACGCGGTGTTCGCCACCGTCAGCCACCTGCCGCATTTGCTGGCCTTCGCCTATGTGGACATGGTGGCGGGCAAGGCCGACGCCGAGCGCTGTTTCGACTTCGCCGCCACCGGGTTTCGCGATTTCACCCGCATCGCCGGCAGCCATCCGGAAATGTGGACCGATATCAGCCTGGCCAACCGCGACGCGCTGCTGCAGGAGCTGGACCGTTACCGCGCCGGGCTGGACCAACTGCGCCAGATGCTGGACGCCGGCGACGGCGAGCGGCTGGCGGAGCGTTTCGGCGCGGCGCGCGGCGCGCGCACGCGCTGGCATCAGCAATTCATGCGCAAGGCTTGATCCATGAATGAGGGCAAGGTGGTGCTGATCACCGGCGCTTCGCGCGGCATAGGCGCGGCGACGGCGCGGCTGGCGGCGGCGGAGGGCTGGCGCGTCGCCGTCAATTACCGCCGCGACCGGGCCGGGGCGGAGGCCGTGGCGGCCGAGTTGCGGCATGCGGGCGCGGACGCCGAAGCGTTTTGCGCCGATGTCTCGCTTGAGGCTGACATCGTCGGTCTGTTCGACGCGGTGGCGGGCCGCTACGGCCGCCTGGACGCCCTGGTCAACAATGCCGGCGTCACCGCGCCGATAGGCCGGTTGGAGGATTACTCGGCGCAGCGGGTGGAGCAGGTGTTGCGCAGCAATGTGCTGGGCCCCATTCTCTGCTGCCGCGAGGCGGTGCGCCGGATGTCCACCCGTCATGGCGGCGTTGGCGGCGCCATCGTCAACGTTTCTTCCGCCGCGTCGCGGCTGGGCTCGGCCGGCGAGTATGTCGATTACGCCGCCAGCAAGGGCGCCGTCGACACCCTAACCCTGGGTCTTGCGCGGGAAGTGGCCGCCGAAGGCATCCGCGTCAACGCGGTGCGCCCGGGCCTGATCCACACCGGCATTCATGCCGCCAGCGGCGAGCCGGGCAGGGTGGAGCGCCTGGCCGGCAGCGTGCCGATGGGGCGCGGCGGCGCGGCCGAGGAGGTGGCGGCCGCCATCGTCTGGCTGTTGTCCGACGCCAGCTCTTTTTGCACCGGCAGCCTGCTGGACGTCAGCGGGGGGCGTTGAGCCAGCGCTCGCGCATCAAGTTCAGAAACTGGTTGACCAGCGGCGAGTCTTCGTCCAGCCGCGTGGCCAAGCCCATCGCCAGATAAGCGCCCTCGTCCAGCAGCGGCACATAGCGCACGCCGGGAAGCCGCACGCATTCCAGCGGCGAGGGCAGGATGGCGATGCCGAGTCCGGCGGCCACCAGGCCGATCTGCGTGATCGCCTCGCCGGCCTCCTGCCGCGGCCGCCAGTCCATGCCTTGCCGGCTCGCCAGCTCGCGCAGCACCGTGTTCAAGCCGGTGCCGGCCTCCTGCGGGTAGCCGATCAGACTTTCCCCGCGCAATTGCTCCAAGCGCAGCGCCGGCAGGCCGGCCAGCGGATGCTCGGCGCTGATCACCACCCGCAGCGCGTCTCGCTGCAACTCCACCACCGCGATGTCCGCCATCGGCTCCAGGCCGTTGAAGCGGACGAAGCCGATATCCAACCGCCGTTGCAGCAAAGCCTGGTACTGGTCGGTGGTGAACATCTCGCGCAACTTGAGGCCGACCTCCGGGAAACGCAGACGATAGTCGTGCAGGCCGGCGTGCAGGATGGGGGACAGCGGCAGAGAAGAAGTGAAGCCTATGCTCAATTCGCCTATCTCGCCGCGCGCGGCGCGTCTGGCTTCCGCCGCGGCCAGTTCCGCGTCGGCCAGAATGCGCTGGGCCCGGCTCAGGAATTGGCGGCCGGCCTCGGTCAGCTCCACCTTGCGCTGGTGGCGGCGCAGCAGCCGCACGCCCAGCTCGGCCTCCAAGGCCTGGATCTGCTGGCTGAGCGGAGGCTGGCCGATATGCAGGCGCAGGGCGGCGCGGGTGAAATGCAGTTCTTCGGCAACGGCGACGAAGTAGCGTAGATGGCGTAGTTCCATGATTGATATTTTAAAAGTATCAAATGATGGTTAAATATATATTGGACTGCGCTTTCGGCCAAGACTAAGCTCAAAGCCATATTTCGCATTGAAAGCTTTTCATGTCCGCCGATTCCTCGTCACCCTGCCTAGGCGCCGTCGTACCGCCGCCGTCCGTCGCCCCCCTTCCGCCGGTCAAGCTGCACGCCGGCACCGCGGAATTCCGCGCCACCGCGCGCGCCATGTTCGTCGGCGGCTATTGCACTTTCGCCATGCTCTACGGCGCACAGCCGCTGATGCCGATGTTCGCGGAGGATTTCTCCTTGTCGCCGGCCGCCTCCAGCGGCGTGGTCTCGCTGGCCACCGGCAGCCTGGCCCTGAGCCTGATTCCCGCCGGCCTGCTGGCGGATCGCCTGGGCCGCCGCCCCTTGATGAACGCGGCGCTGGCGCTGGGCGCGCTGCTGATGCTGTTGTCGGCGCTTGCGGACAGCTTTCAGCATCTGCTGTGGCTGCGCGCGGCTTTCGGCGTGGCGCTGGCCGGCCTGCCGGCGGTGGCGATGACGTATCTGAGCGAGGAGGTAGACGCGAAATCTCTGGGCCACTCGATGGGCTTGTACATCGCTGGCAATGCCTTGGGCGGAATGAGCGGCCGTTTCATCGCCTCCTTGCTGGCGGATCATTTCGGCTGGCGCTGGGCCTTGTTGGCTTTGGCCTTGCTGGGCACGGCCGGCGCCTGGTTGTTTTGGCGCAATCTGCCGCCTTCCCGGCATTTCCAGCCGCGTCGGCATGATCTGGGCCGCATGTGGCGGGAGGCCAAGGCCCTGTTCCAAGACGCGGGTCTGCCTTACTTGTTCATCAGCGCCTTTCTGCTGTCCGGTTGTTTCGTCAGTTTGTACAACTACCTGGGTTTCCGTCTGCTGGCCGCGCCCTTCAATATGAGCCAGAGCCTGCTGGGGCTGGTGTTTTCGCTGTATATCGTCGGTGTCTGGTCATCGGCCTGGGTCGGCAAGCTGTCGGATCGCCTGGGCCGGCGCAATATGCTGTGGCTGATGGTGCTGGCCATGCTCTTGGGGCTGGCGCTGACCTTGAGCGATCACATCGTCCTGCTGGTGGCCGGCATCGCCTTGTTCACCTTCGGGTTTTTCGCCGGCCATTCGGTAGCCAGCAGCTGGGTGGGTTTGCGGGCGCGTCAGGGGAGGGCGCTGGCTTCGGCCATTTACTTGAGCGCCTACTATCTGGGCTCCAGTCTGGTGGGGTCTTTGTCCGGGCTGATGTGGGGCCGCGGCGCTTGGCAGGGCGTGGCCGCGGTCTTGGGGGCCAGCCTGGCGGCGATGCTGGCGATCAGCCTGGGCCTGAGGCGGCTGCCGCCCTTGCCGCAACCTTGAGTTTGAAAGAAAAAAGCCCTGCGGTTTGGCGCAGGGCTTTTTCATCGCATCGTCGGCGCTCAGCGGACTTTGAACCGCTGCTTAGAGCCTGTTTACGATCTGGCGAGCTAGGGCGAGACAAGGCGTTGCGGCTGAGAAAGCGGAGTGTACATAGGGTACATGAGCATTTCGAAGTCGGCACTCATCGCACAATGTCTCTACCGACGCGTAGCGGATCGTAAACAGGTTCTTATTGGATAATGCCGCCGCCCAGGCAGACGTCGCCGTCGTACAGCACCGCGGACTGGCCGGGGGTGACTGCCCATTGCTTGTCGCGGAACGTCAGCGTGGCCTGGCCGTCGACGATGGCGGACAGATTGCAGCCGGCGTCCGCCATGCGGTAGCGGTTCTTGGCCGCGTATTCGCCGGCCGCCGGCGGCGCCGGCAGCGTCCAGCTCAGGTCGGCCATCGCCAGCGTCGGCTTCAGCAGCAGCGGGTGGTCATGGCCTTGCACCACGATCAGCTTGTTGCCGGGGATGTCCTTGCCGGCGACGAACCACGGTTCTCCGGTGCCCTCGCGCGCGCCGCCTATATTCAGTCCCTTGCGCTGGCCCAGGGTGTAATACATCAGGCCGATATGCTCGCCCACCACCTTGCCGTCCGGCAGCATCATCTCGCCGGGCTGGGTGGGCAGATAACGCTGCAGGAAGTCGCGGAACGGACGTTCGCCGATGAAGCAGATGCCGGTGGAGTCTTTCTTGGCCGCGGTGGGCAGGCCGGCTTCCTCGGCCAGCTTGCGCACCTCGGTCTTGCGGATGTCGCCGAGCGGGAAGATGGACTTGGCCAATTGATGCTGCTGCAAACGGTAGAGGAAGTAACTCTGATCCTTGGTGTGGTCCACCGCCTTCATCAGATAGTGGGTGCCATCCTTTTCCAGTTTGCGCGCGTAGTGGCCGGTGGCGATGCAGTCGGCGCCCAGTTCCATCGCGTAGTCGAGAAAGGCCTTGAATTTGATTTCGGCGTTGCACAACACGTCGGGATTGGGCGTGCGGCCGGCGGAGTATTCCTTCAAGAAGTAGGAGAACACGCGGTCCTTGTACTCCTTGGCGAAGTTGACGATCTCCATGTCGATGCCGACGATGTCGGCCACGCTCATCGCGTCCAGCGCGTCCTGCTTGATCGAGCAGTATTCGTCGTCGTTGTCGTCTTCCCAGTTCTGCATGAAGACGCCGATCACCTCGTGCCCCTGCTGCTTCAGCAGCGAGGCGGTCACCGAGGAGTCCACGCCGCCGGACATGCCGACGACAATTCTTTTCTTACCCGTCACGGGGAATATCCTTCCATCCAAATATCGAGGGCAAGCACCACCGGGGCTTGCCCAAAGTCCTTGAACCAGCTGTCCACCGCCCAATCCTGGCCGGAGAGCAGGTCGCGCAGCACCGCGGTGTAATGCAGGTCGAGCAGGCGCGGCGCGCGCCAGGCCGGTTTGCCCACAGTGTGGTATTGCAGCCAGCCGTGATCCTGCAGATAAGTGAGGAAGGCGGTGACATTGCTGCTGTGGTCCACGCAGTCCATGCGGCCTTCGGCGGGCCCGTCGCGGAAATTGCCGCCCTTGTCTTGCCAAATGGGCAACGTGCGCGCGGCGATGTGATAAAGCGCGGTGACGGCGTCGCTGACGGCGGAACGTTCGGTTTCCGGGCTGTTTGCGGCGGACAGGCGAGCGGCGAGCCAGGCGTCGGCTTTGGCGGAGATGTCTACGTAGGCATGTCTGGAACAGCCGTAATGGTAGCAGATATTGATGGCGCTGGCTTGTGCCGCCCATGGGACGCCGGCCAGCAGAGCCAATAGGAAAGACAATGATCTCAAGGACATGCCGGCTCCGGGCGGTGGGCTTGGGCGGTCAGCGGCCCAGATGATGGATCAGCGCCAGGGGGTGGCGTTTGCCGGCGCGATAGTCGTCCAGGCATTGCTGCACCACCGGGCTGCGATGCTGGGCGCGCAGCGAGACGATGTCCTCGTGGCTCAGCCATTGCGCGGACAGGATGCCGTCGTCCAGCCGCGGATAGTCCTCGCGGCGCAAGGGGTGGCCGTAGAAGGCGAAGCGCAGATAGGTGATGTCGCTGTTGGGCCGGTCCACCAGATAAATGCCCACCAGGCCCAAGGGCCGGAAGTGCCAGCCGGTTTCCTCCAGCACTTCGCGTTTCACCGCGTCTTCCAGCGTTTCGCCGTATTCCAGATGACCGGCGGGCTGGTTGAAGCAGATGCCGTCGCTGGTCACCTCTTCCACCATTAGGTAGCGCCCGTCCAGCTCAATGACTGCCGCAACTGTCGCATTTGGTTTCCACTGCGTCATGGTCTGCGCTTTCTTGTTGACAATGATTCTTGTTTGAATCTATATTCTTGATAACGATTCTCGATTACTTTAACTCAATCCCGTCTTCATTCACCACCGGAACTGCCATGTACGTTTGCCTCTGCCACGCTGTAACTGACAAGCAAATCCGCGAAGCGGTACACAACGGGGCAACCCGCATGTGCGATCTGAGCCGCGAGCTTGGGGTGGCGACCGATTGCGGCAAGTGCGCCTGCATGGCTAACCAACTTCGCAAGGAGGCTGTCCACGCGCTTGGTCCGGCTTCGACCGCGCGCAGCGCCGCTTAATTCCTGACCCCGTCTGTTGCTTAGTCTCGGCCAAGGCCGGACGAACTGCAAATCCCCCACGCACCGCGTCAAGCGGGGCGAAGTCCTTTATTTTGGCTGTGATAACTTGAGACTGGCGCGCGCTATGTCATAATGGAAGAATCATTTCTTCCCGGAGAGCGCGATGCAAGGCGATAAAAAAGTTATCAAGTATCTGAACCAGATCCTCAAGAACGAACTGACCGCGATCAACCAGTACTTTCTGCATGCCCGCATGTACAAGAACTGGGGCTTGAAGAAGCTGAACGAGCACGAGTATCACGAGTCCATCGACGAGATGAAGCACGCCGACGCGCTGATCGAGCGCGTGCTGTTCCTGGAAGGGCTGCCGAATCTGCAGGACCTGGGCAAGTTGCATATCGGCGAGAATCCGAAGGAAATGCTGGAGTGCGACCTGAAACTGGAAATGGACGCGCTGCCGCTGTTGCGCGAAGCCATCGCCTACTGTGAAAGCGCCAAGGACTACGTGACCCGCGACTTGCTGGAAGACATTCTGGAGAGCGAGGAAGAACATGTGGACTGGCTGGAGACGCAGTTGGGCCTGATCGAAAGCGTGGGCCTGCAGAATTATCTGCAAAGCCAGATGCACGACGACGATTAAGCGCCGCAAGGTTTCGACCGGGTCGGAAAAGAAAAAGGGCTGTCGTATGACAGCCCTTTTTGCGTGCGGCGTGGGCCGCCGTCTTACTTCTTCTTGTCGGCGCTCTTGTCCGTATGCTTGTCGGAGCCGGGCTGGGAGGCGTCGCGCGGCGCTTCCGCCTCGATCTCCTCCCAGGGCAGGGCCACCTTCTTCTTATTGATGGTCAGCACGCCGCCGCCGTAGTTGAGTTCGGTGTTGATCTGGCCTTTGTCCTCAACGATGTACTGCTCGCTCTTCCACTGCGCCAATTGGCTGTCCAGTAGGTTTTTGGCCAGGTCTTCCACTTCCTTCATATTGGGCTGGTCTTCGGCGCTCTGATCGACGGTGAACAGCGTACGCGCCTGGGCGATCACCAGGTCTTCCAGCGTCTGGCGCGGCAGGCTGAGCTTGGCGTCCACTTCGAAGCGTCTGATGAACTGCGCGGCGTCGTTGAGATCCGCGGCTTGCAGGCCCTTGACGCCCAGGCTGCCTTCCAGCTTGGCTTCGCCGTTGGGCATCTTCAGGTAGAACTCGTTGATCACCACTTTGGGATCGTTTTGCAGCAGCGGAATCCCGTTCTTCTTGATGGTGTCGATGTATTGCTTGCGCAGCAGCGCCGGGTCCACGCCTTCGAACGGAATCTGGCCGATGGCCTGATCCAGTTTGACCAGGGTCGGGCCGTGCAGATGGTTGGCCGAGATGTCCAGGCGCATCGGACCGTAGCGGTGGTCGTTGAAGTTGAACTCGGCGAAGTTGAGTTTGCCGCGGGTGTTGACGTAGTCGTCCTGCTCGCTGGTGACGATCTGATAGCGGAAGTCCTTCAGCGTCACCGCGGACGGCTTGAATTCGCCGGACGGATTGATGAACTCGCCGACGCGCACGCGGGTCATCAGGTAGACCAGCTCGTTCAGCTTGATGCTGTAGGGCACGCTTTCGCGGGAATTGAGCCGGACATTGCCCACGGTCAGTTCGCTGGTGCCCAGCTTGACCCCGGTATTGCCGGGGCGGATGTCGGAGACGTAGCGCACGCCGTCGAAGGCCACGGTTCCCTTGCTGGCGGCTTCCAGCAGGAAGCCGGGCGACAGCGCCTCGCTCTTGTATTCCTTATAACCGTTGGCGTAGTCGAGCTTCAGGTCGAAGCCCTTCCATTTCATCTTCACGCCGGACAGCGCTTCTTCATAGTCGAAGGCCGGCACCTTGACGTCCAGTTCGCCGCCGCCGCCGAAGCCCAGACGGTTGAAGATGGTGATGGGTTCCTTGTCGCCGAAGAAGCTGGCCAGCGTCTTGCGGGTGGAGTCGCTCATCGCGAATTCGGTGCGCACCAGCGCGCGGCCGGGCCGGAAGTCGAAATCGCCGATGCCGGGGAGGGGGCCGTGTTTGACGTGGTTGGTGAACTTGATGGTGGCGTTCAGCAGCGGCTTCACATTGTCGGGCAGCATGTTTTCATACGGGCCGGACAAATGGCGGTTGAACACCAGTTCGGTGGTTTCCGTGGAGGAGAACCAGCCGCGTTGGTAGCTGTGGGATTTGACTTTGAACAGCGGCAGGTCGGCCAGCATCTTGTGCTGTTCCTGCAAGGTCTGCTCCGCCTTGACGCCGGCCCACAGGGTCGCGCCTCCATACAGAACGAACAGGCCACCGAGGGTGGCGCCGGCAATGATCAGACGACGATTTGGCAACACTAGCGCTTTTTCTTAACTAGGATGGAGTGAGGCCCTATGGTACACCATCGTCCACCGCTTGCGTTACTGCCGGCGCGTGAACCGGAGGGCGTCGGCGGGGTCCAAGTTGGGCGTTTGCGGCGGCGGGTTGCCGGCGCAAGCGCAAAACGGTCTGACATCGGCGGGCCGCTTGTATAGAATAGAGTCTTTCTTCTAGATTGCTTTACGAGGCGCGATTAGTACATGAATTGGATAAACGGCGTGCTTGACCTCCCCTGGTGGGGCTATATCGTGGTCGCTTTGGCGCTGACCCACGTCACCATCGCATCGGTCACCATCTTTCTGCATCGTCACCAAGCGCACCGCGCGCTCGATCTGCATCCCATCCCCAGCCACTTTTTCCGCTTCTGGCTGTGGCTGACCACCGGCATGGTCACCAAGCAATGGGCCGCCATCCATCGCAAACACCACGCCAAGTGCGAGACCGCGGACGATCCGCACAGCCCGCAGGTCTTGGGCATCAAGAAAGTCCTGTGGGAGGGCGCGGAACTGTACCGCGGCGCTTGCAAGGATCAGGCCATCATGGACAAGTTCGGCCACGGCACGCCGGACGATTGGCTGGAACGCAATGTCTACACCCGTCACAGCGCCAAGGGCATCGTGCTGATGCTGCTGATCAATCTGGTCTTGTTCGGGCCGGCTGGCCTGACGATCTGGGCGGTGCAGATGATCTGGATTCCGTTCTGGGCGGCCGGGGTGATCAACGGCATCGGCCACTTCTGGGGCTATCGCAATTTCGAGAACGAGGACGCGTCCACCAATATCTTCCCCTGGGGCATTCTGGTGGGCGGCGAAGAGCTGCACAACAACCACCATACCTTCGGCACCTCGGCCAAGCTGTCGTATAAATGGTACGAGTTCGACATCGGCTGGATGTATATCCGCATCCTGGAAATTCTGGGCCTGGCCAAGGTGCGCAAGGTGGCGCCGCGACTGGCCGAGGACGCTTCGCGCCCGCAACTGGACCTGGAACATCTGCAGGCCATCATTTCCAACCGCTACGCCATCGCCTCCCGCTATGCGCGCGAGTTGAAAGAGGTGTACCGCAGCGAGCTGGACAAGATCAATCTGCCGGACTTTTCCGGCAGCAAGCTGAGCGGCAAGATGAAGGTGTGGCTGAAGCAGGACGCCAAGGACACGCCGGAAACCGAGCGCATGCAGTTGGCCACCTTGCTGGAGCACAGCCAGGTGCTGGCCACCGTGTATTCGATGCGCCAGGAGCTGACCCGTCTGTGGGAGCGTTCCACGCTGAGCCGCGAGCAGCTGCTCAAGGAACTGCAGGACTGGTGCACCCGCGCCGAGGCCTCCGGCATCGCTGCCTTGCAGCGCTTCTCGATCAGCCTGCGTCAGGCGGCCATGGTTTAAGCCTGTCCGACTCGATGAAAACCCGCGGCGCGCCGCGGGTTTTTTTGCGTCCGCGCAGGCTTGTGGCGGGGTGGATAGACTCGTTTTTTATATGAAAATAAGAAATAAAATTTATATTTGTAATAATAATTGGAAATATAATGTGGCCATGTTGATGCAACTCTGCGAGATGGACATGGCCACATTGCAACTGACCGACGGGGCGAGCGAGCTGCCCTATATTCATGGTTTTTCCGCCGCCGAACAGGCGCGCCTGGTGCGCCAGGCGCGCTTCTCCGAGTCCGTGGTCTACCGGGACATCGATTTCTCCGGCGTCGGCCAGCTGCTGGAGGTGGGGTGCGGGGTGGGCGCGCAGACGGAGATCCTGTTGCGGCGTTATCCGGACCTGGAGGTCACCGGCGTCGACTTCAGCCAGCGTCAGCTGGCGGTGGCGCGTCAGCGTTTGCAGGGCAGCCCCTGGCAGGACCGCGCCCGGCTGCTGCATATGGACGCCGAGGATCTGGATTTCCAGCCGGCCAGTTTCGACGCCGCCTTTCTGTGCTGGGTGCTGGAGCATGTCTTGTCGCCGGAGCGGGTGTTGGCCGAAGTGCGGCGCGTGCTGAAGCCGGGCGCGCGGCTGTACGCCACCGAGGCGATGAACGCGTCCTTCTTTCTATCGCCTTATTCCTCGAACCTGCAGCAGTACTGGCTGGCCTTCAATGACCATCAACTGGCGGTGGGCGGCGATCCCTTCGTCGGCGCCAAGCTGGGCAATATGCTGCTGCGCCTGGGCTTTCGCCATGTGGAGACCCAGGTCAAGACCTGGCATCTGGACAGCCGCGATCCGCATCGTCGCCAGCAAGTGCTGGATTACTGGACCGAGCTCTTGCTGTCGGCCGCGGATCAGCTGATCGAGGCGAAACGGGTGGACGCCGCGCTGGTGGCGGCGATGACGCGGGAACTGCGCCAATTGCGCAGCAATCCGGAACTGGTGTTTTTCTATAGTTTTCTGCAAGCCACCGCCGTGGTGTGAAGCGGCGTTTTTTTATTTTCGATATAACTACAAGTTGTTAAAAACAATATTTATATGCGGTAGCTAGGAGATTTCAATATGCAAGACCAATCCGTTTTGTCCTTGATCGGCAATACGCCGCTGGTGAAGGTGACGCATCTGGACACCGGCCTGTGCGAGTTGTATCTGAAACTGGAAAGCCACAATCCGGGCGGCTCGATCAAGGATAGGGTGGCGCTGTCCATGATTGCCGCGGCCGAGCGCGAAGGCAAGCTGAAGCCGGGCGGCACCATCGTCGAGGCCACCGCCGGCAACACCGGCCTGGGGCTGGCGCTGGTGGCTTCGCAAAAAGGCTATCGGCTGGTGTTGGTGGTGCCGGACAAAATGAGCCGGGAGAAGATTCTGCATCTGCAGGCGCTGGGCGCGGAAGTGGTGTTGACCCGCTCCGACGTGGGCAAGGGGCATCCGGAGTATTACCAGGACCTGGCCGCGCGTATCGCCAAGGAAACGCCGGACGCTTACTACATCGACCAATTCAACAACCCGGCCAATCCGCTGGCGCATGAAACCGGCACCGGTCCGGAAATCTGGGAGCAGACGCGTCATGAACTGGACGCGGTGGTGGTGGGCGTGGGCTCCAGCGGCACGCTGACCGGGCTGACGCGTTTCTTCAGCCGGGAGGCGCCGCGGGTGGAAATCGTGCTGGCGGACCCGGTGGGCTCGGTGCTGGCGGATCATGTCGAGACCGGACGCCACGGCGAGGCCGGCAGCTGGCTGATCGAAGGCATAGGCGAGGACTTCATCCCGCCGCAAACCGACTTCAGCCTGGTCAAGCGCGCCTACCGCATCAGCGATCAGGAAAGCTTCGACAGCGCCCGCCTGCTGCTGAGCCGGGAAGGCATTCTGGCGGGCTCCTCCTCCGGCGCGCTGCTGGCGGCGGCCTTGCGTTATTGCCGCGCCCAGACCGAGCCCAAGCGCGTGGTGACGCTGGTTTGCGACAGCGGCAACAAGTATCTGTCCAAGATGTACAACGACGATTGGCTGGTGGACAACGGTCTGGTGGAGCTGCCGCGGCTGGGCGATCTGACCGATCTGATCGTGCGTCGCCACGCCGACGGCAGCACCGTCTCTTGCCACCCGGACGAGCCCTTGAACGTGGTCTATCAGCGCATGCGCCTGCACGATGTGTCGCAGTTGCCGGTGCTGGCCGACGATAAGGTGGTCGGCATCCTGGACGAATGGGACTTGCTGCTGTCGGTGCACGGCGAGCCGGAAAACTTCCGCCAGAACGTGCGCAGCGCGATGACCAGCGAGGTGAGGACCCTGTCGCCGCGCGCTTCGCTGCAAGACCTGCTGCATATTTTCAACGACGGCCACGTCGCCCTGATGGTGGACGGCGAGCGCTACCTGGGCCTGATCACCCAGGCCGATCTGCTGGCCTTCTGGCGCCGTCAGCCGCGCTCGCGCGCCGTCTAGCTCCTCCTCATCCCGGCCGGTCCAAGCGGGGCCGGCCCTCCGCATTGCGAGAAAACGCCATGACTGATTTCAATACTTTGTCCATCACCGCCGGTTTGCATCAGGACGCCTTCGGCGCGGTGATTCCGCCCATTTACGCCACCTCCACCTACCGGCAGCACGCGCCGGGCGAGCACAGCGGCTACGAGTATTCCCGCTCGCAGAACCCGACGCGCGAGGCCTTGGAGCGGGCCTTGGCGGAGCTGGAGGACGGCGCGCGCGGCTACGCCTTCCCTTCCGGACTGGCGGCCATCGCCACGGTGCTGGAGCTGCTGCCGGCCGGCAGTCACCTGATCGCGGTCAACGATCTGTACGGCGGCACTTACCGATTGTTCGAACAGGTGCGCAAGCAAAGCGCGCAGCTGGAGATCAGCTATGTGGCGTCGGAAGACCTCGCCGCCTTGCAGGCGGCGATCCGGCCGAATACCCGGATGATCTGGGTGGAAACCCCGTCCAATCCGCTGAACCAACTGGTGGATCTGGCGGCGGTGGCCGATCTGGGGCGGCGGCACGACCTGATCACGGTGGCGGACAACACCTTCGCCTCGCCGGTGGTGCAGCGCCCGCTGGCCTTCGGTTTCGACATCGTCGTGCATTCCGCCACCAAATACCTGAACGGTCATTCCGATGTGATCGCCGGCGCGGCGGTGGTCAGCCGCCGGCGGCCGGAACTGGCCGAGCAACTGGCCTTCCTGCACAACGCGGTGGGCGCGGTGCTGGACCCGTTCGCCAGTTTCCTGGTGCTGCGCGGCCTGCGCACGCTGGCCTTGCGGGTGGAGCGCCACAACAGCAATGCGCTGGCGGTGGCGCGTTGGCTGGAAACCCAGCCGCAGGTGGAGCGGGTCTTGTATCCGGGCCTGTCCAGCCATCCGCAACATGAGCTGGCGCGCAGCCAGATGCGGGGTTACGGCGGGGTGGTGTCCTTTTATCTGAAAGGCGACGCCGAAGAAACGCGGCGGGTGCTGGCGCGGTTGAAGCTGTTCACGCTGGCGGAGAGCCTGGGCGGGGTGGAGAGCCTGGTCTGCCTGCCGGCGGCGATGACGCATGCGTCGATTCCGCTTGAACGTCGGCGCGAGCTGGGCATTGCTGACAACCTGATCCGCTTGTCGGTGGGCATCGAGGGCGAGGCGGCGCTGATCGAGGACTTGCGCCAGGCATGGCAATAGCCGGCGCGGCCGGGTTAGAATCTTTGTCTTGTTCCGACTCACCCAAGGGGAATCCGCATGAGCATTTATCGTCACAAGCAGGGCGCGCGTCTGGCAGAAGCCGTGGTCACCAACGGCCTGATCTTCCTGGCCGGCCAGGTGCCGGAAAACACCGAGGCCGACGCCAAGGCGCAAACTGAAAACGTGCTGGGCCAGATCGACGCGCTGTTGGCGGAGCTGGATTCGGACAAGAGCAAGATCGTCGACGTCACCATCTTCCTGGCCAGCCTGGCCGATTACGACGCGATGAACGCCGCCTGGGACGCCTGGGTGCCGGCCGGCCATGTGCCGGCGCGCGCCACGGTGGAGGCCAAACTGGCCAACCCGGCCTGGAAGGTGGAAATCAAGCTGGTGGCCGCGCGCTGACATCGCCTCGCCGCCGCTACCGCCCACGTCCTGCGACGTGGGCTTTTTTTATCGATTTTTGCCGGCTGTCTGCTGAGCCAAAGGCCAGCAGGAAATAAGGATGGGGCTTTCTATAACCCTATGGTTTGCGGCGCAATGCTATTGGCATTGCGTCGCTTTGGTTTTTCCCAACCAGGAATGGAGCCCGAAATGAAACAAGCAGCTCTGATGATGGCCGTATTGGCGGCCTTGGCCGGCGGCGCGCAGGCGGAATCAAAGCAGCCGGACCCCTTATTGCGCCAGGCGGCGGTCAAGGCCTTGCAGCCCATGCTGCCGCTGGCCAAGGGGGAGGTGCTGGACATGCTGGTGGAGGTCAACCGCGACAGCGCCGACGGCGGCTGGGTGCTGGGATCGGTGACCCAGCCGCTGCCGACGATGACCACGATCGCGGCGATGGATCATGTGCCGGTGTCCAGGCTGTTCCTGGCGCGCCGCGACGCGCAGGGCTGGACGCTGGAACTGGAAGGCAGTCCGGGCTTCGCCGCGATGCTGAGCCTGGCGCCGGCCGATTGGCTCAACGCGGACGAGCGCCGCGCCTGGGGCAGCCAGTCGGCCAGGCCGGGCTTGCCGTTCGCGCCCAACGCCACCGGTCTGGGCCTGCCGTGGCGGCAGGGCGCGGCCTGGCGTATGACCGGCGGCCCGCACGGCTATAGCGGGGAAAGCCAGCCTTACGATTCCATCGACTTCGCCGGCGGCGACGGCAGGGTGTTGGCGCCGCAGGCCGGGGTGATCTACAAGAGCTGCGTGCGCGGCGGCAGCGGCCTGGTCAAGCTGGTGCACGACAACGGCTTCTCGTCCACTTACTACCATATGATCAATCTGAACACGCTGGCGGACGGGACGCGGGTCAATCCGGGCGCGTATCTCGGCACCATAGGCAACGGCCTGCCGTGCGGCGGCAGCACCACCGGCCCGCACGTGCATTTCTCCCTCTTGTATCAGGGCCGGGCCGAGCCGGTGAACGGCAAGCTGTTCGGCGGCTGGCAGTTCTTCGCCGGCAACCGCGCCTATCAGGGCTATGCCTTGCGCAACGGGACGCGGGTCAATGTCGGCGGCCTGCTGAACAATTACGGCGGCGGAGGCGCGCCGGCCGGCGCCAGCGGCGTGGCGACGCCGGCGAAGGGCGAGGGAAGGGTGAACCTGCGCAGCGCGCCCAGCCTGAGCGCCGGCATCACCGGCGCGGTCAGCCGCGGCGACAGCGTCGCCTTGCAGTGCCATGTGCGCGCCGAGGCGGTGGAGGGGGTGTGGGGCCGCACCGATGTGTGGAACCGCACCCGCGGCGGCGACTGGATCAGCGACGGCTTCCTGGACACCGGCAGCAACGGGCCGGTGGTGCCGCTGTGCGCGTCGGCCAGCCGGCCCTGGTGAGTGATTAATACACGCCGTCGAAACGCAGGCCGGCGGGCAGGGGCTCGCCGGCCTGGAAGGCGGCGACGGCGGCGCCCAGCTGTTCGGCCAGGCCGTCCCGCTGGGCGTTGACCGGCACCAGGTCCAGGCTGCGCATCCAGGTCAGCTGGCGCTTGGCCAGCTGGCGGGTGGCGGCGACGCCTTTGTCGATGAAGGTTTGCTCGTCGCCGACGCCGTCCAGGTATTCCCAGGCCTGGCGATAACCAACGCAGCGCATCGACGGCAGCTCCAGCGTCAGCGCCGGATAGGCGGCGCGCAAACGCCGCACTTCGGCCAGGAAATCCTGTTCCAGCATCAGTTCGAAACGCTGCGCGATGCGTTGGTGCAGCCAGCCGCGCTCCGCCGGCACCAGGCCCAGCGACAGCAGGCGAAAATCCGCCGCGGCTTCCTTGCCGCGCGCCAGCAGCCGCGACATCGGCTCGCCGCTGAGCAGGCAGACTTCCAGTGCGCGGTGAATGCGCTGCGAATCATTGGGATTGAGGCGGGCGGCGGTGTCCGGGTCCAGTTGCGCCAGCCGCGCGTGCATCGCCGGCCAGCCGGCCTGGGCCGCGTCGGCGTCCAGCTGAGCGCGCAGCGCCGCGTCGGCGCGCGGCAGGTCGGACAAGCCCTCCAGCAAGGCCTTGTAATACAGCATGGTGCCGCCCACCAGCAGCGGCAGCCGGCCGCGGCCGTTGATCTCGCGGATCAGCCGGTTGGCGTCGGCGTGGAACTGGGCGGCGGAATAGCTTTGCAGCGGGCTGATGATGTCGATCAGATGATGCGGGCATTGCGCCATTTCCGCCGCGCTGGGCTTGGCGGTGCCGATGTCCATGTCGCGATAGACCAGCGCGGAGTCCACGCTGATGATCTCCACCGGAAAATGGCGGGCCAGCTCCAGCGCCAGGCCGGTTTTGCCGGAGGCGGTGGGGCCCATCAGCAGGATGGCGTGCGGGGTATCGTTCATGGGCGGGTCTTGCGGTTCAATCGACGGATTGTCGCATAAGCGGCCCATGGGCGGACAGTGCCGCCCAGGACACGCAAGGTGTCGACGATGGGCTGCGCGTCGACGGGATGGCGTGGGCATGGGCCTTGGAACCGTCTGCAAAATGCCCGTGCGCCATGTGTGACTTCCGCGTTCCCCGCCGCAAGGCCTGGTCTCGCTAGAGGGTAAACACGCGCTCAGGCCCCGGATTCGGGCGCCGGCAGCGCCCGGCGGCGGCTGGCGCGCCACCAGCCGCCCAGGGTGATCAGGAACCACATGCACTGATTGACGAAGGACGCCAGGTTGAAGTGGTTGGACAGCGAAATCAGGATGCAGACCGGCCCGATCAGGTTCAAGGCGAAGTAGCGAGGGTCCGAGGTGCGCAGGCCCAATAGCTGGTTGCCCAAGTAGGCGCCCAGATAGCTGATGACGCCGATCAGGCCGATGAGGTCGTACATATGGGCTCCTTGGGCCGTGGCGTTTACAAGGGGGCGGTTTGCGCCGCGGCCGTTTCGGCGACGGGGTCTCGATCCCCGCCGGCCTGGTAGAACGGCGCGTTCGAGCGAGGCAGCGGCGGCAGTTGGCGGATCAGGTCGGCGATCTTCTCCGCCATCATGATGGTGGGCGCGTTCAGATTGCCGGTGACGATGCGCGGCATGATGGACGCGTCCACCACGCGCAGGCCGGTCAGGCCGTGCACGCGGCCCTGATGATCCACCACCGCCGTCGGATCGGCGGCGCTGCCCATCTTGCAGGTGCCGGACGGATGCAGCGCGGTTTCGGCGTGGGTTTTGACGAAGCGGTCGATCTCGCTGTCGCTGGCGACCTTGTCGCCCGGCTGGATTTCCCGGCCGCGGAAGGCGGAAAGCGCGCGCTGGCCGACAATCTCGCGCGTCAGCCGCACCGCGGCGCGGAACTCCCGCCAGTCGGTGTCGTGCGCCATATAGTTGAATTGCAGCAGCGGCTTGTCGCGCGGGTCGCGGCTGGCCAGCTTGACGTGGCCGACGCTGGGCGAGCGCATCGAGCCGACGTGGCATTGGAAGCCGTGCATCTTGACGGCGTGGCTGCCGTCGTAATTCACCGCCAGCGGCAGGAAGTGGTATTGCAGATTGGGGAAGGCGAAGCGCTCGTCGCTGCGGATGAAGCCGCCGGCCTCGAAGTGATTGCTGGCGCCCGGGCCGCTGCCGTTCAGATACCACTGAGCGCCGATGCGGGCCTTGTTCCACCAGCGCAAGGACGGGTATAGCGACACCGGACGCAGGCATTCGTACTGCAGATACATTTCCAGGTGGTCCTGCAGATTGGCGCCCACGCCGGGCAGGTGGGCGACCACGCCGATGTCGTGACGGCCGAGTTCGGCGGCGTCGCCGACGCCGGAGCGCAACAGCAACTGCGGCGAGGCGATCGCGCCGTTGCAGACGATGACTTCGCGCAGGGCGCGAACGCGATGGCTGCGGCCGCCCTGCAGGTATTGCACGCCGACGGCGCGCGCGCCGTCGAACAGGATGCGGTCCGCCAGCGCGCGGGTCCGCACCGAGAAATTGGCGCGGTCGCGAGCGGCGTCCAGATAGGCCAGCGACACGCTGCAGCGCCGCCCCTGGGCGGTGGTGGTGCGGTCCATGGGGCCGAAGCCTTCCTGACGATAGCCGTTCAGATCGTCGGTGCGGGCGTAGCCGGCTTGTTCGCCGGCTTGGATGAAGGCTTCGAACAAGGGGCTGATGCCGGCCTTGGGCGTGGTGACGTGCAGCGGCCCGTCGCCGCCGTGGTAGTCGTTTGCGCCCTTGTCGTAGCTTTCCGCCTTGCGGAAATAGGGCAGGCAGTCGGCGTAGCTCCAGTCGCCCAGCCCGGGCAACTCGGCCCAGCCCTGGTAGTCCAGCGCGTTGCCGCGGATATAGACCATGCCGTTGATCAGCGAGGAGCCGCCCAGGCCCTTGCCGCGCGCCTGGGCCATGCGGCGTCCGCCCATATGCGGCTCAGGCTCGGTCAGATAGGCCCAGTTATAGGTGCGGCCTTGCAAGGGGTAGGCGAGGGCCGCCGGCATCTGGGTGCGCCAGTCCAGACGCCAGTCCGGGCCGCCGGCTTCCAGCAGCAGCACCTTGACGCCGCTGTCTTCGCTCAGCCGCGCCGCCAGCACGCCGCCGGCGGAGCCGGCGCCGACGATGATGTAGTCGAATTCCTGAGTGGTGCTCATCTTGATTCTCCTTATCGGTGAACGAAGGCGGTACCGGGTGAATGGACCCTCAGGCGCCAAACCACCCCATCGGCTTGGGCGCCAGATTGATGTAGCTGTGCTTGAGCTCGGTGTACTCGTCCAGGCCGATGCGCGACAGCTCGCGGCCGATGCCGCTGGATTTGAAGCCGCCCCAGGGGGCTTCGGGGAAATAGGGGTGGTAGTCGTTGACCCAGACGGTGCCGAAGCGCAGCGCGCGGCTCATGCGGTTGGCGCGGGCCAGATCCCGCGTCCACACCGCCGCCGCCAGGCCGTAGGGCGTGTCGTTGGCCAGCTGCAGCGCTTCGGCCTCGTCGCGGAAGCGCTCCACGGTGATGACCGGGCCGAAAATCTCCTCTTTGGCGATGCGCATGTCGGCGTGGACGTCGACCAGCAGCGTGGGCTGCAGCCAATAGCCTTTGCGATAGCGTTCGCCGTCCGGACGGCCGCCGCCGTAGACCAGGCGGGCGCCTTCCTCCACGCCGGCGGAGATCAGGCTCAGGATCTTGTCGTGCTGCTGGGCGGACTGCACCGGCCCCATCTGAGTGTCCGGCTGCTGGCCGGGGCCGACGACGATGCGCGGCAGCCGTTCCGCCAGCCGGTTCACGAAGTCGTCGTGAATCTCGTTTTGCAGCAGCAGCCGCGAACCGGCCGAGCAGACCTGGCCGGCGTGGAAGAAGGCGGCGTTCAGCGCGTAGTCGACGGCGGCGTCGAGGTCGGCGTCGGCGCAGACGATGTTGGGGTTCTTGCCGCCCAGCTCCAGGCCGATGCGTTTGAAGTTGGCGCTGGCGGCGCGCATGATGCTGGCCCCCGCCTGAGCGCCGCCGGTGAAGGACAGCAGATCCACGTCGGGATGCTCCGCCAGTTCGGCGCCCGCCTCGGCGCCGCCGCTGACCAGGTTGAACACGCCCGGCGGCAAATCCAGCTCGGTCAGCAGCTGGGTGAAGCGCCAGCTGCTGAGCGGGGTCAGGCTGCTGGGCTTGAGCACGACGCAATTGCCGGCGCCCAGCGCCGGCGCGATCTTCCAGGCCGCTTGCAGCAAGGGGTAGTTCCACGGGGTGATCAGGCCGCAGACGCCCACCGGCTCGTGCAGGGTGCGGCTGATCACCTGCTCGGGCGCCGGGTTGACCTGGCCGTTCTCGGTGGCCACCAGGCCGGCGAAATAGCGGAAGGTGGCGGCGATGTCGCCCATGTCGGTGCGGCTCTCGCTCAGGGTTTTGCCGGTGTTCAGCGTCTCCAGTTCGGCGAGGCGCTCGCTGTCGCGCTCCACCAGTTGGGCGATGTCCAGCAGCAGGCGGCTGCGTTGGCGCTGGGGGGGGAGCCGCCAGGGGCCGTGATCAAACGCCGCGCGGGCGGCGGCGATGGCGGCCTGCGCATCGGCGCGGCCGCCGTCCGCGGCGACCGCGATCTCGCTTTCGTCGCAGGGATTGAGAATCTGACGGGTTTGCCCCTTGGCGGCGTCGCGCCATTGGCCATCGATGAAGAGCTGGGTAGAGATCATGGCAGCCTCACGCAAGAGATAAAATTAACCATTGGTAAATAAATTTACCTTTGGTTTAATTGTAGTGTCGATTCGGCGTGGCCGGCAATCCGTAATCGGCTATGGCAATGATGGATGTATTGAGTTTGGCTATATTGGCGAGGTTCAAGCCGGGCCGGAGGCCGGCCTGGCTTGCTTGGCTGTCGGGCTTTTGCTTCGCTTCGGGATTTTTCCGGCCTGAGTTAACATGGCCGGCTGACAGCCGCAGGCTGTGGCGCGCGCGCATTGGCGCGCCGAATTCGCATTCAATTACCCAGGAGGCGCGGCCGTCGCCGCGACCAGTTGCGTGTCGTCAAATCAAGTCAGCCAAACCCTTGTTCCCGCCGGGGATGAAACCTTCGCCACCCGCCTGAAGGAGGTGCTGGGGCGCAAGCGCGTCATGCTTAAACAGGTGGCGGAAGCCCTGGGCGTATCGTCCGCCGCCGTGCACAAATGGACGCGCGGCGGGGAAATCGAATATCGCAAACTGCGGGTGTTGGCGGATTTTCTGGGCGTGAACTGGATCTGGCTGCGCTACGGCGAGCAGGCGGTGCTGGATCTGGCGACGGCGACGACGACGGATGCGCAATTGACCGAGATCCGCCGCAAGCATCTGGCGGAGATCATGGAAAGCGAAGCGCGGATGAAGTTCGCGCAGAAGGTGTCCGGCATCGTCACCTGGGAGTGGAACATCCTGAGCGACGCGGTGGCTTACTCCGCCAACGCCGAGCACTTGTTTGGCCGCCCGGTGCGCCTGCTGTCCGATTTCTGGCTGGCGCTGGATCCGGCCGACGCGCCGGCCTTGCGCGCCAAACTGGAGGCGTGCCTGAACTCCGGCGCGGCTTACGAGGCCGAGTTCCGCGTGCGCTGGCCGGCGGGCGACACGAGATGGATCGCCTCGCGCGCCACCTGCGTGCTGGACGCCGACCGCCGTCCGGTGAAGATGATAGGCGTCAGCTTCGACATCACCCAGCGTTGCCTGGCCGAGCAGGCCTTGCGTCAGAACCAGGCCATTCTGGACAAGGCGCAGTCCATCGCCCATTTGGGCAGTTGGTTCTGGGATGTGCGCAAGGACGACTGCATCTGGTCGGATGAGGCTTACCGGATTTTCGGCTGGCAGCCGCAGGCCTTCAAGGTGACGATGGAGCGTTACTTCGCCGCGATGGCGCCGGAGGACCGGGATCGCATCGATCGGGCCATCCGGCGGGCGATCGATGAGCGCCAGCCTTATTGTGTGGAGTACAGCATCCTGCTGCCGGACGGCCGCCGCCGCCAGATTCACGAGGAGGGCGAGGTTCTATACGGGGAAGGGCGGGCGGAGGCCATGATAGGCGCGGCTCAGGACGTCACCGACAGCCGGCAAGCCGCGGTGGCCTATAGCGAAAGCGAGGAGCGTTTCCGCGAGGTCTTCGAGCAGGCGGCGCTGGGCCTGGCGCATCTGGGCCTGGATGGTCGATGGCTCAAGGTGAATCGCCGTCTGGCCGAGATGACGGGCTACGCGCCGTGGGAGATGGAGGGGATGAGCTTCCAGCAACTGACCCACCCCGACGACCTGGAGGACAATCTGCTGCGGCTGGATCAGTTGCTGAGCGGAGAGGTCGCCAGTTTTTCGCTGGAGAAACGCTTGCTGCGCAAACAGGGCGGCCATGTCTGGGTGAACGTCAGCGCCTCGTTGAGCCGTCACCCGGTGAGCGGCGAGCCCTGGCATTTGATCGCCGCGGTGGAGGAGGTGGCCGCGCGGCGCGAGGCGCGCCGCGCGCAGGAGGAAGCCCGGTTGCGCAGCGAATTGGCGCTGCAGTCCATCGGCATGGCCAGTTGGGAATGGGATCTGGGCGCCGGGCGGCTGCGCTTGTCGCCGCAGGCCGCGCGGCTATTGTTCGGCGAGGCTTTGGAGGAGACGACGGAGCAGCGCTTTCTGGATGGTTTGCGCATCGCCTCGCGGCAGGGATGGCTGGACAGCCTGGAGGCGATTTTCAATATTTCCAGCCGCGCGCAGCTGGATGTGTCGTGGCATGGCGAGGGCGGCAAGACTTTGCCGCTGGTCTTGTCGCTGGTGGCGCAGCGCGGGAGCGACGGCGCGCTCAGCCGCCTGATCGGCGCTTTGGGCGCGCGCTGATCTCGGCCGCGGCTAGGTGTGGACTAATTGACTGTTGGTGAAAAAATTAACTTATGGTAATTTTTGACCCTCGTCTGGCAAGGCAGATGGATTTCGTCTTGTTGCGTTCGAACCCAGAATAGGCGCCGCTGGAAGCTTGGGCGGCGTCCGACAACAGGAGCTGACGCGCTATGAACAGCATGCACAGACAGCGGTATCTTCGCCGCCGAGCCCGCTGGGGTTATGGCTGGGCCTTGTGGGCGGCGGTGTTGTGGGGCGCATGGTATGTGCCCGGCGCCGCGGTGTGGCACGAGGCGCCGCTGGCCGGGCTGACGCGGGGGCGGCCCGAGTGGTTTCTGATGGCGGCCGCGGTGTTGACGGCCTTTCACGCCTGCCTGGTGGCGGCGTTTCAATTGTTGTGGCTGGCGGCCTTGGGCAAGCTGGCCGACTTCTTCCGCACGCTATGGCGCTTCGGCGGCATTTCCAAGTGGTATTTCCTGGCCGCGGTCTTGGGCGGCCTGATGGCCAATTTCGGCTCATATCTGGCGATGGGTTATGTGGGCGCGGTGTTCGCCGCGGTGGCGGGCCTGTTGTATCCGGTGGTGGGCGCGGCCTTGGCGCGCTTGTGGTACCGCGAGCGGATAGATCGGCGCGCGGCGCTGGGTATCGCGGTCATCGTGCTGGGCGGAGCGGCGATTTACGCGCCGGGTCTGCTTGGGGACCTGAGCGGCGACGGCGACGCGCGCTGGCTGGGCTATCTGGGCGGCGCGCTGGCGGCGCTGGGCTGGGGACTGGAGGGCGCCATCGTCGGACGGGCGATGGATGTGACCGATCCCGATTGCGGGGTGGCGA
The DNA here is from genome assembly GCF_024158805.1 of Chromobacterium sp. S0633. NCBI lineage: Bacteria > Pseudomonadati > Pseudomonadota > Betaproteobacteria > Neisseriales > Chromobacteriaceae > Chromobacterium > Chromobacterium sp. S0633. The sequence continues at coordinate 17,132 of NZ_JAMZGH010000028.1, read as the reverse complement.
TCCGCTATCTGGCCGAGGCCCTGTATTGGCTGCTGCTGATTCTGCCGGCGCTGGCCTGGCTGACGCCCTTGCCGGTGTATGCGCTGGCTGGCGAGCTGTGGTCGTGGCGGCCTATGCTCTATCTGACGGTGGGCGGGCTCAGTTTCGCTTTCTGCGCCGTGGCCTGGTACAAATCCTTTCCCTTGATCGGCGTTGGGCGCGGCCAGGCGATCGGCGCTTTCTACGCGCTGTTCGCCACCTTGTTCACCGCCGCGTTCACCTTGAATTTTCCCGAGTGGCATTTTCTGATCGGCTTGGCCCTGGTGATTCTGGGCGGCTTCGTCATGGTGTCGGACAGCGAGCGCCATCCCGGTGCGGTGCGCAATGTGGAGGGCGGGGCGTGAAGGTGCACATCAAGGGTTTTATCCTGCAGGCTTTGGCCAGGCAGCCGGGCTTGTGGGACGTGGATCTGGCCCGGCGTATCTGCCGGGAGTACCGCAAACCGGAAGACGCTTACTGGCTGGGCATGGTGAGGGCCTGCCTGGCGGATTTGAGCGCCAGCGGTCTGGTGGTGGCCTTATGCGAACGTTGGCAGGAGGAGGGCGCGCGCCTGCTGTTCAATTATCGGGTCAGCGAGTTCGGGCTGGAGCGCATGCGGCAGACCGGTTTGGTCTAGATGCCCGCGCAAAGCCTCGCGAGCAAGAGTGAGACAAGACGATAACGGCTAGAAGGCGGAATGTACTCGTGGCGCATGAGCATGTCGAAGACGGGTTCAAGGCCCCGTTCTGGCCATCTCGCCGACGCGCGGCAGACATTGAACCGCTTTTAAGGAGAAGGGCATGTCCGACTATTGGGGTTATGAAGGCGCATCCACGCTGGCGATGGTTGTGATTGTGGGTTTGAGCCTGGCGGCTTTATTCGTCGCCAGGCGTTATGTGAGAACGCTATAGCCCTGAAGACAGGCCCTGCGCCGCGCGCGCATTCCGTTTTCTCCGCCGCAAGGGCTTGTCCCGCCCTTGCTCTCAGGCTTTGAACCGACTTTTTACAGTTGCGCGGCGTAGGCTTCCAGCTGCGCCAGCACGTCTTGCGCTTTTTCGCTTAGCTCGCCGGCGCGGGCTTCCTCCAGTTCCTGGCGGAATTGCCGGACATCGCGGCCGGGTCCGCCGTTGAGCTTGGCTTGACGCCATGTCTGCCAGCGTTCTTGCTCTTCGCCGGATAGGGAGCGTGGGAAGTTGCGCGCGCGGTAGCGGAATAAGAGTTCGGCCAGCTGCGGGTCTTCGAAGAAGGCCATCTCGCCGGTCAACTGGTCGGCCGACATGCGGCGCAGCTTGGTCAGCACTTTGCGATCGTTGTTGGAGACGAAGCCGCCGTAGAGATTTTCGTCGACGTCGCGCGGCTCGCCGGTTTCGCGCTTATACACCTTGCGCCAGACCGGGCTCAGATCCGGCAGCGCGCCGGCGTAGTCGGCGTGGCGCTGAACCTGCTCCATGTCCACGCCCCAGTGCGCGGCGCGCTCCGGGCTCAACACCTTGAGGTTGGCGACCACGAACGGCGATTTATTGATGTGCACGGTTTTGAGCGGCAAACGCTGCACGCCTTCCGGCAAATCTTCGCTGCGGGTGTACAAGCGCTCTCGGATGGCGTCCGGGCCCAGGCCTTGCAGTTCGCGAGGGTCGTGGGCCAAGTCCCAGACAATCACCTCGTTGGCGTTGTAGGGGTGGGCCGCCAGCGGCCAGACCACGGCCATATTGCCGCGCTCGGCGCCGTACATGCCGGAAACGTGCAACACGGGTTTGGGCGCGTGGAGGCTGAGCTGGACCTTGACCGCGTCTTTCTTGCGCAGCGACAGGTAGAAGTCGAACAGCTTGGGCTGGTGTTGTTTGATCAGGCGCGCCAGCGCGATGGTGGCGCGCACGTCGGAGAGGGCGTCGTGGGCGGCTTCGTGCGCCAGGCCGTTGGCGGCGCTCAAATGCTCCAGTTTGAAGCTGGGGCGTCCATCCTCGTGCTGCGGCCATTGGATGCCGTCCGGGCGCAGCGCGAAGGTGGCGCGGACCAGGTCCAGCAGATCCCAGCGGCCGCATTGGTTCTGCCATTCGCGCGCATAGGGGTCCATCAGATTGCGCCAGAACAGGAAGCGGGTGACTTCGTCGTCGAAGCGGATAGAGTTGTAGCCGACGCCTATGGTGCCCGGCGTCGCCAGCTCGCGTTCGATCACGCCGGCGAATTCGTGCTCGGCCACGCCGTGCTGCAAACACCATTGCGGGGTGATGCCGGTCAGCAGGCAGGCCACCGGAGACGGCAGGTAGTCGGGCGCGGGCCGGGCGTAGAGCATGACCGGTTCGCCGATTTCATTCAGCTCGGCGTCGGTGCGGATGCCGGCGAACTGCGAGGGGCGATCCTGGCGCGGCACGGCGCCGAAGGTTTCGTAATCGTGCCAGAAGAAGCTGTGGTTGGACATGGCGGCAACAATGCGGTGAAGTTGGCCGCATTGTCGCACCCATGGCGCGGCAGGGCCAGCCGCGCCGTTCCCCGCCGCTTGTTCAATCCATCCACGAGGGCTTGCGCGTTTCCAGCATGGCCTGAACGCCCTCGCGGCCTTCCTCGCTCAGGCGGATGGCGACAATGCGCTGGATGCAGATTTCCATGCCGTCTTCCCCGACGCCCAGGCCGGCGATGTCGGCCAGCAGCCGCTTGGCTTCCAGCATCGCCGCCGGGCTGTTGATCAGCAGATGGTTGATCAGGAAGTCCACCGCCATGTCGAGCTCATCGCTTTCCACCACCTGATGCACCAGCCCCAGGCGTTTGGCCTTGCCGGCGTTGAAACGCTCCGCGGTCATGAAGTAGCGGCGCGTCGAGCGCTCGCCGATGGCGCGGACCATATAGGGCGCCACCAGCGCGGGGATCACGCCCAGCTTGACGTCGGAGAAGCTGAACAGCGCTTCGGAGCTGGCGATGGACACGTCGCAGCAGGCGACCAGCCCCGCGCCCAGGCCGAAGGCGGAGCCCTGTATCTTGGCGATGGTGGGCTTGGGCAAGGTGTCCAGCGTGCGCAGCAGCTTGGCCAGCAGGCGGGCGTGGCGCTCCAGTTCCTCGCGGCCGAAGCTGGCCATCCGTCGCATCCAGTCGATATCGTGGCCGGCGGAAAAGCTGATGCCGCTGCCGGTCAGCACCACGGCGCGCACGCTAGCGTCTTCGGCCAGGGTTTCCAGCATCGCGGTCAGCAGGCCGACGCTGCTGTCGTCCAGCGCGTTCAGCAGTTCCGCGCGGTTGAGGGTGATGGTGGCGATTCCCTTTGAATCAACGGCAAGCAAAACGGACTCGGCGGTCATTCGGTTCTCCTTGTTCTGATAATGGGCGTTTCAGCCGTGGCCAAAACGGATAATGCTGCGGACAAAGGCGTCCGCGGCCTCGATGTGCAATACATGGCCGGTGCCCGGCAGAATTTCCAGCTGCGCGCCGGGCAGCCGTTCGCGCAATAGTTCGGCTTGATACAAGGGCGTCAGGCGGTCTTCGTCGCCAACCAGTATATGGCAGGGCATGCTCAGCTCGTGCAGCCAGGTGCGCGCGTCGTGCTCGGTGACGCCGGCGATCAGACGTATCACCGCGTCCCAGTCCACCATGCCGGCGATCAGCTTCATATCGTCGAGCATGGCGGCGTTGCTGGCGAGAAATCGGCTGGAAAACAGCCAGGGCACGCTGACCGCGTAACGCAAATCCAGCCCGCCGCTGCGGTTGGCCGCAATCCAGCTGTCGCTGATATGGTTGTTGACGCTGTCGGCCCAGGCCAGCGTGGCGGCCAGCAGCAGCCGCGACACGCGCTCGGGATGACGATGGGCGAAGTGCTGCGCCACCATGCCGCCGTAAGACAAGCCGGTGAGATAGACCTCCGCAATGCCCAAATGATTCAACAGACCGGCGGCGAGGTCGGCTTGTTCGCTGAGCGGATATTTGTCGCCGCCGGGTCGGTCGCTTTGGCCTTGGCCGAGAAAGTCGAAGCGCAATAGCTGGAAGTGCGGTTCCAGTTGCGGCTGCAGCAGGGCCCAGGCGGCGGTGGACATGGTGATGCCGTTGAATAGCGCCAGAACTTGGGCGCCCTGTCCGCTGAGTTCGTAATAGACCTTGTGTCCGGCGATTTCGGCATAGGGCATGGCGGTATTCCTTTGGTCAGGCGTTGCGCGGCGTCAACATGCATGCTTCATTCTAGAGCGCGTCGGCGTTTGCGGGGCAATTTGCTGGCGACGCGGACGCCTGGCGAGGACGCGGCGCCGCGCGCGCCGGTCTGCCTGCGGTGGAAAAGGGTAAAGTGTTTGACGAATTAAACAATGATGGTGGGGTTTTCGCCGCCGGCGTCTTAGGGGAAAGGGCCGGGTTTTCGGGTTTGACCGGCCAGCCTGGGTGAGGCGCGCGCGCCACAGAGGCGATAAATTTTCGAGAGCGTTTGCACTAGATATTGTCAAATTTATTAAACGTGGCATAGGCTTCTGTTCAAGACTAAAACGACAAAGGCGCTCGCCGTCGTCGCGGCCGCCGGGCCGTGTTCGCATTAAGCGCCGTACAGAGGAGACATCATGTTGGCAATAGGCACGGCGGTGGCGGCATGGCCACGCGCTCTCGCGGCGGGACCGCCGGCCGGCGCGGGACGCCGGACGGATTCTTGAACCCATGCGCGCGGGCCCAGGCCGGCGCGATCATCCAGCAAGGCATTCGATTGCCGCCGCGCCGCCTCGAGACGAGGCCCGCGCGGCGGACGCAGCCGGCCCGCGCCGCTGCGGAATTGCAATAGAGGGAACGACTCAATGACGCAAGCTATTGCCGCCAAACCGGCCCAGGCCGCTTTTTCCGCCCACAACGCCCAGGCCGCCGGAACCCAGGCCGACGCCGACAAGGCTTATCTGCGCATTGCCGGCGTACTGAAAAAGTTCGGCGATCATGTCGCTGTGGATCATGTGGATCTGGATATCCGCAGAAATGAAATCTTCGCCCTGCTAGGCAGCTCCGGCTGCGGCAAGTCCACCTTGCTGCGCATGCTGGCGGGCATGGAGACGCCGACTTCTGGTCGCATCATCCTGGACGGGGAGGACATGCAGGGCCTGCAGCCGTACGAGCGGCCGGTGAACATGATGTTCCAGAGCTACGCCTTGTTTCCGCATATGACGGTGGAGCAGAACGTGGCGTTTGGCCTGAAACAGGACAAGGTGCCGCGCGAGGAGATCGCGGAGCGGGTGGGCAAGATGCTGGATCTGGTGCAGATGCGCAAGTACGCCAACCGCAAGCCGCATCAATTGTCCGGCGGCCAGCAGCAGCGGGTGGCGCTGGCGCGCAGCCTGGTCAAGCGGCCCAAGCTCTTGCTGCTGGACGAGCCTCTGGGCGCTCTGGACAAGAAGCTGCGCCAGCAGACCCAGCTGGAGCTGGTCAATACCATCGAACAGGTGGGCGTGACCTGCATCATGGTGACTCATGATCAGGAAGAGGCGATGACCATGGCCAGCCGCATCGGCATCATGAGCGAAGGCTCCTTGTTGCAGGTGGGCACCCCGTCCGAAATTTACGATTACCCCAGCTGTCGCTTCACCGCGGAATTCATCGGCGAGAGCAATATTTTCGAGGGCGCGGTGGTGGTGGACGAGCCGGACCTGGTCGAAGTGCGCTCGCCGGAGCTGGGCGGGGACATCCGCATCGACCACGGGATTACCGGCCCCAAGGGCATGCACGTCTGGGCCAGCATTCGGCCGGAAGACGTGAGGCTGGACATCAAGCCGCTGCCGGCGGGCCCCAACGTCGCCGCCGGCGTGGTGGAGGACATCGCCTATCTGGGCAGTTATTCCATCTATCACGTGAAACTGGCCAGCGGCAAGGTCGTCAAATCGGTGGTGCCGTCTTCGCGCTGGTATGATGCGGGCGAAACCGCGCCGACCTGGGGAGATCCGGTCTTCGTCAGTTGGCGCCAGGATGTACCGGTGGTGTTGACGCGCTAGCGCCCGCGCACGCGCCGCAGCGGATGCCGCACGGCATCCGCTTTTTCTTCTCTTTCCCGAGGCGTTTGGTCCGCCCGGCTTTGGCCGCCATTCCTGTTTTCATTGAGAGGTCTTCATGTTTAGCTTTGCCCATCAGGCTCACGCTCCATCCTATTACGCCGCCACCGCTCTGCCCTGGGAGCCCGGGGCGGCGCTGGAAGGCGTCGTCGACTGCGATGTCTGCGTGGTGGGCGGCGGGCTGGCGGGCTTGTCGGCGGCGCTGAATCTGCGCGAGCGCGGATTCTCCGTGGCGCTGCTGGAGGGGGCGCAAATCGGCTTCGGCGCCTCGGGGCGCAACGGCGGACAGGTGATTTCCGGATTCGCTTGCGGCGTCGACACGCTGCGCGCGCAATTGGGCGACAGCCTGGCCAAGCAGATGTGGGACATGTCGGTGGAGGCGGTGGACATCATCGAACAACGGGTGAACCGGCACGGCATCGATTGCGATTGGCGGCGCGGCTATGTCAGCGTGGCGGTCAAGCCGCGGCATATGCAGGAGTTGGAGGACTGGCAGCGAGAGGCGGCGCAGGCCTATGACTATGGCGGCATGCAGCTGTGGGACCGAGACGAACTCAGGACCCGGCTGGCCAGCGATCGCTACCAGGGCGGGTTGTACGACCCGCGCTCCGGCCATCTGCACCCATTGAACTACACACTGGGCCTGGCCCGCGCCGCGCGCGAGGCGGGGGTGGCCATTTACGAGCAAAGCCCGGCGCTGCATCTGAAGCGGGGGGCGCGGCCGCAAGTGGCGACGGATCGGGGCGTGGTCAATTGCGACCAGCTGGTGTTGGCCTGCAATTCCTACATCGGCGCGCTGGTGCCGGAGCTGGAACGGCGTATCATGCCGGCCGGCACTTATGTGATCGCCACCGAGCCCTTGGGGAAGGAGCGGGCCGAGGCCTTGATCGCCAACGATATGGCGGTGTGCGACACCAATTTCGTGCTGGATTACTATCGTCTGTCCGCCGACCACCGCTTATTGTTCGGCGGCAAGGTCAGTTACTCCGGACGCGAGCCGGCCCATTTGGCCGACGGCATGCGCAGCGATATGCTGCGGGTGTTTCCGCAACTGGCCGACGTCAAGATCGACTATGCCTGGGGCGGTTTTTGCGACATCACGGTGAACCGCGCCCCTGACTTTGGCCGTTTGGACGGCAATGTCTATTATCTGCAAGGCTTTTCCGGGCACGGCGTCAACATCACCGGCCTGGCCGGCAAGGTGGTGGCGGAGGCGGTGGCCGGAGACGCTTCGCGCTTCGACCTGTTCGCCAAGATTCGTCATAATCCCTTCCCCGGCGGCAAATGGCTGCGCACGCCGGCCTTGGTGCTGGGCATGGCTTATTTCCGGATGCGGGATTATTTATAAGCGGGCGTCGTCGCGCCGCGGACCCTGGGCAGCCTTCGCGCTGCCTTTTTATTTTTCAGGTGGGGTCCAGATAATCGTAGCCGCCCCAATCCAACGCGTAGGCGGTATGGTTGTCCGCGGTGCGGACGGGTTTGAGCAAGCCGTTTTGCTGCATGTAGACTAGGTGCTCGTGAACGTCGGCCGCGCTGTATTCGCCGCCGGATTCGCGCGAGAGCGCCTGAAACAGTTTGTGTTCGTCTAGATACTGGATGTGCATGGTCTGCAGCAGGCGTAAGGTGCGGAAAATCAAGGTTTCATTGCGGGTCATGACAGCGGATATTTTATTTTTATGACTATTCATTTATCTGACACTTTAGTTTGGCGCGTCAAGAAATATGACATTATTGTTTCAAGGGCTGGGGCATGACGACGGAGCGCCCTGATTCGCCTTGCATCGCCGTGTGTTCCACCGCGGTGGGCGACGATATCTGCCGCGGCTGCGCGCGCAGCTTCGACGAGATCTCGCAGTGGTGCTTCATGGACGCGGAGGAGCGGGAGCGGGTGTGGTTGCAGCTGCCGCTGCGTCAGCGCGGATTGAAGATCGCCGCGGTGTTCTCCTGCCTGCCGGAGCTTCATCAGGGCGAGGATGGGGGCGAGTGGATGAGCGTGCCCTGCCTGCCCTTGTGGTTCCGCATGGAGGGGAACTGCCTGCGTTGGCTGCGGGCGGGAGAGCCGGCGTGTCAGCGCGATTGCGCCGGCTGGAGTCCGGCGCAGGTGGCCGCCTTTTTGCGCGAGCAGGCGGGCGTTGAATAGAACGAGGGGAAGGCGATGGCGCAGGACAGTTCTTTGACCGAGTTTTGGGATGTGCGTTATCGCGACGGCGTGACGCCTTGGGAGGGCGCGCGGCTGAGTCCGGAGGCCCTGGCGTTTTTCCAAGCTCAGCCTGCCAGTCGAATCTTGCTGCCCGGCTGCGGCAGCGCCGGAGACTTGCCCCTGTTGCTGGACTGCGGCCATCAGGTGCTGGCCGTCGATTTCAGCGCGCAGGCGGTGGAGATCGCTCGCGCGCAGTGGCCGCAGGCGGCCGCCCATATCCGGCAGGCGGACTTTTTCGCCGTCGAGGAAACGCCGTCTTTCGACATGGTGTTCGAGCGGGCCTTTCTCTGCGCGTTGCCGCCCCGCCTGCATGTCCGCTATGCGGAAAAGATGGCGCGCTTGTTGCGCCCCGGCGGCGCGCTGCTTGGAGTGTTCTTTATCGCGGACACGCCGCGCGGCCCGCCGTTCGGCTTGGGCATGTCGGCCTTGAGCGCTTTGCTGGAGCCGGCTTTCGTGTTGGAGAGTTGCGCGCCGCAGGCGGAGGGCGTGCCGGTGTTTGGCGGTCGGGAGTGCTGGATGGTGTGGAGAAGGCAACACGGAAACGGGGATTTGTAATACATTGACATGGCCTATTTGATGATAATCAATAGTCAGCCAACTATTCCAAAAACAAGGCCGCTATCGCTTAGCATGGCTGACTGAAGTCAATAAACAACAATAATTCTAGATAACAGCGACGGGCGGGCCCGAAGCGCCGGAGGGCGCGGGGCCGGCACCAGCCGCTGAACGGGATTGCGGAGCAAGAGGAGAAGTCATGCAGTGGTTCTGGCGCGTGTATACCCTGGTGGAAAAGACTTTCTGGGATACGTTGACCAAGAAATTGTGCAGTTTCTTTTTCATCAGCGTGTTTCAGCTGGGCATGGTGGCTTATGTTTATTATGTGCTGGAAAACATACGGAGTTCGCTGAAAGGGCAGGTCGCTTCGCCCCAGGTGTTGGCCGGCATCGAGTCCAGCATCGACGGCGCGCTGTTTTGGACGATGGCGCTGTGGGTGGTCAGCGTCGCTTTCATCGCCTTCATGGTCTGGTATCTGCGCTTCCTCATCGTCAGACCGCTGAAAATGATTATCCGGATTTTCAATGAAATCGGCGCCGGCGAGGGGGATCTGTCCAGAGACATTCCCACCATCACCCATGACGAAATCCGCGAATTGTCGCTGTCGTATAACCGTTTCCTGCTGAAAATGCGCGAGATCATCAGCAATGTGCGGTTGATGACGGTGCGGATCGCGATGGATTCGGCGCGCACCCGCAAGAACGTGGTCGAATCGCTGGAGGGCGCGCGCAAGCAGGATCAGCTGGCGACGCAGGTCCGGGCCGCCAGCGATCAGAGCACCGAGGGCGTGGGCCAGGTCACTGAGCAAACCCAGGCGATCTCGTCCACTACGCTGGCCAATCTGGATGTGGCGCGGGAATCCTACGCCGAACTCAAGTCCGTGGCGGAGAGCATCTACGGCATCAACCAGAAAGTGGGGCATTTCAATCACACGGTGGATGACCTGAGTCAGCGCTCCTCCAGCATCAAGACCATTGTCGATCTGATCAAGGACGTGTCGGACCAGACCAATCTGCTGGCCTTGAACGCCGCGATAGAGGCGGCGCGGGCCGGCGAGAGCGGACGCGGTTTCGCCGTGGTGGCCGATGAGGTGCGCAAACTGGCCGAGCGGGTCAAAAAGGCCACCGACGAGATTTCGCATAATATCGACGGCATGTTGGGGCTGGTGTCGGAGACCCAGGTGGAAACCGCGCAGATCACCGAGGACACCAAGTCGGCGCGGGAGATCGTCTCCAAGGCGTCCGACCATTTCAGCAAGATGATGGGAGACTTCGAAACCACGGCGAGCAGTCTCAGCCAGATCGCCGCCACCATGTCGGAGTTCGTCGCCTCCAATGGCCAGGTCAATCTGCATGTGGCGGAAATCCACGAACTGGGCCATCAGGTGACGGACCGTCTGAACCATACCGAAGACTCGGCCACCAAATTGTCCGGCGCGGCGGAGCAGGTGCAGCAACTGGTGGCGCGCTTCATTCTGGGCGAGGGCGAGTTCGACCAGATCATGCAAACGGCCCGCGAGGCGCGGGATGAATTGCAAACCATGATGGCCGCGCAACTGGCCGCGGGCGTGGCGCTGTTCGATCAGAATTACCAGCCCATCGCCGGCGCCAAGCCGGCCAAGTTCCGCACTCAGTACGACGCCAAGCTGGAAAAACTAATGCAGCCGGTGTACGACCGCGCCGCCAAGTCCGTGCCCGGCGGCGTGTTCTGCCTGGCGGTGGACACCAACGGCTACGCGCCGACCCACAATAGCTGGTATAGCCAGCCCTTGAGCGGAGATGCGGCCAAGGACCTGATCAACAGCCGCGACAAGCGCAAGTTCGCCGATGCCGCCGGTTTGCGGGCCGCGCGCAGCACGCAGTCTTTCCTGCTGCAGACGTATACCCGCGACACCGGGGAGGTGCTGTCGGAAGTGGTGCTGCCCATCATGTTGTCCGGCAAGCATTGGGGCGGCTTCCGCCTGGGCTTCAACCCGGAGCAGCTGTTGGAGGCGCTTGGGCGCGGAGCTACCCGGACTTGAAGCGCCGCAGGTCGGCAGGAAAGCAAAACGGAGGCCGCGGCCTCCGTTTTGTTTTGAGCGTTGCCTCAGATCTGCAACGGGCTTAGCAGGGTGATAATGCCCAGGCCGGCGAACAAGAGCGCGGCAATGGTGTGCACCAGCTTTTGCGGCAGCTTCTTCGCGGCCACCTCGCCCAAGAGCACCGCGGGCACATTGGCCAGCATCATGCCCAGCGTCGTGCCGGCCACCACCAACAGCAAGGCCTCGGGAAAGCGCGCGGACAGCGCGACGGTGGCCAGCTGCGTCTTGTCGCCCATTTCCGCGATAAAGAAAGCGATACAGGTGGTGCCGAACACGCCGAAGCGCTCCATGAGCCGGCTGTCTTCATCCAGCTTGTCCGGAATCAGCATCCAGCCCGCCATGGCGAGAAAGGAAAGACCCAAGCCCCAACGCATGAAGTCCGGTCCTATCTTGCTCATCAGCCAGTGACCCACCGCGGCGGCGGCGAAATGATTGAGCAAGGTGGCGACGAAGATGCCCAGAACGATGGGCATGGGTTTGCGGTAGCGGCCGGCTAGCATCAGGGCGAGCAATTGGGTTTTGTCGCCGATTTCAGCCAAAGCGACGATGCCGGTGGAAATAAGGAAGGCTTCCATGAAAACTCCGGGGGCTGCGCATACGCCATGACAAGCCCGCGCCGCAGCCCCGCGTTGCGCAGACATGTCATGGGTCTTGCCAAACGGAAGTTTTCGTCGCATGCGCCATGGCCGCGATGGCCAAGCCTGTTGACGCATGCCGGCGCTGAAAACCGCGCCGAGGCTACTCCCCCAGAACCAGCCGATTCTAAATCAGTTGGCGTAGCGGGGCAATCTCCGCTCTTAGAGTTGGGATGTGCACTGCGGGCATCGAGAGGCTTTTTCCGGAATGCTGGACACGCAGAACGGGCATTCCTTGGTGGCGGGGGCCGGCGCGGCGGCCGGTTCTTCGCGCTTCAGCCGATTGATGGCCTTGACCAGCATGAAGATGGCGAAAGCCACGATGGTGAAGCTGACCATGGCATTGATGAACAGGCCGATATTCAGCGTGACGGCGCCGGCCTGTTTGGCCGCGGCCACGGACACATAAGGCCCAAGCTGTTTGCTGCCTTCTTTTAGCACGAAGAACATATTGGAGAAATCGACGTTGCCGATCAATAGGCCGATTGGGGGCATGATCACATCGTCGACCAGCGATTTGACGATGGCGCCGAAAGCGCCGCCGATGACGACGCCGACCGCCAGATCGATGACATTGCCTTTCATGGCAAATTCTTTGAATTCTTTAATAATGGACATGGTTGGCCTCTGTTTAAATAGCGTTAAGCATTATAGGACATTCGGCCGCCGTCGCTCCACCGCGGGTCTTTCTATCAAGCGGCTGAGCGTGAGCGGACGGGCAGGCTGCCAAGCAAGGCGCCGCCAAGAATGAGCACGATGGCGGTCAGAGCGACGGCGTTCAATTGACCCTGGCCGCTGCTTATCAGTAGCAAGGTGGACAGCAGCGGCGTGGCGTAGGACAGGGAGCCGATCTGCCTGGGGTCGCCTTCCTTGAGCGCGCGGTCCCATAGAAAGAAGGCGCCGCCCATCGGCCCGATGCCGAGCAGGATCAGGGCCAGCCATTGGCCGGCGCTGGGGGCGACGCTGGGTTCGAACAGGGCGTGACACAGCAAGGAGAGCAGGCCGGACAGCAGGCAGAAGCCGCCCACCGCGCTATTGGGAAAGCTGGGCAGCCTGCGGGTCAGCAGGCTGAAGGTGGACCACACCACGGCGGCGGCGATGGCGAGCAGATAACCGGCGAGATGGCTGCTGGACAAGGCGAGCTTGCCCCCGCTGACAATCAGCGCCGCGCCGCTGAAGCCCAGCGCGCCGGCCAGGATGTGGCGGCCATGCAGCACGGTGCCCGGCACCAGGATGGGGGAGAGCATGACGATCAGCAGCGGCCACAGGTAATTCAGCAGATTGGCTTCCATCGCCGGCGCGTGCCGAAACGCGAAGAACAGCAGGAAGTGATAGCCGAACAAGCCGTAGATCCCCACCAGCAGGGTGGGCGCCGGGACTTTCCAGTCGCGGTAATGGCGCAGGCTGAGCAGGCTGCCGATCAGCAGACAGACGCCAACGACGAAGAAAGGGGGAAGCGAGCGTGTTTGAGCGCCAAGCGCGGCCAAAGAGGCCCAGAGCAGGATGGCGCCCCCGGCAAAGGCAATCGGTCTGGAAATCATTATTATTCCAATGGGGAGGGTGGGCCGATTGTAAAACGGAAGCGAAAATGGAAAAAGCCACAATCCGGAGATTGTGGCTTTTGAAATTTTGGCTCCCCGAGCAGGGCTCGAACCTGCGACCTGCGGATTAACAGTCCGTCGCTCTACCAACTGAGCTATCAGGGATCATAATGCGGTGATGCGGGCTTGTTTTGGCTCCCCGAGCAGGGCTCGAACCTGCGACCTGCGGATTAACAGTCCGTCGCTCTACCAACTGAGCTATCAGGGAATGGAAAACAAGCAATTCTCAAACTGGGCCGGAGTGGCTCCCCGAGCAGGGCTCGAACCTGCGACCTGCGGATTAACAGTCCGTCGCTCTACCAACTGAGCTATCAGGGATTTGAGTGAGGGCGAACTATAGCGTCAGCATGTCGGGCTGTCAACACTTGCGCGGCTGAAAATCGCTTGCGTCTGTCGGGCGGCTTGGACGCGGCGTTGACGCCCGCAATTCACCGCTGGCGAAGGGAGGCGGCGGCGCGTTAAAATTTCGTTTGTTGACAATGCGGGAATAGCCGCGTTTTTGAGGTGGGTTAAATGAATCTGGACGGTAAGCTCAGGCTGGATGCGCGCGCGGAGCGGGCAAATAAAGATGCGGCGGAAATGAATGTTCATTTGCGGCAGTTGGAGTCTTTGCGCGCAGGCGCCGCAATATCGGTTCTGGATAAGCATAAAATCATCCAGGTGGCGGGAGAGGACGCGGAGGCCTTTTTGCAAGGGCAGCTTTCCAGCGATGTGCGGGAGTTGTCGGACGAAAGCCATGCCCAGTACAGCAGTTACTCTTCAGCCAAAGGGCGAATGCTGGCCAGCTTCCTGGTTTGGCGGAGCGACGGCGTTTATTGCCTGGCGGTGTCGGCGGATCTGGCCGAATACGTGGCCAAGCGCCTGAGCATGTTTGTCTTGCGCTCCAAGGTGAAGGTATCCATTGCGGATAATCTGACCTTGATTGGCCTTGCGGGCGCGACGGCGCTGAATACGTTGGCCATTGAGCCGGCATTGGCGGCAAGCGTTGGGCCGCGTGAAATGATTCGAGTGGAATTGGGCCTGTTGATAGGCCTGCCCGGGGCGGGCTGGGTGCTGGCGGTGGATGAAGCCGGCGCAGAGCAGCTTGGCGCAAGGCTGACGGATACGGCGAGCCTGGTGTCCTCCAGCGTTTGGGACTGGCGGGATATTGACGCGGGCATCCCTTGGGTCAGCCTGGCGACTCAGGAGCAGTTTGTGCCGCAAATGGCGAATATGGAATTGATTGGCGGGGTAAGCTTTAAGAAAGGCTGTTACCCGGGGCAGGAAATCGTCGCCAGGTCGCAGTATTTGGGGAAAATGAAGCGCCGCATGTTCAAAGTGGCATTTAAACAGCCGCTCGCCATCGGTGCCAAACTCTATAGCCCGTCCGTGGCGGGGCAGTCGATTGGCATGGTGGCTGCGGTTTGCCAAGTGGTGCCGGATCAATATGAAGGCTTGGCCGTGGTTCAATTTCAAGCCTGGGAAGAAGGTATTTACGCTGACGAGGCGTACACAATAAGGCTTCAACAACTGGAGCTGCCCTATTCCTTGAATGAGGGGGCTGAGAATTAATTGATAATTTCTGTTTTGTTTCCTTGACTTGAGTGGAAAGGCTTGGCTACATTATCATCTGTAACGCACCACTACTCTTACAATATATTTGGGAACATGCTAATGGAACTGTCGAAATTGGATTTTACTCAGCTGGTGGCTCTGCGCGCCGATGTCGAAGCTGAAATCAAGCGCCGCGAAAGCGAAGAAAAGTCCAAAGCCAAGAAACAAATCATTGAACTTGCTCGCGCTTATGGTCTGAGCGTGGAAGAAGTGCTGGGCAAAACCGGCGGCGTGCGCAAGCCGGTGGAAGCCAAGTATCGTCACCCGGCCAGCCCGGAACTGACTTGGACCGGCCGCGGCCGTAAGCCGGTGTGGGTACAAGAGTGGATCTCCAGCGGCAAAGCCCTGGACGCTCTGGCTATCTAAGCAAACTGCGGGTTTGCAATGAATTTCGAAAGCGCCTGTCATGGGCGCTTTTTCTTTGTCCGACGGCCAGCGGGCCGGCTTGCGGCTTGCTATAAATGGATGTAGCGTTCAAGCTGTTTCGCGTAGTGATTGAAATGTGCTGACATTGTCTTGAGAGTGGGCGGCTATGCTGGATTTTTTTTCAAGAGGGGCTAAAGGTCGCTCCGACCCGTTGGCCAGCGCGGAAGCGGCCAGGGAGTTCGTGGCGGCTTTGAAGAAGGAGCATGGGGCGGCCGCGCATGAGCGCGTGGTGGCCTTGCTGTCGCCATTGGAGTTGGATTGGCACAATATCTCGGTGGATCGCGTCGAGGCGCTGCTGGCGCTGAATCAAGAGACTGAGTCGCTGCACGAAAACCTCTGCGCGCAATACTTGCTGAATACGCGCATGCCCAAGGCGCTGGAAGCGCAATTGCGAAGCCAGATACTGGCGTACGGCAAATGCTTCATCGATAGTTATCAGCATGTGCTGACGGTCGACGCCGATTCCGTTGAAGGCGCCAAGGTGCTGACGCTGCTGCCCATCGTGCTGTCGCGGATGATGTTCTATCTTGGCGAGCATGCGCGTTGGCATTGGATTCGAAGCTTTAATCCGGAAGAGGCGTTTTGGCTGGGGGTCAACCAGCTATATTGGTTCGCCGAGCATCATGGTTGCGATTCCGTGCCGGTGTTTCTGTTCGGCGATGGTCAGCCTGCGACGACGGTTCAGGATCAATTCCTCATCTTGCATATGCTCGCCGTGTTGACCGGGGGCAATCTCAGCGCCAGGCAATTGCACTTCGCCTATCAATTGCTGCAAGTGCTTAGCAACCGTATGTCATTAACCCGGGCTTGCGCGGAACATTCTAGTTTTGTGGTCTCTTTAAAAGGACCGCATCCCGCGGCAAGAGCGTCGGGCGGGCTGGTGGACGAAGCCGCGCGCTACTGGGGGACAACGGATCTGGTCGAAATCCTGCATGGCTGGAGCATTGTATTGGACGCCGGCAGAGTGCCGCCTGAAATTAAACGCATGATGGAGCCGGGCATAGACGCCAATACCTTGCGCGCTTTGATGCGGGAGTGGGCCCCCCAGCAAATGCGTTTTGAAAGGGCGGAGCGGGTGCCCGTTTCCGGGCAGAGCATAGAAGTGGCGTATCGCCTGCCCGTGCTGCACCGTTTGATTCGGGTCGTGGACGAGGCCAAGCAAACGGGCGCGCTGGAAGACGGTAATTTCGATGATGCGGCCAATATCCGTATTTATGGCTTCGTTACCACCAGGAAGCGGGACAAGGGCGCGCCGATGCCTGGGCTTGCCTTGGGCGGGGAGGCTGTTTCTCAGCCGGCAAAAGAAGAGTTTTCGCGCTGGGAAGTCGACAACGTCAGCCAAACCGGACTGGGTGTGACTTTGGGGGCGATGGGGAACGAATGGGTGGGCCTGGGCGCCTTGATCGGTTTTCGCGAGAAATCGGTGGATGGCTGGAGTCTGGGCGTGGTGCGCCGAGTGAAGCGTAATTCGGCGGATCAGATCTACCTCGGGGTTGAAACCCTGAGTAGAAGACCGGTGGCGGCTTCGCTGCGGCCAACCGATGTGAGGCTGATCGATCCCACTCTGCCGCCTGAACAGGTTTGGCTGGCCGGGCATATCGCCTTGTTCGTGCCATGCCAGCGCTCGGGCAAGGTAGTGAACGCCTTATTGCTGCCGTTATCCTTATATGTGTTGGGCAAGGAATTCTACATGACGGCCAAGGGCAAGCATTTCCAACTCTCCTTGGGCAAGGTGATGGATAAGGGCAGCGATTGGTGCTTGATCGAGGTGGAATTGGTCCAGGCTTTGGAAAAGTTGCCGGTTATGCCGTGACTTTCCATCATTAAAGGTGAGATTGAGAACGGGCCGAAGCTAAGCTTCGGCCCGTTTTTCATGGTTCGGCGGGGCGGTTGAGGCGTGCCGGCAAATACCCCTTTCGGATATTTCTTGTCGCATCAAGGGTTTGCCCTGTGAGACCCGCTTTTGTTGAGGTTTTTCTCGCAAAAGGTGTTGACGGGTTTAGGGGCCTGACGTATAGTTCGCCTCCTCAG